>NZ_CP137549.1:3452500-3753749 GCF_033335955.1 Streptomyces sp. N50
GAGCGTGGGCCGGGGTCGATGAGGGTCCAGCCGAGGCGCATCCCGGTGCCAGCGGCGACGAAGACAGCCGTGAGTTCGAGCAGGCCGTGCGGGAGGATCAGGCCGAGAAAGGTGTCGAGCCGGCCCGCCGACGACATCAGGCCGATGCCTACGCCCAGGTTGAGCATGTTCTCGAAGAGGATCCAGAGGACCGGCAGGCCCAAGAAGACGCCCAGGACCAGGCACATCGCGGCGGCCTTGGCGTTGTTCGTCCAGACCTGCGCCGCGAAGGCCGCCGCCGGATGGCTGGAGTAGTAGGTCTCGTACTCGCCACCGGGGCGGGTCAGTTCGCGCAGTTGGCTCGGGGCCGCGATCGAGGACTGCACCTCGGGGTGGGTGCCTATCCACCACCCCAGGAGGATCGCGACCACCGTCGACAGCAGCGCCGTGGGGACCCACCAGTGACGTGCTCTGTAGACGGCGGCCGGAAAACTGTGGCCCAGGAAGCGCGTGACATCGCGCCAGGAGGCACGACGGGTTCCTGTCACCGCACTACGCGCGCGTGCCACGAGTTGGCTGAGCCGACCGGTGAGTTGAGGGTCCGGCGCGCTGGACTGGATCAGGGAGAGATGGGTGGCCGTGCGCTGGTACAGCGCGACGAGTTCGTCGGCCTCGGCGCCGTTCAGGCGACGCTGGCGGCGGAGCAGCGCGTCGAGGCGGTCCCACTCGGCGCGGTGGGCCGAGACGAAGACGTCGAGGTCCATCTGGTTGCCTGCTCCTCGGCTGCTCGTCGACTGCTGGTCGGGGATCAGCTTGTCGTACTGGGGCGCGATATGCCCTCAGCTTGGCAGACTGGCTGTTCCAGGGGCAGAGCAGGGGAAGGGCGGCAGACGTGAGTGAGCTGGTGACGGGCGAGGCGGTGGCGCTGGAGTTGCGCCCCGCGAGGCTGCCCAGCAGGGCGCTGGCGGTGTTGCTCGATCTGATCGTGGCCATCGCCGCCTACACCGCTGTCACCGTGGCGCTGATGTTCTCCACTGCCTCTTTGGATGTTGCGGCGCAGGTCGCGATGTCGATCGCGGCCTTTGTGCTGATCCTGGTGGGCGGGCCCATAGCGGTGGAGACCCTGAGTCATGGGCGTTCGCTCGGGAAACTGGCGTTCGGGCTGCGCGTGGTGCGGGACGACGGCGGGCCGATCCGGTTCCGGCACGCGCTCGTGCGGGGTGCGATCGGCGTGATCGAAATCCTGATGACGGTCGGTGTCGTCGCCTGTATCGCCTCGCTCGTCTCGGCGCGCGGTCGGCGGCTCGGGGATGTGTTCGCGGGCACTCTGGTCGTACGGGAAAGGGTGTCCGCCGGGCAGACTGCCTTTGTGCCTCCGCCGCCGCCTTGGCTGACGGGACGTTTCGCCGAGCTTGATCTGTCCGCCGTTCCCGACGGATTGTGGCTGGCCATCCGGCAGTACCTGACGCGGATGCAGCAGCTGGATCCGCAGGTCGGCTGGGCCATGGCCGAGCGGCTCGCCGCGGACCTCGTGGCGCGTACGGGGGCTCCGGCTCCGCAGGGTGTTCCGTCGGCCGCGTATCTGGCGGCGGTGGTGCAGGAGCGGCAGGCGCGTGATGTGCGGCGGGCCTTCGGGAACGGCGCGGTCGGGGGCGTACCGGTCGGCGGGTTCAGGCCCGCGGCGGGTGTACCGGGTGCCTTCGGCAACTCGGCGCTCCAGCCGTCTCCGGCTCCTCAGCAGCCGTACGGCTCGGCTCCCGCGCCTGCACCTGCTTCTTGGCCGGCCGCTGCCGCTCCCCCTGTCCCGGCCCCAGGTGGCACGGGAGCCGATCCCGTCGCGCCCGGTACCCAGCCCTCAGCGCAGCCCAGCGCAGCGCCCGCCGCCCCTAAGCCCTCCACCGGGTTCGCGCCGCCCGCCTGACTCTCCTCGCCGCCACCCCGCAACGCCGCCGCTCAACCGAAGACGGACGGCGGCGACTCCAGTTCCTCCAGTTCGATGCCGGGTGCCGCGAGGACCACGTCTCCGGCGATGTGTACGGCGTACTGCTCGCCCGTGTCCAGGGCTGTGACCTGGTATTCGTCCACGGTCAGAGGGCCGTTGTCAGTGCCGTGTGCTTCTCTTTTCAGCAAGGCCCAGGACTGGCCCACGGTGCGGGGGGCGAGGACCGGTTCCGTAAGGCTGACCAGGCTGACGCGGGTCGCGGCAGAGGAAGGGGTGAGGCGCAGGAGACGGGTGGTGGCGATGAGGAACGCCGGAGAGGTGCCGGTGAAGGCGTGGGCGCGCACATTGCCTTCGGTGGCATCGGTGCCGGTGGGGTCGGTGCGGACCCAGGTGACGCCGTCGAGGGCGGCGCCGCGCACCTGCCAGCTCGCCGCGTGGAGTTCCAGGCGGATGGGGCGGCCGAGTTCGTCGAGCGTGAGGTCGACGGAACCGCTGTGGTCGCCCGAGGGGGTGGTGAGTTGGGAGACATAACGCCAGCCGGACGGGCCGGGGGCGCACTGGAAGTGTTCGTCAGCGAAGGGGGTGTGATCGTGCGGATCGTGGAGCGAATAACGGCCGCGGGGCATCGGGGTCCTGGGTCTTGACGGGCCGGTCCGGCCAAAGGAACCAAAGGGGCAGGCCCCCGGCACGGGGGTGCGGGGGCCTGCCTCGGAGGATCTGCTGGTGAGTACCTGCCGCTGAGGCCGCGTCAGTGCACGGACGCGGTCACAGCGGGCGGGGTCACAGCCAGCGGGGTCGCCGGATCAGTAGCGGTAGTGGTCCGACTTGTACGGGCCCTCGACCTCGACGCCGATGTACGCCGCCTGCTCCGGGCTGAGCGTGGTCAGCTTCACGCCGAGCGCGTCCAGGTGGAGGCGGGCGACCTTCTCGTCGAGGTGCTTGGGCAGCACGTAGACGTCGGTCGGGTACTCCTCGGGCTTGGTGAACAGCTCGATCTGGGCCAGGGTCTGGTCCGCGAAGGAGTTGGACATCACGAACGAGGGGTGGCCGGTGGCGTTGCCCAGGTTCAGCAGGCGGCCCTCGGACAGCACGATGAGGACCTTGCCGTCGGGGAACTTCCAGGTGTGGACCTGCGGCTTGACCTCGTCCTTGACAATGCCCGGGATCTTCGCCAGGCCGGCCATGTCGATCTCGTTGTCGAAGTGGCCGATGTTGCCGACGATCGCCTGGTGCTTCATCTTGGCCATGTCCGCAGCCATGATGATGTCCTTGTTGCCGGTCGTGGTGACGAAGATGTCGGCCTTGTCGACGACCTCGTCCAGCGTCGTGACCTGGTAGCCGTCCATCGCCGCCTGCAGCGCGCAGATCGGGTCGATCTCGGTGACGATCACGCGGGCGCCCTGTCCGCGCAGGGACTCAGCGCAGCCCTTGCCCACGTCGCCGTAGCCGAGGACGACCGCGGTCTTACCGCCGATGAGGACGTCGGTGGCGCGGTTGATGCCGTCGATCAGGGAGTGGCGGCAGCCGTACTTGTTGTCGAACTTCGACTTGGTGACGGCGTCGTTCACGTTGATCGCCGGGAACAGGAGGGTGCCGTCACGGTGCATCTCGTAGAGACGGTGCACGCCGGTCGTGGTCTCCTCGGTCACGCCGCGGATCTCCGAGGCGAGCTGGGTCCACTTCTGCGAGCCCTCGGAGATGGTGCGCTGCAGGACCTGGAGGACGACGCGGTGCTCGTCGGACTCGGCGGTGTCGAGGGAGGGGACCTTGCCGGACTTCTCGTACTCGACGCCCTTGTGGACGAGCATGGTGGCGTCGCCGCCGTCGTCCAGGATCATGTTCGGGCCGCCGGTGGGGGTGTTCGGCCAGGTCAGCGCCTGCTCCGTGCACCACCAGTACTCCTCCAGGGTCTCGCCCTTCCAGGCGAAGACGGGGATGCCCTGGGGGTTCTCGGGCGTGCCGTTCGGGCCGACGGCGATGGCGGCGGCCGCGTGGTCCTGGGTGGAGAAGATGTTGCAGGACACCCAGCGGACCTCGGCGCCGAGGGCGACCAGGGTCTCGATCAGGACGGCGGTCTGCACGGTCATGTGCAGCGAGCCCATGATGCGGGCGCCGGCCAGCGGCTGGCTGGCGGCGAACTCGCGGCGGATCGACATCAGGCCGGGCATCTCGTGCTCGGCGAGGGTGATCTCCTTGCGGCCGAACTCGGCCAGGGAGAGATCGGCGACCTTGAAGTCCTGTCGGTTGTCGACAGTCGTCATGGAGAGGTGCTCCTCGGGGTTGGGGCCTGGTGGATACGGCTGGTCTGCGCGGCGGCGGACACAGGGGTGCCCGAAGGAGGGCACAGGAATGCCCGCGTACGCGCAGCGCAGTCCGTCGGAGGCCCTCTCTCCCTCGGTCGGTCCGCGTCGGGACCGCCCGACCGCCATCAGCAGCGACGTCTGGCTCCCACCCAAGCTACACCGGTGGACCCGGCCGCCCCCAGCCCACCTCGGGACGGATCCGGCCGAACTCCGGCGGGTGTCCGGTGTCGGACCGGGTTTACGGGGGAGCTGCGACAGGGTGCCCGCGGGCGGTGGGCGGAGAGGAGCGGACGACGGCGACCAGGGACTTCCGTGTCTTTGAGCCGGCCGTCGGATGTTGCAGGATGCACGGAGATCAGGAACCTCTGATCGATCCTGCGGGACGTCCGGGACGGCGTTCCGCACGACGAAGGTGTTAGGAGAACGACGTGACGACTACGGCCGGCCCTCCCCCCACGGGCGGCGGCGATGGCGAGCGGCAGCGGTTGAGGCTGCTCGCGGTGACCGCGTGCCCGACCGGCATCGCCCACACGTACATGGCGGCGGAGAAACTCGCCCAGGCCGCCGAGAGCCGCGGCATCGGCATGAAGGTGGAGACGCAGGGTTCCATCGGGGCTGAAAACGTCCTAGATGACAACGATGTCAGCACGGCCGACGGTGTGATCGTCGCCGCGGACAAGGACGTGGACCTGAGCCGTTTCGTCGGCAAGCGGGTCCTCGTGGTCGGGGTCGCCGAGGGCATCCGGCATCCCGAGCGGCTGATCGAGCAGGTGCGGTCGGCGCCCGTGCACACGGGGGACGGTACGGCCGCGGCGACGGCGGCGCCGGGCGGCAGGGAGCGGAGCGTCGCGTACAAGGCGCTGATGAACGGGGTCAGTTACATGATCCCGTTCGTCGTGGTCGGCGGGCTGCTGATCGCGATCTCGCTGTCGCTCGGCGGCCATCCGGACCCCTCGGGCGGTCTGGTCATCCCGAAGGACTCCTTCTGGATGGACGTGAACAACATCGGCGTGATCGGTTTCACGCTGATGGTGCCGATCCTGTCCGGATACATCGCCTACGCGATCGGCGACCGGCCCGCGCTCGTGCCGGGCATGATCGGCGGCTGGATCGCCAACACCGGTTCGCTGTACGACTCGAAGGCCGGCGCCGGGTTCATCGGGGCGATCGTGACCGGGTTCCTCGCCGGGTATCTGGTGCTGTGGATCAAGAAGGTCCAGGTCCCGAAGTTCGTGCAGCCGATCATGCCGATCATCGTGATCCCGATCGTGGCGACGACGGCGCTCGGGCTGTTCTTCATCTACGTCATCGGGAAGCCGATCTCCTGGATGTTCGAGCACCTCACCAGCTGGCTCGGCGGGATGACCGGCACCAGCGCGATCCTGCTCGGCACGATCCTGGGGCTGATGATCGCGTTCGACATGGGCGGACCGGTCAACAAGACGGCGTTCCTGTTCGGCGCGGGGCTCATCGCGACCGGCAACCAGGCCGTCATGGGCATGTGCGCCGCCGCGATCCCGGTGATGCCGCTCGGCCAGGGCCTGGCCACGCTGATACGGCAGCGCCTCTACACCGAGCAGGAACGGGAGACCGGTCTGGCCTCGCTGTTCATGGGCTGCTTCGGCATCTCCGAGGGCGCGATCCCGTTCGCGGCGGCGCGGCCGGCGCAGGTCATCCCGGCCAACATGCTGGGCGGCGCGGTGGCCGGTGCGGTCGCCGGGCTCGCCGGGGTGAAGGACGCGGTGCCGCACGGCGGCCCGATCGTGGCGGTACTGGGCGCGGTGAGCGGCGTACCGATGTTCTTCGTCGCGGTGGCGATCGGTACGGCGGTCACCGCGGTGACGACGGTCGCCCTGGTCGACGTGAGCGAGCGGAAGCGGCGCGGGGCGCTTGCCGGGCACCGGGTCGGCACGGGCGAACCCGAGCCTGCGTTGGTCGGGGCGGGGTTCGGAGCGCCGGGCACCGGGGGCCTCGTAGCGGAGAGGGCTTCGCATGGGGGCGCGGCTGCGGGCGGTGTGGTCTGGTCAGCCGGGTCAAGTGCGGGGCCTGCGGCTGCCGTTGGGGCCATGGTCGGCGATGACTCGGCCGACTCGGGTCTGGTCGACTTCGGTTTGGCCGACTCAGGCTTGGCCAACGCCGACTTGAGCAAGGCCTACCTGGCCGGCGCCGACTCGGCCGATGTCGGCTCGGTCAACTCTGGCTCGGCCGCCGCCGAAAGCGCCCCTGATTCCGATTCCGATTCCCGCTCCCCCGCCACGACCCCCGACCCGGAGATCCGCCCCGGAATTCTCCCCGAGGCTCTCCCTGAAGTTCCCCCCGAAGTCCTCTCCGGCTACCTCACCGAGCGGACCGTGAAGGTGCGGCTCGACGCGTTCGACAAGGAGGCCGCGATCCGGGAGATGGCCGGGCTGCTGGCGCGGACCGGGAAGGTCGTCGACGCCGAGGAGTTGGTGGCGACCGCGTTGCGGCGGGAGGCGCGGGGGACGACCGGGCTCGGGGAGGAGATCGCGATTCCGCATGCCAAGACGGATGCGGTGAGTGCGCCGGTGGTCGGGTTCGCGCGGTCGGCGGAGGGGGTCGAGTGGGGCTCCCTGGACGGTACGAAGGCCCGGCTGGTGTTCATGATCGCCGTGCCGGAGGCGGCCGCCGGTGATGAGCATCTGCGGATTCTGGCGCTGCTGTCACGGAAGTTGATGGACGCCGGGTTCCGGGAGCGGCTGTCGGCGGCCGAGGACGAGGCGGCGGTGCTCAGTGTGCTGAGCGAGGTCGGTTAGCCGACCGGTGCGGGCCCGCGGCCGTCACAGGTCGCGGGCCCGCACAGACTGTTCACAGAGACCCGTTACTCTCGCGCCCGCGGAAGTGCCGCACGGGGAGGGAAACGATGTCGGGCAAGGGGCGGGGACTTGGGGTCGCGGCTGTCGTGGTGGGGCTGCTGGGGGTGGTGCTGGCGGTCGGCGCGCTCGCGTACGGGCGGAATTCGTACGGGGCTTCCACCATCAGCAGCGAGAGCATGGCGCCGACGTACGAGCCGGGCGACCGGATCATCTACGAGAAGGTCGACGGCGGCGAGGTGCACCGCGGTGACGTCGTGCTGTTCTCGGCGCCGGACCGCTACGGGTTCAGCGCGAGCGTGATGCAGCGGGTCGTCGGGGTGGGCGGCGACCGCGTGGTGTGCTGCACGGGTTCGGGCACGGCCGCGCGGATCACCGTGAACGGCAAACCGCTGGCGGAGCCCTACGTCAAGCAGGGTGACGTCGACGGCCTGCACAAGACGTACGACGTGACGGTCCCGAAGGGCCGGCTGTTCCTGCTCGGTGACAACCGGGCGAACTCGAGGGACTCACGTCTCTTCGCGAGCGACCACGACGGCACGGTGGCCGACTCCGCAGTCCGGGGCCGGGTGACCGACGACCGTACGGTCGCCTCCGGCATCGGGGGTGCCGTCATCGGCGGGGTCGTGCTCGCCCTGGTCGGGATCGGCCTGGGGATCGCCGCGTTCGTCGTACGGCGTCGGCAGCGGGCGGTGCCGGTGGCGCCGTGGCCCGTCCAGCAGGGCTAGTTGGAGCCGCGGGGCCTGTCGGACGTCTCGGCGGGCCCCGCTGTCGTAGCGGCGGAGGGGGTCAGTGTTCGGCGGGGTGCTGGGCCGGGCCTCCCGGAGTCGCCTCGCGGTCCGCGCCCTTCGTTGCTTCGGACTCGCTGTAGATGTCGGGTTCGAGGTAGATCACGCGGGCGATCGGGACGGCTTCGCGGATGCGGGACTCGGCGGCGTTGATCGCGGTGGCGACCTCGGTGGCCGTGTCGTCGTGCTGGACGGCGATCTTGGCGGCGACGAGCAGTTCCTCGGGGCCGAGGTGGAGCGTGCGCATGTGGATGATGCCGGTGACCGTGTGGCCGTCGACGATCGCGGCCTCGATCTTCTTGACGTCCTCGATGCCGGCGGACTCACCGAGCAGCAGGGACTTGGTCTCGGCGGCCAGGACCAGGGCGATCAGGATGAGCAGGATGCCGATGCAGAGGGTGCCGATGCCGTCCCAGACGCCGTCGCCGGTGAGCAGGGCCATGCCGACGCCGCCGAGGGCGAGGACCAGGCCGATGAGCGCGCCGAAGTCCTCCAGGAGGACGACCGGCAGCTCGGGGGCCTTGGCGCGGCGGATGAACTGCGACCAGGAGTGCGTGCCGCGCAGTTCGTTCGACTCCTTGATGGCCGTGCGGAACGAGAAGCCCTCGGCGATGATCGCGAACACGAGGACGCCCACCGGCCAGTACCAGTGCTCCAGTTCGTGCGGGTGCCTGATCTTTTCGTAGCCCTCGTAGACGGCGAACATGCCGCCGACGGAGAAGAGGACGATGGAGACGAGGAAGGCGTAGATGTACCGCTCGCGGCCGTAGCCGAAGGGGTGCTGCGGGGTGGCCTCGCGCTGGGCCTTCTTGCCGCCGATCAGGAGCAGGGCCTGGTTGCCGGAGTCCGCGAGGGAGTGGACGCCCTCGGCGAGCATCGAGGACGAGCCGCTGAAGGCGAACGCGACGAACTTCGATGCCGCGATCGCGAGGTTGGCGCCGAGTGCCGCCACGATCGCCTTGGTGCCGCCTGACGCGCTCATGTGTTCGCGGTGTCCCTTCGCCTTCGTACGTCTACGCCGGACGTCTGCCCGCTGATGGGCCGTCCGACCGTCTTTGCCCGTCCTTTGCCGGTGGGCCATTCTTGCAGCCCTGCCCGACGACGGCGCGTCAGGTATCCACAGGCCCGGTCATACGATCACAGTGGCCCGGAAGACCGTGCCCACGCCGGACACCTCGGCCGTGTCTCCCGCCGGGACGAACACCGACTGACCGGGCGCCAGTTCGAACGCGCCCGCCTTCACCGCGCCGGCCGTGCAGAGCAGGATCTGCGGGGTGTCGAGGGTGAGGTCGTGGGCGCCGGTGCCCTCCGGGAGGACGTACCGGGACAGCCGGAACTCGTCGATGGGGGTCTCGTAGACCTCCTCGCCGTCCGGGGACGCCTCGGGGCGCAGCACTCCGGGGTCGCTCGCCTCGAAGCGGACGACGCGCAGGAGTTCGGGGACGTCGACGTGCTTGGGGGTCAGGCCGCAGCGCAGGACGTTGTCGGAGTTGGCCATGATCTCGACGCCGAGGCCGTTGAGGTAGGCGTGCGGGATGCCGGCGCCGAGGAACAGGGCCTCGCCGGGCTGGAGTCGGACGTAGTTCAGGAGCATGGCCGCGATGACGCCGGGGTCGCCCGGGTAGTGGTGGGCGATGTCGGCGTAGGGCTCGTACTCGCCGCCCAGGCGTGTGCAGGCGGTCGCCGCCGCGGTGACCGTGTGGCGCATCTCCTCGGGGTCGGCGGTGAGGACCGCCGTGAGGACCTCGCGCAGGGCGGCTTCCTCGGGGTGCGCGTGCAGGAGGTCGACGTACGGCTCCAGGGAGTCGACGCCGAGGCCGGCCAGCAGGTCGGCGGCGTGCAGCGGGTCGCGGAAACCGCACAGGCCGTCGAACTCCGTGAGCGCGCAGATCAGTTCGGGCTTGTGGTTGGCGTCCTTGTAGTTGCGGTGCGGGGCGTCCACGGGGATGCCCCGGCGCTCCTCGTCGGCGTAACCCTCCTTCGCCTGAGCCAAGTTGGGGTGCACCTGGAGGGAGAGCGGGGCGCCGGCGGCGAGGATCTTCAGCAGGAAGGGCAGCCGCGGGCCGAACTTCGCGACCGCCTTCTCCCCCAACTCCCGCTCCGGAGACGCCTCGATGACCTCGACCAGCGTCCCGCGCGCGGTGCGCGAGGGTGCGCCCGGGTGCGCGCCCATCCACATCTCCGCCTGCGGCTCGCCGCTGGGCTCGACACCGAGCAACTTCGGGATGGCGGTCGTCGAACCCCAGGCGTAGGGGCGGATGGTGTTGTCGAGGCGGTCCATGTGGCTCTCTACCGGTTCTCTCTGCGTACGACCCGAGGACGACCTGGGTACGACGTGGCTTTGCGCTCCGTACGGCGGTGTACGGCGGCTCAGGGCTTCGACGACAAGATCAGGCGCCCGAGGCGAGCGCCAGGTAAACGGCGGCGAAATCCGTCATGGCGATCAGCTCGGCGAGGGTCTCCAGCTCGCCGCCCTCCTCCGGCTCCAGCTCGCTGATCGGCGTGTCGTGGCTGAGGGCCAGGTCACGGGCGGTGGGCGCGGCGGTGAGGCCGCCGATGGGACGGTCCCGGAGCAGCACCACGCGTGCGTGCAGCGCGGGTGCCTCGTCGACGCGGTCCCTGAAGAAGTCGTCGGGGTCGGCGCTCGCGGCGAGCGGGCCGGCCAGCAGGGCGTTGTGCTCGGCGAGCGCCTCGGGGAGTTCGGAGACGAGCGCGGGGCGGCCGGCCAACTCCGCGAGCGCGGCGGCGAACCGGCGGCCCGCCGGACCTGCCGACGTGCCCTCCGTCCAGATCACCGGGAGCGAGTCGGCGAGTTCGGAAGCCAGGGTCTTCGCGGGATTGCTGTACGTCGCGACGGCGGGCCCGCAGCGCTCGGCGACCTGGTCGAGCCGGTCGGCGACCTTCTCCAGGGCCTCCGGAGGCGCGCTGAGCAGGCCTGTGCGGTCCAGGATCGCGAGCAGCGGGGTGAGCAGCGCCCAGAGCACTCCGGGGGCGGAGGCGGCCAGCGGCTCGTCGTGCTCGTACGGCGCGGTCGCCATCGGTACGAAGAGGCCGTGCGCGCCGTCCACCGCCTCGGTGAGGGGGCTGCGGGCCGGTGCTACGGCGACGACGGTGCAGCCGCGGCGGTAGGCCTGCTCGGCGAGGAGGGACAGTCCGGGTTCGGTGCCGTCCGGGGTGGTAATCAGCAGGAGGTCCACGGAGCCCGCCCAGCCCGGGAGTTCCCAGCGCAGGGCGCCGGCCGCGGGGGCTACGCCGGTGGGCGCGAGGCGGGTGACGGGGCTGCTGGCGCCGGCGAGGGTGCCGAGCAGGTCGGCGACGCAGGTGGCGGCGGCGCCCGGGCCCGCGATCAGGATGGCGCGGGGGCGGCCGTCCGGTTTCAGGTCGTGGACGCCGGCCTCGGCGGCGTGCCGGGCGGCTGTGCGCACCCGGGCTCCGGCTTCGGCGGCACCGCGGAGCAGGGCTCGGCGGTCGGCCTCGGCCAGTGCCTCAGGGGTGTCGAGCAGCGATTCGTCGAGCATGGGCGGCGGCCTCCGATCGCGTCGTCGTCGGTTACGCGGGGTGGCGGGCCTCGTCGACGAGCAGTACGGGGATGCCGTCCCGGACGGGGTAGGCCAGGCCGCAGTCCTCGCCGGTGCAGATCAGCTCGGTGTCCTGCTCCTTGAGGGGGGCATGGCAGGCCGGGCAGGCCAGGATCTCCAGGAGGCCGGCTTCGAGCGGCATGAGGTGTCCCTCCGAGGGGGTGTCTGCGACTTGTCTGCGACGCTTGGGCGGATGTGCCTGGTCAGGGTACCGCCGGTTGAAGAGGCTTGCCGGGGTTGGGGCCGACGTCCCTGGGGGCTGCGCCCCCAGACCCCCCTTCGGCCTGAACGGCCTCGTCCTCAAACGCCGGACGGGCTGAGAGTGACGGCCTACGTTGGAGAGGTGCGGCCCCCTCCGGGGTGGGTGGGGGTTGGGGACGGTGAACTCCGCCTCCCGCGCAAGGCGAGCCGAAAATGCCGACCGGCGCCGCAGAAGCGCACCCCCCTGAGTGGGAGCGGGACGATGCGCTCTGCCTCGGACGCCGAGCCAGCTGAGAGTGCCGACCGGCGCCAGAGATGTGCGCCCCTGGTGGGCGGGAAAGTGAACCGGGCCTCAGACGCCGGGCGCGCTGGATCTACCGACCGGCATCGAAGAAACCGTCAGCCCAACCCCCGTCACCCCCTGATGATCCCCAGCACCTCATCCCGCACCTTCCCCATCGTCGCCTCGTCCCGTGCCTCCGCGTTGAGCCGCAGGAGCGGTTCCGTGTTGGAGGGGCGGACGTTGAACCACCAGTCGGCGGAGGAGACGGTGAGGCCGTCGAGTTCGTCGAGGGTGAGGTCGGACTGGTTCTCGTAGGCGGCGCGGATCGCCGCGAGGCGGGCCTGTTGGTCGTCGACCGTGGAGTTGATCTCGCCGGAGCCCACGTAGCGGTCGTACTGGGCCACGAGGGCGGAGAGGGGGCCGTCCTGGCCACCCAGGGCCGCGAGGACGTGGAGGGCGGCCAGCATGCCCGTGTCGGCGTTCCAGAAGTCCTTGAAGTAGTAGTGCGCGGAGTGCTCACCGCCGAAGATCGCGCCGGCCTTCGCCATCTCGGCCTTGATGAAGGAGTGGCCCACGCGTGTGCGTACCGGTGTGCCGCCGTTCTCCTTGACGACCTCGGGGACCGACCAGGAGGTGATCAGGTTGTGGATGATCACGCCCTTGCCGCCGTTCCTCGCCAGCTCGCGGGAGGCCACCAGGGCGGTGATCGCGGACGGGGAGACCGGGTCGCCGTTCTCGTCGACCACGAAGCAGCGGTCGGCGTCTCCGTCGAAGGCGATGCCGAGGTCGGCGCCTTCCTCGCGGACGCGTGCCTGGAGGTCGACGATGTTGGCCGGGTCGAGCGGGTTGGCCTCGTGGTTCGGGAACGTGCCGTCCAGCTCGAAGTACATCGGGACCAGGGTGAGCGGCAGGCCGGCGAACACCGTCGGGACCGTGTGGCCGCCCATGCCGTTGCCCGCGTCGACGACGACCTTCAGGGGGCGGATGGAGGTCAGGTCGACGAGGCCGCGGAGGTGCGCCGCGTAGTCCTCCAACGTGTCCCGCCGCGTGATCGTTCCCGTCGGTCCGGAGACCTCCGGCGCGCCCGAGTCCAGCCAGGACTCGACGAGTTGGCGGATCTCCGCGAGGCCGGTGTCCTGGCCCACGGGGGCCGCGCCCGCCCGGCACATCTTGATGCCGTTGTACTTCGCCGGGTTGTGCGAGGCCGTGAACATGGCGCCGGGGAGGTCGAACGCGCCCGACGCGTAGTACAGCTGGTCCGTGGAGCACAGGCCGATCTCGGTCACGTCGACACCGCGCGCCGCCGCCCCGCGCGCGAAGGCGGCAGAGAGGCCCGGGGACGAGGGCCGCATGTCGTGCCCGGTCACGATCGCGCTCGCGCCGGTCACTTGGACGAAGGCCGCTCCGAACAGCTCGGCCAACGACTCGTCCCACTGGTCCGGGACGACGCCCCGTACGTCGTACGCCTTCACGAGCTGTGACAGATCAGCAGACACGGCCAACCCTCCAGAAAGTTCCATCGGTCGCCTCAAACTACCCGCCAGGGCCGCCGTGCGACGTGCGGCAACCGAGCCGTCCACACACCGTTACCTCAGCTCAGGGCGGCATCTACCCCGGCGGCACAGGGTGGTTGGGTGAGGGGCTGTGTGAATCGTTGAACAACTCGCCCGCAGGCCAGGCGGATCGTTGAACGACTGGATCACCGAGCGAGTTGATCGTTGAACGACGGGCTCACTGAACAACCGGATCGTTGAACGACCGGCCGACTGATCAACAGAATCGTTGAACGACCGGCCGCCCGAACAACAGGATCGTTGAACGAACTCCGGCCACGAACTCCGCGACAGACGCCGTCAGTTGTCCGGCGAGCGCAGCACCCGAAGGTGACCCCGGCGTGCGACCTCCATCGGGTCCGCCGTGCGGGCCCCGCCTCCGCCGCCGGCGCCTGCCGCGCGCTCCTGGGGGCGGGCCGCCTCGCGCACGGCGTTGGCGAGCGCTTCGAGGTCGTCGCCGCTCGGGCGGGCCGGGGCGGAGCTGTCGAGGAGGCGGACGACTTCCCAGCCGCGGGGCGCGGTGAGGCGCTCGGAGTGCTCGGCGCACAGGTCGTAGCAGTGGGGTTCGGCGTAGGTGGCGAGCGGGCCGAGGACCGCGGTCGAGTCGGCGTAGACGTACGTCAGCGTCGCGACGGCGGGGCGGCCGCAAGCGGTGCGCGAACAGCGACGTACAGGGCTCACGACGTTGGACGGTACCGCACTCTTGAGCGGGCCGCGACGACTCTCCCCCAGGTCACCCCACCGTGTCGGGCTGTGAGACGCCCCACACACCCCACCCGCAACACGCCGCTGACCTGCACGGACACCCCTTTCCGGGATCTCGAACGAGGTCGGACCCGGTCACCACTCGGCACAAACACCGTCAATTGCCTTGAGAGGGACGGTCTTCGAGACATACGGAATCGAGCCCAACCTTGGCCGGAATGGTCATCCGGCGACATGCCGTGCCGAGCGCCCGGCGGCGGGTGGAGTCGGGCGGGCGGACCCGGCGGGGACTACGCTTCACCAGTGATGGACACCCCCGTACCGCCCTCCGCCGCCGGCCCCGGGCCCCGCCGCCGCGATCGCCACGGCCGGGGCATGCGCGGCCCGATCGCGCCGCCCCAGGTCCCGCTGGCCGCGAGCCGCGCCGACGCGTTCGCGGACCTGGTGCAGGACTCCGTGGAGCGCCTGGAGCGACGCTGGCCGCAGTTGTCCGACATCGATTTCCTCGTCCTGGAAGTCCCTCGACTGGGTGGTGCGGGCGAGGGCTGGAACGACGAGTCGGTGCCCCTGGGGGGCACGATCGCCGCCCGCGAGGGACAGCCCGCGCGCGTGGTGATCTACCGGCGCCCGGTCGAGATCCGCACGAAGGGGCGCGACGAACGGGCCGCCCTCGTCCACGAGATCGTCGTGGAGCAGGTCGCCGAACTGCTGGGGCTCACCCCGGAGACGGTCGATCCGCGCTACGGGGAGGACTGACACCCTCCCCGCGCGCGTGCCGCGGACCGCTACTTCTGGAGCACCGACAGATCCTCGTCCGTCTGCGGCACCGACACCGTCCCCCGGTCGTCGGGCAGCGTCTGGATCGTGAAGCCCGGTACGCCCTCCTCGGTCGCCGACAGCGTCCGGGCCGCGTACACCGGTCCGCCCGACTGCGGTTCGAGCGTCAGCGCGTACGTGCCCTTCAGGCCTGCGGGGACCGGGAGTTCGACGTCCTCGGTGGTGCCGGCCTTGATCGTGTACGTCTTCGAGACGGGCGTACCGCCGCCGCTGCCCGCGGACGCGGTGACCTTGACCGTCGCGGTGCGGGTGGGGGCGACCAGGGACAGCGTGGAGCCCTTGGCGCTGTTGTCGGCGGACGTCGCGCGCGTGCCGACCTGGCCGGTCGCCGGGATGAACGCCGTCTCCTGCTTGCTGCCCTTGCCCCGTACGACCTTCAGGGCGGCGACGATCGGCACGGACTGGTCGGTCGGGGTCAGGACCAGGGAGCCCGGGTCGCCGCGCGTGACGTCGCCCAGGTCGACGGCGGTCGTCATGCCCGCCTTCACGTGCACGGTCTCGTGCCCGGCGGGCGTGATCATCCCTGTGGGTGACGACAGCCGCACCTTCAGGTCGGCGTCCGAGTCGCCCGGTGTGAAGGCGATCAGCCGCACGGAGGTGGCGTCCTTCGGGATGCCCGGCATGACCAGGCTGCCCGCCGGGTCCGTTGACGCGGCCAGCCAGTCGCCGCCGAGCTTGGAGTCGAGGGCCTGCACGGACGCGCCGACCCGGCCGCTGCGCACGGTCACGTGCACGGTCAGGTCGGTCTCCTGGTCGTCGGTGAGCGTGGAGAGCAGGATCGGCTCGCTGGCGTGCGGCTCGACCGTGATGCCCTCCCCCACCGTCGACTTGAGGTCGCCGTCCTTGCCGTAGAGCTCGATGTCGACGACGGCGGCGGAGTCGTCCGGGTTGGTGAGGTGCACGTAGTCGGTGCGGCCGGTGGCGGTGCTGGCGCCCGGGAACCAGAACTCGGTGTCCGGGGCGGTGCAGTTGACGCCCTGGAGGCCGCGTCCGTTGCCCGCGGCGACCTCGGTGGTCTCCTGGACGGTCCAGCCGGGCGCGTACTTGCCCTCGGCGGTGCCGAGCAGCGCGGGCGCGTCGGCGCCGGAGTTGTCGCCGGTGGCCGGGGTGCCGGGGGCCTTCGGCTCCAGGACGGGCTTGGCGGGCTTCTTCTTGCTGCTCGTGCCGTCGCCCGACTCCTCGGTGGCCGACTGGAGTTCGGCCTTGCCGTCGCTGTCCGTGCCCTCGGTGACGGGCGTGAAGGACGTGTACGACGTGTCGGCGAGGTCCGAGGTGCTCGGCGCCGGGCAGAGCAGGCTGGTGCGCTCCACGGGCAGCTGGGCGGCCGCCTTGGCGGTGCCGGTGCCGGACGCGGCCGGTGCCTTCATCTCGGCGAACCCGGTGACGGCGGCGAGCGCGACCACGCCGGCGAGGAAGGACAGGGTGGGGCGGTTCACTGCTGGCTCCCGTCGGGGCGCTCGTCGCCGTGCGGTTGTCGCTGCTGGGCCGGGTCGTAGTTCGGGTCGTAGGCGGGGTCGTAGTTCGGGTCGTAGCCCTGGTTCTGGTTCTGGTCGTAGCCCTGGTCGTACGTCGGGTCGTAGGCCGGTGCCTGGGGCTGGCCGCCGTACGCGTACGGGTCGTACTGGCCGCCCTGGTAGGGGTCCGCCTGGTACGGCTGCTCGTAAGTGCCCGCCGGGTACTGCTCGTTGGTCTGGTACTGCTGCTCGCCGCCGTAGGTGCCGTACTCGGCGCCCGCGTAGCTCGCCGCGTCCCACTCGCCGTAGGACTGCTGCTGCGGGATCGCGGCGACGGCCTCCTCCTCCGGAGGAGGCATGGCACCCGCGGCGAACGCGTCGAACTGCCCGGTGTCCGCGGTCTCGTCGGTCTGGTCGGCGGTCTCGGCCTCGGCCTGGGCGCGCAGACGGCGGGCCCTGCGGCCCTCGCCCGCGACGGCCTGGGCCGGGATCAGCTCCTCCTCGGGGAGGTCGTCGTCGACGTCGCGGCGGCGGCCCGGGAGGGCGAGCACGACCAGGACGAGGGCGAGCGCGCCCTGTGCCCACAGCCAGGCGGTGTGCCCGATCGGGTCGTCGTAGGTGACGTCCAACGTGCCGCCCGAGGACGGGAGTTCGAAGCCCTGGGCCCAGCCGTCGACCGTGGTGCGGGTGAGCGGCTTGCCGTCCAGGGTGGCCGTCCAGCCCGCGGCGGCGGAGTCGGCGAGGCGCAGAATGCGGCCGGTGGCGCCGGACGCGATCTTGGTGTGGATGTCGACGGGTCCGGCGGCGACGGGCTTCGGGGTGGCGGTACCGGCGACGATCGCCGCGCGGGAGACCTCCTCGTCCACCCGCCACAGGGCGCTGCCGTCGGCCTGGCTGAGCCTGCTGAGGCCGGGCGTGGCGTCCAGGACGCGGCTCACCTCGCGGGGCGCGCCCTTGTGGACGAGGACGTAGCGCACGGCGAAGCCGCCGAGCTCGTCGGCCTGGTCGGCGCCGGAGCCGGCGACGAGGTTGGCGACGACCTTGTCGAGCTTGGTGTTCTCGCCGTCCGCCGCGGCGAACTCACCGTCTCCCATGCGGGCGCCGGAACCGCGCACCAGCATGTAGCCGACGTGCGCGGCGGAGTCGCTGTCCAGGACGAGGGTGCGGGCCTGGTCCTGGGTGCCGCTCTCCTCGGCGACGAACGCGGGCACCTGGGTCGGGTCGCGGCGCTCCAGGGGGCCGTCGGCGCCCCGGAGCATCCAGCCGGCGGCGACGAGCAGCGGGCCCGCGGCCGAGGCGAAGGCGATCAGCACGGCCACCGGCTGGCGCCAGCCGAAGCTCTGCTCGGCGACACGCGCGCGTGCCCCGTCGGCGCCGAGCGCGGCGGCGGCGAGGAGGGCGAGGCCGTAGACGAGGGTCGCGGGGCCCGCCCAGGTGGAGCTGTTGGACAGGATGGCGAAGACGAGGCCCACCAGGGCGACGCCCCAGGCCGTCCAGATGCCGAACTGCCGCTCGCTGCGCAGCAGGGCGGCGAGCGCGGCCAGGACGATGCCGATGAGCATCAGGCCGCTGACCGTGCCGGGGCCGCCGGGGCTGGCGCCGAGCAGGTCGAGGGGGGACGCGGACCCGGAGCCGTACTCCAGGCCTGCCTGCTGGAAGAAGCCGAACGGGAGCAGGGTCAGCGACCAGGGCGCCAGGATCAGCAGCGGGGTGCCGTACTGGGCCAGGAAGCGCGGGCCGTAGCCGACGAGGTCGCCGCGGCGCACGGCCAGCAGCGCGACGCCCAGGAGCAGCGTGATGGGCCAGATGATCGGCGTGAAGGCCGTGGTGATCGTCAGGAGCAGGGCGTACGCCCAGGTGGCGCGCCAGCTGCCGCGGGCCCCGGAGGCGTGCGTGAGGCCGCTGGCCGCGATGCCCGCGCGGGCCATCAGCGGGAGCAGCACGGCCAGTACGGCGGTGCCGATGTGGCCGCCCGCGAGGGCGCCGGTGGCGGCGGGCAGGAAGGCGTAGACGACGGCCGCCCACGCGCGCAGGAGGCGCGATTCGACGAGCGGGCGGGACGCGAAGTAGGCGGTGAACCCGGCCAGCGGGACCGAGGCGACCAGGAGGACCGTGACCGCGAGGCCGGTCGAGCCGAAGAGCAGCGAGGAGAGCATCGCGACGAGCGCGAGGTACGGCGGCGCGGACGGGGTGCCGCCGACGCCCACCGGGTGCCAGGAGTCCAGGAAGCGGGACCACAGCTCGCTGGAGTCGCCCGGGGCGGGCAGCAGCGCGCCGCCCGTGAGCGCGCCGCTGGCGAGCAGGCCGCGGCAGGCGACCAGGGAGACGAGCAGCAGCACCAGGAACAGCACCGGGCCCGGCTTGCGGGCGATGCGCTTCACGCGCGCGAACTGCTCGATCTCCAGGAAGTCCGCGTCGTCGCCGCCGGGTCCGGACTCGACGGCGCCGCCGTGCCGGCCGGCTCCGGAGGTGATCTCGGGGTCGGAGGTGTCGACGAAGCTTCCGGCGACCTGTTCGAAGGTGGCCCGCACGGTCGCGCCCGGCGGCGGGAACAGGGGCCGCAGTTCGGCCTTGTCGATCTGGGCGCCCGCGCGCCTGCGCCTGCCGGCGAGGATCCGCTCGGGGCGCAGCAACGTCCCCAGGAGGCCGCGGATCTCGTCGAGGGCCTGTCCGGGGACCTTGCCTACGAGGTTGGCGACGGTCCGCAACAGCGTGCCGACGACGACCCTGAAGAGGACCCAGGGCAGCACGGCCGTACGGCTGTTGACGAGCAGGGTGTAGACCGCGCCGGCCTTGTCGACCTTGTGCGGGGAGGCGACGGTGCGGCCCGCGCAGTCGACGGCACGGCGCTCGCGGGAGGCCGCCTCGGCGTGCCGGACGACCGCCTCGGGGGCGACCAGGACGCGGTGGCCGGCGGCGGTGGCGCGCCAGCACAGGTCGACGTCGTCCCGCATCAGGGGCAACCGGCGGTCGAAGCCGCCGAGTTCGTCGAAGACGTCGCGCCGGACGAGCATGCCGGCGGTGGACACGGACAGCACGGGCCGTACGTGGTCGTGCTGGCCCTGGTCCTGCTCGCGGCGGTCCAGGCCGGTCCAGCGGCGCCCGGAGTGGGCGATGGTGACGCCGACCTCCAGGAGCTGCCGCCGGTCGTACCAGCCGCGCAGCTTGGGGCCCACGACGGCCACGTCGTCGCGGCCCAGCTCGTACTCCTGGTCCACCACCCGCAGCAGTTGCGCCAGGGCGTCCGGCTCCGGGGCGGAGTCGTCGTGCAGCAGCCACAGCCACTGGACGGGCTCGCCGTACGGGAGGTCGGGCAGGTCGTAGGCGTCGTCGCGCCACGTGCGCGTGACGGGGTCCCAGCCGCTCGGGCGCTTCAGGTACGGCAGCTCGTCCGGGGTCAGCAGAGGCGACGTGCGGTTGGCCTCCTCGACGGCCTGGCCGAAGCCGGTGCGCCGGGCGAGGTGGAGCACGCGGTCGGCGCCGAGGGCGTCGGTGACCAGCTGGGCGGACTCGTCCGCGCTGCCGGTGTCGGCGGCCATGACGCTCTGCACGGGGCGCTCCTGGCCGAGCAGCCCGGCGAGCGCGTCGGGCAGCCAGCGGGCGCCGTCGTGGGAGACGAGCACCGCGGTCACCACGTGACGCGGGAACTCAGGAGTGGCAGCGTCGTGTTGGCCTGCCGTGTGGCTGTGCACGGACATCGAGGTACGGGCCCCGGTTCGATGGACTGCGGTGGACGCCCGAGTCCCGAGGGGACCGCGGTACGTCTCGGACGAGCGCCCACACTATCGGCTGGGCATGACGACGGCCCGCCGCCTGTGGATAACCCAGCTGCGACGGGCCGTTCGCTACGTCCCGAGGTATGTCCCGAGGTGCGCCGTCCGGCTTCAGACGGCGGCCTTCTTGAGCCGACGGCGTTCCCGCTCGGAGAGGCCGCCCCAGATGCCGAAGCGTTCGTCGTTGGCGAGGGCGTACTCGAGGCACTCGGAACGGACCTCGCACGCGAGGCAGACCTTCTTGGCCTCGCGGGTGGAGCCGCCCTTCTCGGGGAAGAAGGACTCGGGGTCGGTCTGGGCGCACAGCGCGCGCTCCTGCCAGCCGAGTTCCTCGTCCGCGTCGTCGACCAGCAGTTGCTGCACCAGCTCGGTCATGTGCGCCCCTCGTCTGTCTTTCGCGTCCCCGTGATGTGGCCGCCGTTACCGATGTCGGCTGAACGACACGAGTGAAATTACAAGTGTGCTGCTCCGGGCGAGTCAAGCCGAGATCTGCTATTGGGCCCCTTATTCACTCTGCGGAACCAAGGGCTAGCGGAAAGTGTTCAAATCGGCATAAACCTTGACAAGCAGAGGAGACCCCCCCGAGCGCCTCCTACCCCGAGACGGAGCCTGTACGGGGGAGGACGCCCAGGAGTTCGATCTCGTTCCACTGGGGTTTGTGCGCCCGGTTGTGCGCCATGTGTCCCGGTAGACACCTGAACAAACCTTTCACCTCTGAGATGAACCGGATGAGGTGAAACCTGTCCCACATCCCGGGCGTCGAGTTGACACTGCGGGTGTGAACCGCTGTCCTTGTGGGCATGCTCGCGAACTCGGCACTCACCTCGACCCGCACCGCCGGGTCCCTCGGTGCTGCCCACGCTCGCTGTAGCTGTTGTTGCTGTTCCGGCTGTTGAGCCCACGCGCTCCGGCCGTACTTGCTCTCTTTCATCTGGTGACACCCAGCCCCCGCCGTTACTTACTTACGCCGAGGAACCACCGCACCCCCATGAACAGCGACAGCGACCTCCAGATCGCCGGCGACATCCTCGAAGTCCCGCACCTCCTCCAGCCGCCGCGCGAACACCCCGCCACCGTGGCCGAGTTCGTCGGCCTGGCGCGCTCCGTCGCGGCCGACCGCGCCCAGTGGGAGCACCTCGTCGAGTACGACGCGACGAGCCGCTGGTACCACCGGCTGCGCACCGGCCCCGGCTACGAGGTGTGGCTGCTGTCCTGGGTTCCCGGACAGGGCAGCGGCCTGCACGACCACGGCCGCTCCTCCGGTGTGCTGACCGTCCTGGACGGCACGCTGACCGAGCGCACCGAGCGGGGCACGCGCGCGTTGGGGGCGGGCGCGCAGCGGGTGTTCGCGCCGGGGTACGTCCACGAGGTCGTCAACGACACCCTGGAGCCGGCCATAAGCCTGCACGTCTACTTCCCCGGCCTGACCGAGATGCCGATGCACACGGCATGCGCGCGGCGCACCGGGTCGGAAGCGGTCGACGCCGTGACCGCCTGACGCGACGCGGTGACCGCCGGGCGCGCGACGAGAGGACCGTCCTGCCCTCGATCCGGCGACTGCCCGCCGCGTTGTCGGACCCGCCTGCAAGACTTGTCCCCATGCGCATTGTGGTTCTGGCAGGCGGTATCGGTGGTGCCCGGTTCCTGCGCGGTCTCAAGCAGGCCGTGCCGGACGCGGACATCACGGTGATCGGCAACACGGGGGACGACATCCACCTCTTCGGGCTGAAGGTGTGCCCGGACCTCGACACGGTGATGTACACGCTCGGCGGCGGTATCAACGAGGAGCAGGGCTGGGGTCGGGCCGACGAGACCTTCCACCTCAAGGAGGAGCTCGGGGCGTACGGAGTCGGGCCCGAGTGGTTCGGGCTCGGCGACCGGGACTTCGCCACGCACATCGTGCGGACGCAGATGATCGGCGCCGGGTTCCCGCTGAGCGCGGTCACCGAGGCGCTCTGCGACCGGTGGCAGCCCGGGGTGCGGCTGATCCCCATGACGGACGACCGCGTCGAGACGCATGTCGCCGTCGAGGTGGACGGCGAGCGCAAGGTGATCCACTTCCAGGAGTACTGGGTGCGGCTGCGCGCCTCGGTCGCCGCCGAGGCGGTCGTGCCGGTCGGGGCCGAGCAGGCCAAGCCCGCGCCCGGCGTCCTGGAGGCGATCGCGGAGGCGGACGTCATCCTCTTCCCGCCGTCCAACCCGGTCGTGTCCGTCGGCACCATCCTCGCGGTGCCGGGCATCCGGGAGGCGATCGCCGAGGCCGGGGTGCCCGTGGTCGGCCTCTCCCCCATCGTCGGGGACGCGCCCGTGCGCGGGATGGCCGACAAGGTCCTCGCGGCGGTGGGCGTCGAGTCCACGGCCACGGCGGTCGCCGAGCACTACGGCTCGGGGCTCCTCGACGGCTGGCTCGTCGACACCGTGGACGCGGCCGCCGTACCGGACGTCGAGGCGGCCGGTATCCGCTGTCGGGCCGTACCGCTGATGATGACCGACACCGAGGCGACCGCGCGGATGGCGCGGGAGGCGCTGGCGCTGGCGGAGGAGGTGCGGGCGGCATGAGCGAGGTGGCACCGGTGGAGGGGTACCGGGTCTGGGCCGTGCCCGGGCTGCCCGAGGTGGCGGCCGGGGACGATCTGGCCAAGCTGATCGCGGCGGCCGAACCCGGGCTCGTCGACGGGGACGTGCTCCTCGTCACCTCGAAGATCGTGTCCAAGGCGGAGGGTCGGATCGTCGAGGCGGCCGACCGGGAGGCCGCGATCGACGCCGAGACCGTACGGGTCGTGGC
This sequence comes from Streptomyces sp. N50, assembly GCF_033335955.1. Lineage (GTDB taxonomy): Bacteria > Actinomycetota > Actinomycetes > Streptomycetales > Streptomycetaceae > Streptomyces. The sequence goes on from NZ_CP137549.1 coordinate 3,475,513, forward strand.
GCGGCGCGGGACCCTGCGGATCGTGGAGAACCGGCAGGGGCTGATCATGGCCGCGGCCGGGGTCGACGCCTCCAACACCCCTGCCGGCACTGTGCTGTTGCTGCCCGAGGACCCGGACGCGTCCGCGCGCGCGATCCGCGACGGGCTGCGGGACGCGCTCGGCGTCACCGTCGGCGTCGTCGTCACCGACACCTTCGGGCGACCCTGGCGCACGGGGCTCACGGACGTCGCGATCGGCGCCGCCGGGGTGCGCGTGCTGGACGATCTGCGCGGGGGTACGGATGCCTACGGCAATCCGCTGAGCGCGACGGTCGTGGCCACGGCGGACGAACTGGCCGCCGCCGGTGATCTCGTCAAGGGCAAGGCTGCCGGGTTGCCGGTCGCCGTTGTGCGGGGGTTGCCGCATGTCGTGACCTCTGAGGATGACGAGGTGGGCGCGCGGGCCATGGTGCGGGGCGGGCGTGACGACATGTTCCGGCTGGGGACGTCGGAGGCGGTACGGGAGGCGGTGACCCAGCGTCGTACGGTACGGGCCTTCACCGATGAGCCCGTCGACCCCGGTGCCGTACGACGGGCTGTCGCCGCCGCTGTGACCGCGCCGGCGCCGCATCACACGACGCCGTGGCGGTTCGTGCTGCTGGAGTCCGCCGAGTCGCGGACTTCCCTGCTGGATGCGATGCGGGACGCGTGGGTCGCGGATCTGCGGCGGGACGGGAAGTCCGAGGAGTCCATCGCGAAGCGGGTGCGGCGGGGGGATGTGTTGCGGGGGGCGCCGTATCTCGTGGTGCCGTGTCTCGTCATGGACGGGGCGCACGCGTATGGGGACGTTCGGCGGGACGGGGCGGAGCGGGAGATGTTCGTGGTGGCTGCGGGGGCGGGGGTGCAGAACTTTCTCGTGGCGCTGGCCGGGGAGCGGTTGGGGTCGGCGTGGGTTTCCTCGACGATGTTCTGCCGGGATGTTGTGCGGGATGTGTTGGGGTTGCCGTCAGGGTGGGATCCGATGGGGGCGGTGGCTGTGGGGCATGCGGCCGGGTCGCCTACGGCTCGGGCTGAGCGGGATGCGGGAGCTTTTATCGAGGTGCGGTGAAGCGCCGTTGGGGCTGGTCTTGGATGCGGGTGCGGGTTGTGTGTGGCTGGTCGCGCAGTTCCCCGCGCCCCTGAAGGGGCGCGCTGCAGCCTAGGCTCGTGACACCCTCAGACCTCTCACATCACCCTGGAACCTACCGTGGCCGGACGTTTTGTTCATCGGCCCACTCGTACGACTGTGCGGGGTGGGGATGTTGTCGTGCCTGGGGGTGTGCCTCGGCAGGTCGCCGAAGCGGGGCGGGTTCGGAGTTGGGTGGCGGACTGGCCGCTTGATCTAGGGCTGGTGCTTGGGCCGTTGCGGCGGGGGCCCGGGGATCCGACGTTTCGGGTGGACGCGGACGGGGCTGTGTGGCGGGCCAGTCTTACGCCCGTCGGACCGGGGACCTTGCGGGTGTCCGCGCACGGGGTGCGGTGCGCGGGGAGGCTTGGGGGCCGGGGGCGGAGTGGTTGTTGGAGCGGTTGCCGGAGATGCTTGGTGCCGCTGATGATCCTGGCGCATTTGTCCCTCGGCATCGGCTGGTGGCCGTCGCTCAGCATCGGCGGCCGGGGTTGCGGCTGACGCGGACCGGGCTGGTGCTGGAGTCGTTGATTCCGTCGGTGCTGGAGCAGAAGGTGACGACCGACGAGGCATATCGGGCCTGGCGGTTGCTGGTACGGAAGTTCGGGGTGCCGGCGCCCGGTCCTGTGGGCGGGCGGATGTGGGTGATGCCGGCGCCGCGGGCGTGGGCGTTGATCCCGTCGTGGGAGTGGCATCGGGCCGGGGTCGACGACAAGCGGGCCTCGACGATTCTGCGTGCCGTACGGGTTGCCGCGCGGCTTGAGCAGGCGGGGGCGATGTCCGCGGAGGACGCGCGGGCTCGGTTGGAGGTGGTGCCCGGGGTGGGGGTGTGGACGTCCGCGGAGACCGTGCAGCGGAGTCATGGGGCGGCGGACGCGGTGACCGTGGGGGATCTGCATCTGCCGGGGATCGTGGGGTGGGCGTTGGCCGGGGACCGGAACGCGGACGACTCGGTGATGTTGTCGTTGCTGGAGCCGTATGCGGGGCAGCGGCATCGGGCGGCGCGGCTGATTCTGCTGAGCGGGCGTACGCCTGCGCGGCGGGCGCCGAAGATGCCTCGGGGTGACATCGGGGCGTTGTGAGGTGCCCGGGGGGGGCGTCGGTTGCCGGGGCGAGCTTCGGTTGCCGTCCCTGGGGGCTCCACCCCCAGACCCCCAGGCTTATGCCCACCCACCACCCGGCTCGGTAGGCCTAGCAGTACCGCACCACCGAGCCGACACACCTAGAAGGCACCCCCAGGCACCCCCAACCCCCTCACTGGTCAGAAGAGAACCGCACCGCCCCCGCCGGAATCCGCGCATCGCACCACACCCGCATGCCGTCCCGGAGTTCGTTGTCGGCGCCGATGACCGCGCCGTCGCCGATGACCGTGCCGGTGAGGACGGAGCGTTCGCCTACTCGGGCCCGGGTGCCGATGAGGGAGTCGGTGATCACCGCGCCCGGTTCGATGACGGCGCCGGGGAGGATCGTAGAGCCGAAGACCCTCGCGCCCTCCGCCACGAACGCGCCCTCGCCCACCACCGTGCCGCCGGTGAGTTTGGCGTCGGCGGCCACCCTGGCCGTGGGGAGGACCAGGCGGTCGCCGCAGCGGCCCGGGATCGCGGGAGACGGGGCTCGGCCCAGGACCAGGTCCGCCGAGCCTCGGACGAAGGCGGCTGGAGTGCCTAGGTCGAGCCAGTACGTCGAGTCGACCAGGCCTTGGAGGTGGGCGCCGGCAGCCAGCAGGCCCGGGAAGGTTTCCCGTTCCACCGACACCGGGCGGCCCGCCGGGATCGTGTCGATGATCGAGCGGCGGAAGACGTACGCCCCCGCGTTGATCTGGTCGGTGACGATCTCCTCGGGAGTCTGGGGCTTCTCCAGGAAGGCCAGGACCCGGCCCGTCTCGTCGGTGGGGACCAGGCCGTAGGCGCGCGGGTCCGTGACCTTGGTGAGGTGGAGGGAGACGTCCGCGCCCGTTGTCTCGTGGGTGCGGACCAGGGCCCTGATGTCCAGGCCCGTCAGGATGTCGCCGTTGAAGATCAGGACCGGGTCGTCGGGACCCGAGTGGAGGCGCGAGGCCACGTTGCGGATCGCGCCGCCGGTGCCGAGGGGCTCGTCCTCCGTGACGTACTCGATGTGGAGGCCGAGGGCCGAACCGTCACCGAAGTGCGGTTCGAACACCTCCGCCAGATAGGAAGTGGCCAGGACGATGTGGTCCACGCCCGCCGCTCTCGCTCTCGCCAGCTGATGCGTGAGGAACGGCACCCCCGCCGCCCTGACCATCGGCTTCGGGGTGTGCACCGTGAGCGGGCGCAACCGGGTGCCCTTGCCGCCGACCAGGAGGATCGCTTCTGTCACCTGTCGTCTCTGCTTCCTGCCGGGACCGGCCGAAGTGTTTTTTCGGCCGGCCAGTGTATGCAGACCCTGGATCCGCGCGGCCGCGCGTCTCTGTGCGGCCGCGCAGGTGTTCCGCAGACCCTTCCCCGGCCCCCCACCTGTCGGTCCGCCCCTGTCAGCGGCCCTGGTACCGGGCCGACGTGGAACGGGCCGAGCCGAGCTTGCCGTAGAGCTGCCGTCCTGGGCACTCCGTGGCGAACCCGTCCCGATGGCCGGAGATCACATTGAGTCGTACGTTCTTTCCTTTTCGGTAGAGATTGCCACCACCGGACTTCAGGTATGTCTTGCCGCGCGGATTCACACCGTAGAGCCCGAGCTTCCATGCGGTGAGTCTGGCGATCGCGGTCACCGCCGCGGCGGACGGTTTGGCGCTGCCGAAGGTTCCGAGGACCGCGATCCCCATGCTGTCGGTGTTGAAACCGAGGGTGTGGGCGCCCATGACGGCCTTCGCCACTCCCCCGGCGCGGCCCTCGTAGATGGTCCCGCACTTGTCGACGAGGAAGTTGTAGCCGATGTCGCGCCAGCCGCTGCTCTTGACGTGGTAGCGGTAGATACCGCGAATGACGGAAGGCGCTTGCGAGCAGCGGTAGTTGTTGCCGGTGGCGGTGTGGTGCACGAAGGCCGCCTTGACCTTCTTCGTGTACACGAACCCCTTCTCCCGCAGCTTCTCGTCGGCGCCCCAGCCGTGCCGGGTGACGATCCGCGGGCGCGGGCCGATGTACGGCTGCGCCTTGTGGCCCAGGGCGACCAGTTCCCGTTCCGTGGCCTGCTTGCTCAGCGCCGGGAGCTCGGTGGCGGCGAGGTGGGCAGTGGCGGTGCGGTTGGTGGTCGCTCGGGCGCCTGCGAGGGGGGCCTGGGCCGCGCCCGGGTCCACCAGTTCCAGGTGCAGGCCTGCGGGGAGGAGGGACGGCTGTTCGTCCACGGCTCCTACGGTCCGTGTCTGGGCCGTGTTCGCTCTTACGCGTACGTCCACTCCGTCCGAGTCGCCCACCCACAGCGGGGCCGTGGAGCCGTGGACGTGGCCGGAGTCGCGTTCGGCGGTGCCGGGGTCGGCGCCGTGGTCCTCGTTGTGGGTGTCGATGTCCTGCCAGCCGGACCAGTCACCCGTGCCGGTGGCCCGGGTGCGGACCTGGACCTGGCCGCGCAGTTCGGTGTCGGGGTCGGCCCAGGTGACGCCGACGAGGGAGAAACGGTGGACGTCGTCGCGGGTGAGGCCCTGTTCGGGGGCCGCGCCCAGGGTGCGGTCTCGGGTACGGGGGTGAGGGGCAGCGACTGGGTGCTGCCGGGGAGGTCCGGTGCGGCGGTCGTCGACGCGGGTCTCGCGCCGCTCGTCGACTGCGTCGCCGGTGCCGCGGACGGTGCCGCGGACGCGGGCAGGGTGAGCGGGAGGGCCAGTGCGGCCGCGCAGGTGACGCCGATCGAGGAAGCAAGGAATCCACGCATGCCCCTGATCCTGGACATAGTCATACATATCTGTCTATCCGGGAATTGACGGACCGTCGGCTGCGGTTCGTCCGAACCGGTGGTCCGGCGCCGGACGCGGGGGCGTGCGGCGGCGGGCGTCCCCGTACGCTTGCGCGGGTGAACGCCATCGATCGCACCCCTGCCGACCTGCTGCGTTCCGCGCTCGGCGCGGATCCCGGCCGCCCCCTGGTGACCTTCTACGACGACGCCACGGGGGAACGTGTCGAATTGTCCGTGGCCACCTTCGCCAATTGGGTGGCCAAGACCGCGAATCTGCTTCAGGGGGATCTCGGGGCCGCACCCGGTGACCGGGTCGTCGTGTTGTTGCCGGCGCACTGGCAGACGGCGGTGTGGTTGCTGGCGTGTTCGTCCGTGGGGGTGGTCGCGGACGTGGGTGGGGATCCCTCCGGGGCCGATGTGGTGGTGAGTGGGCCGGAGTCCTTGGAGGTGGCTCGGGCCTGTGGTGGGGAGCGGGTTGCTCTTGCCCTGCGGCCGCTCGGGGGAGGTTTCCGCAGACTCCGGCCGGGTTTGTCGACTATGCGGTTGAGGTGCCGGGGCAGGGGGATCGGTTTGTCGCGTTCTCGCCGGTGGATCCTGGGGAACCCGCGTTGGTCGTCGGCGGGCGGGAGTTCACGGGGGCGGAGGTTGTTGAGCAGGCTCGGGTCGACGGGGATGTGGGGGCTCGGGTGCTGTCCGGGCTGTCGTACGACACGTGGGACGGGTTGAGCTCGGGGTTGTATGCGCCGCTCGCCTCCGGAGGGTCCGTGGTGTTGTGCCGGAATCTCGATCAGCTGAGCGAGGAGTCGTTGGCCAAGCGGGTCGAGAGTGAGCGGGTGGCTGTTTCGCGCCTCTGAGAGGGGGTGGTGGCGGTTGTGCGGCGGGTGCGGGTGCGTGGGGGCTGGTCGCGCAGTTCCCCGCGCCCCTAAAAGCAAAAAAGCATCGGTCGGCCGGGGTTGGTCAGTCACCCGGATGGGTCAGTAACGGGCGTCCCCCCTGTCCCATCCACGCCATGGTCGTAAGAGCAGGACCACACGCAGGACCACGCGCTCTTACTCGGCCATGAGGGGTGGAACCGCACGTGTTCGACGACACCGTAGGAGGCGTTCTCGGGCCGGGTGCGGGGGCCTCCGCGTGCGGGGCGGGGCTCATACGTCGGCGGCGTCGGCGGTGGGTGCGGGGGGTCTCGGCCGGGGTGGGCGTGGTCGTCGTAGCGGCCGCCGGGGTCGGGTGGGGGGTCTACGCGAAGCTCGACGCCAACATCACGCCCGACAACGCCGCCGCCGCCGAGCTCGCCCGGTACGAGAAGGAGCGGCCCACCGCCCTCGTGAAGGGGGCGCAGAACATTCTGCTGATCGGGTCCGACTCGCGGTCGGGGGACGGGAACGCGGAGTACGGGCGGGACTCGGGGACCGAGCGGTCGGACACGACGATCCTGTTGCATCTGGCGGCGGACCGGCGCAGCGCCACCGCCGTGTCGTTGCCGCGGGATCTGATGGTGGACGTACCGGGGTGCCTGCGGCCGGACGGGACGCGGACCGAGCCGATGTTCGCGATGTTCAACTACGCGTTCCAGGTGGGGGGTTCGGGGTGCACGATCCGAACCGTGGAGAAGCTGACGAACGTGCGGATCGACCATCACATGGTGGTGGATTTTCATGGGTTCAAGGACATGGTCGATGCCGTGGACGGGGTGGAGGTCTGCCTGAAGAGTCCCATTCGCGACAAGGCCGCCAAGCTGAGGCTGCCCGCGGGCAAAGTCACCCTCGACGGGGAGCAGGCGCTCGGGTACGTACGGGCTCGGAAGTCGCTCGGGAACGGCAGTGACACCGACCGGATGGACCGCCAGCAGGGGTTTCTGGGGGCGCTCGTCAACAAGGTGCAGAGTGACGACGTGCTGTTCAATCCGGTGAAGCTGTATCCGGTGCTCGATGCGGCCACCTCGTCGCTCACCACCGATCCGGAATTGGCGAATCTGCGCGGTTTGTACGAACTGGTGCGCGGGCTGCGGAACATCCCCACCGAACATGTGCAATTCCTCACCGTTCCGCGGGAGTCGTACATTTACAACGCGAATCGCGACCAGCTCGTGGAGCCCGAGGCCGAAAAGCTGTTCGCCCGGCTGCGGGCGGACCGGACCGTCGCCGTGCGGAAGCAGGTTCCGCAGGATTCCGTCGCAAACACCCTTAATACGGCGCCCGGTTCAGGGGTCTCGCCCGCGCCCACGTTTCGCGGGAACACCGCCGCCGAGGACACCTGTGGGTAAAGCGATCGCCAAGTCGACGAACTTTTGTTCCGAAAAATAGGACGGATTGACCGGTTGTAGGGACGTGGAATTTGTCACCGCAGTCACTTGACGCTCAACTGGACGGATAGTGTGAGCGATCCGGTGGGCTGTGTGCTTGCGCACCGGATGTACGAGACCCGAGCGCCTGGAGGGGGAAGGCGCCGCGTGGCCCCGACGGAGGATTCGGTAAACCGTGGACGCGCAAGGCCGTGGGCGGGCGGACAACATCGACCCCGCAGACCAGTGGGTACTCAATCCGAACACTGGTGAATACGAACTGCGACTGACTCCTTCCACACCGCAGTCAGCGGTGCCGGGGCCCCGTAGAGCCACTGCGCAGAACCGCAGTGTCGCGGCGCCGGAGCGGGAGACGGTCCCGAGGAGTCCCGGGCGTGAGGTGCCCGCGCCGCGCAGACGGCGGGGCGCGCCCGAGGAGCCACCGGCCAGGCGCGGGCGCCGGCCGGTGAAGAAGAAGGCCAAGGGCAAGAAGGTCCTGATGTGGACCGGCGGCGGGCTGGCTTTCGTGCTGGTCGCCGTCTCCGCGGCCGGGTACCTCTACATCAAGCACCTCAACGACAACATCACGGCCGTCTCCGACGACGGCGCCAGCACCGGTGGCTTCAGCAAGGGCAAGGCCATCAACCTGCTGGTCATCGGCACCGACAAGCGCACCGGCTCGGGCAACGAGGGCTACGGCGACGCCGGCAGCGTCGGCCACGCGGACACCACGATCCTGCTGCACGTGTCCAAGGACCGCTCGAACGCGACCGCGCTCAGCATCCCGCGTGACCTGATCACCGACGTCCCGGACTGCCAGACCGCCCAGTCGGACGGCTCGACCAAGGTCATCCCGGGCACGACGAGCGTCCGCTTCAACACCAGCCTCGGCCAGGACGGCCGTACGGCGAGCTGCACCGTGCGGACGGTCACCGAGCTGACCGGGATCCAGCCCGACGACTTCATGGTGGCCGACTTCAACGCCGTGAAGACGCTGACCGACGCGGTCGGCGGGGTCGAGGTCTGTCTGGCCAAGAACATCGACGACGCCGACTCGCATCTGAAGCTGTCCAAGGGCACGCACAACCTCTCGGGCGAGCAGGCGCTGGCCTTCGTGCGGACCCGGCACTCCGTCGGCTTCGGCGGTGACCTGAGCCGGATCACGCTGCAACAGCAGTTCCTCAGCGCGCTGATGCGGAAGCTGAAGTCCAACTCCACGCTCACCAGCCCCTCGAAGATGCTGAAGCTGGCCGAGGCGGGCACCAAGGCGCTGACCGTCGACGACAACCTGGACTCCATCGGCAAGCTGAAGGACCTCGGTCTGGAGCTGGGCAAGCTCAACCCGAAGAACCTGACCTTCACCACGGTGCCGGTGGTCGACAACCCGGCGGAGAAGACCCCGGTGACGGTCGTCCTCAACAACACGACCGCCCCGCAGGTCTTCTCGCTGATCAAGAGCGACACCTCCTTCACCGCGGTCAAACAGCAGGCGGCGAAGGAGAAGGCCGCCGTGGCCGCCCGGCTCAAGGGCACCAAGTCCGCCGCCTCCGCGGTGCGGGTGCGGATCCTCAACGGAGGGGCCGTCGCCGGCAGCGCACAGGAAACTCTTACGTGGCTGCAGAATGATGAGGGCGTGCTCAAGTCCGAGAACGCGGGCAACGCTCCGGCGGCGCTCGCGAAGACGACGCTCGAGTACGCACCCGACCAGGCGGACCAGGCTCGACGGCTCGCCGACATCATGGGTCTCTCGGGGTCCGCGATGAAGCCGGGCAAGAGTGTGCAGAACTCCCAGGGGCTGCCAGCGATGACGCTGACCCTGGGCAAGGACTTCAAGGGAGCCGGCGTCCCGCTCACCTCGACCGCGGGGTCGACGCCGGAGGGGGTCCAGAAGTCCACGGCGGACAAGGTTGAGTGCGCCAAGTAAGTGACCACACGGGTCCGTTCCGCGTCTAACAGGGCGCGGGGCGGACCCGTGCGTCAGGGCGCGGCGTGGGAGGGGTGGGGACTTGACTCAGAGCGTGCGTGGGGAGGTGCCGGCGGTTGAGGACACGATGTCGCTCACGCCGGCGGACGGGAAGAGACCGGCGGACGGTGCCGGAGGAAGACGCAAGGGCGGTCGGCGGCGGGCGTTGCGCTGGTCGGCGATCGTCCTCGCGGTGGTCATAACCGGGACGGCCGGCGCCGGATACCTGTACTACCAGCACCTCAACCACAACATAAAGAAAGACCCCCTGAACATCGGGGACGAGAAGGACCGGGCGGCCGAGTCCAAGGCCAACGCGGCCGGGCAGAAGCCGTTGAACATCCTGCTGATCGGCTCGGACGCGCGGGACTCCGCGGAGAACCAGAAGCTCGGCGGCGCGAAGGACACCTTCGACACCCCGGCCCGCGCCGACGTCCAGATGCTGCTGCACGTCTCGGCGGACCGCAGCAACATGTCGGTCGTGAGCATGCCGCGCGACACCTTGACGGACATCCCCAAGTGCACGGACCCGGACACGGGCAGGACGTACGCGGCCGAGACGGACGTCATCACGAACGACTCGCTGGGCCGCGGCGGCCCCGGCTGCACGGTGGCGACCTGGGAGAAGCTGACCGACATCCACATCGACCACTTCATGATGGTCGACTTCGCGGGTGTCGTGTCGATGGCGGACGCGATCGGCGGGGTGCCGGTCTGTGTGGACGCCAACATCTACTCGCACACCTCCTCCGGCAAGGGCTCGGGCCTGAAGCTGAAGAAGGGCACCACGTCCGTGAAGGGCGAGCAGGCCCTGCAGTGGCTGCGCACGCGCTACGGCTTCGAGGACGACACCGACATCGCCCGGACCAAGGCGCAGCACCAGTACATGAACTCGATGGTCCGGCAGCTGCGCGAGAACGCCACGCTGAGCAATCCGACGAAGCTGCGCAGCCTCGCCGAGACGGCCACGAAGGCACTCACGGTCGACAACGGCCTCGGGACCGTCGCCAAGCTGTACGACCTGAGCAAGGAACTGAAGAAGGTACCGACCGCCCGGATCACCATGACGACGATGCCGTGGGAGTACTCGGGCAGCAGCGGCCGCGTGGTCCCCAAGGCGACCGACGCCGACCAGCTGTTCCGGCTGGTCCGCGAGGACATCGCGCTGGACGGCAAGGACAAGAAGAAGACGGCCACGGCGGCGAAGGCGTCCACCGATCCGGCCGCCGCCGACGACAAGATCGCCGTACAGGTGGAGAACGGCACCCGCACCGACACGGCCGGCGCGGTCCGCGGCCGGGCCACCTCGATCGCCCAGCTCCTCGTCGACAAGGGCTTCAAGGAGGCGGTCGCCGACTCCTCGACGACGCCCAGCGCGGCCACGACGCTGGTCCGCTACCCGAGCGCCGACCTGGAGGGCGACGCCCAGCGGGTCGCCAAGGCCCTCGGCATCCCGACGAGCGCGGTGAAGAAGTCCACGAGCGTCTCCGGCGTCACCCTGGTCGTCGGCGCGGACTGGACCACCGGCACGAAGTACAAGGCCCCGGCGGAGGACGACAAGACCCCGACCTCGGCGGACGCCCTCAACGGTTCGGACACCACGGCGTGCATGCACGTCGACCCGAACTACGTCTGGTAGTCCGGGTCGTCGTGCGCGGCGGTGCTCGGTTCAGCTGCTGGACGGGCTGAGCACCGCGGGCCGCCGGGACGCGATCACCCTGCGGGCAAGGGACTTGGGGCTGGTGAGGAAGCCGTAGCCCCAGGACATGTGCATGGTGGCCAGGGCCACCGGGATCTGGAGGCGGGCCTTCAGGGAGAGGCCCTTGCCCGCCGGGAGGGAGCCGAGGGTGATCGCCGCGAGGTAGCCGGCGGGGATCAGGAAGGCCCAGGGGGTGAGGACCGCGCCGACGACGATGCCCGCCGCGATCGCGCAGACCGCCGTCGGCGGGGCGAGGTAGCGGAGGTTGATGGAACCCTCGTGGTAGCGGGCGACGACGTGGCGCCAGCGGCCGTAGTCCTTGTACTGCTTGGCCAGGGCCTTCACCGACGGGCGGGGGCGGTACGACACCCGCAGCTCCGGTGAGAACCAGATCAGGCCGCCCGCTTCCCTGATCCGGAAGTTCAGCTCCCAGTCCTGGGCGCGGATGAACTCCTCGTTGTAGCCGCCCTGTTGCTCCAGGGCCTCGCGGCGGAACACCCCGAGGTAGACCGTCTCGGCGGAGCCCGCCTCCCCTCCCGTGTGGAAGGCCGCGTTGCCCACGCCGATCTTCGAGGTCATCGCGGCGGCGACCGCGTCCTCCCAGGCGTTCTCGCCCTCGGCGTGCATGATGCCGCCGACGTTCTGCGCGCCGGTCTCCTCCAGGAGGCGTACGGCGGTGGCGATGTAGTTGGGCGAGAGGATGCCGTGGCCGTCGACGCGGACGACGATCGGGTGGCGGGAGGCCTTGATCGCGGCGTTGAGGGCGGCGGGCGTGCGGCCGGTGGGGTTCGGGACGGTGTGCACACGCGGGTCTTCGGCTACCAGCTGGGCCGCGATCTCGTCCGTACGGTCCTTCGAGGGACCGATGGCGATCACGACCTCCATCTCGCCGTCGTACTCCTGCGCGAGGATCGCTTGGACGGCTCCGCGCAGATGCCGCTCCTCGTCGAGGACGGGCATGATCACAGAAACGGCGGGGAGTCGCACGTCGGGAATGGCGTTCATAGGGCGCTCACGTTACCGCGAACGGGGGACACGGACGCGCCCCGCCCGGGCGGCTGCGGTGGTATCAGATCGTATCGGCCTACGGTGCTCAAGATCCCACGTACGGCCCTCGCGGAGGTGTCCCCCATGCCCACGCCGCCCCGCCGCTCCCCCGCCGCCCGTCCACCGCAGCGGCGCCCACGGCCACCCGTACGACCGAAGAAGAAGCCGCGCTGGGCCATGCGGGCGGCGACCACGCTCTCCGTGGTCGTCCTCGCGTCCGCCGGGATCGGGCACGCGGTGGTCACCAGCCTCGACGCCGACATCGCCCGCGTCGACCCCTTCAAGGACATGAAGAACCGCCCGCGCGCGGGCCACGGCATGAACGTCCTGCTCGTCGGCACCGACGGCCGCGACAGGATCACCGAGGCGGAGCGGCGCCAGTACCACCTGGGCGGCGCGCCCTGCCACTGCACCGACACCATCATGATCGTGCACATCTCGGAGGACCGGGAGCGCGCCAGCGTCGTCAGCCTCCCCCGCGACTCCTACGCCATGACGCCCCCGCACACCGACCAGACCACCGGTGAGCACCACAACCCGCACCCCATCAAGATCAACGCGGCGTACGCGGAGGGCGGCCCCAACCTCACCGTCCAGACCGTCGAGTCCATGACCCACGTGAAGATCGACCACTACCTGGAGGTCGACTTCACCAGCTTCATGAAGACGGTCGACGTGCTGGGCGGGGTCAAGATCTGCACCGCCGAGCCGCTGAAGGACTCGTACACGGGTCTCGACCTGCCCGCCGGCACGCACACCCTGATGGGCGGGCAGGCCCTCCAGTACGTCCGCTCGCGGCACGTCGACGGCGCCTCCGACCTCGGCCGGATGAAGCGCCAGCAGCGTTTCCTGGCGGCGCTGATCGACCAGGCCACCTCGTCCGGGGTGCTGCTGAACCCGCTGAAGTTCCGTGACGTGACCCGCGCGGTGCTCGGCTCGGTCCGCGCGGACAAGGGCTTCGGTACGGATGAACTGCTCGACCTGGGGCGGGCGATGCGCAGCTTCTCCCCGTCCTCCTCCGAGTTCACCACGGTCCCGATCGGGCAGATGGGCTACGTCGTGAAGGGCATCGGCTCCACTCTGAAATGGGACGAGCCGAAGGCGGCCAAGCTCTTCCAGGCCCTGCGCGACGACAAGCCCCTGACCGTGCACAAGGCGGCGCGCGCCAACGCCGTGAAGGTGGACGTGGCCCCGCAGCAGATCCAGGTCCAGGTGGAGAACGGGACGGCGACGGGCGGTCTCGGCAAGCGCGTGGACGCGGCACTGGCGGCGACCGGCTTCCGTACGACGCACCAGCCGACGAGCGCGGCCGATCACGCCGTACGACGGACGGTCGTGGTCTACGACCCCCGCTGGGACCGTTCCGCGAAGTCGCTCGCGGCGGCACTGCCCGGGAGCGAGCTGCGCGCGGTGAAGGGGCAGGGGCCGGTGCTGAAGGTGATCGCCGGGAGTGACTTCAAGCAGGTCACGCGGGTGCGGGCGACGGATGTGCAGCAGGGCGAGTTCGGGGTGGTGACCGGCGACGAGGTGGGGTGTTCGTAGCGAAACGGGCTCTTCTTAATGAAGTGGGGCGTTTTGTAACAGCGCCCACGGGTGGGCCTCAGTCGTCGAGGCCCTCCGCGGCCCGCTTCTCGCGCAGGTCCATGATGGCGCGGCGGCGGGCCAGGCGGTGGGTGCGGCGGATCTGGGCCTCCTGGTAGCGGCGCTCGTCGCGCTCCGTCTCCGGGATCACCGGCGGCACCGCGCGGGGCTTGCCGTCGGCGTCGACGGCGGCGAAGACGAGGTACGCGGAGCCGACCTGGGTGGCCGGGGTCGACTCGTTCCACCGCTCGGCCAGGACGCGTACGCCGACCTCCATGGAGCTCCGCCCGGTCCAGTTGACCTGGGCCTTCACATGGACGAGGTCGCCGACGCGGACCGGTTCCAGGAACGCCATCTCGTCCATCGACGCGGTCACGGCCGGACCGCCGCTGTGCCGCCCGGCGACGGCGCCCGCCGCGTCGTCGACCAGCTTCATGATGACCCCGCCGTGCACGGTCCCCAGCAGGTTCGTGTCGGCGTTCGTCATGATGTGGCTGAGGGTGGTCCGGGAGGCGGACGTCGGCTTGCCCGGCAGGTCTGTCATGGACGCCACCCTATGCCGGGGTGGACATCTGCGGACTTTGTGTTGGCTTCGCAACAGCAGTGCCCTGATTTTCCTACGACCCTTGTAAACGACATGGCCGCTACCTGCACACTGGGCCCCATGAACGATTGGCCCGAGGCATGGTCCGGCGACGACCGCGGCAATCAGTACGGACGCGGCAGCGCGAACGCACAGCCGGAAAGCGCACGTGTGATGCGCCAGGTACGACGCGGCCCGCAGGCCCCGCCGTACGGCGCCGGAGTCCCGCCGCAGCCGTCGTACACGGGCGGCCAGGGCTACGACGAGGGCCAGAACGGCTACGGCCAGGGCGGCTACGACAACAACGGGTACGACGGCTACAACACCGGCCAGGTCTACGGCGGTGGCGGGCGGGGGGGACCGCAGGGGCCGGACGGCGGGCAGGGTCCGCGCCGCGCGCCGAACTGGCGCCGTCGTATCAAGTGGACCGCGATCACCCTGGTCACCGTGCTGGTCGTGACCTCCGTGGCGACCTACTTCTGGGCCGACTCCAAGCTGAACCGTGACGTCGACCTGTCGAAGGTGATCGACCGGCCGGAGGCGGGCGACGGCACGAACTACCTGATCGTCGGCTCCGACAGCCGCGAGGGGCTGACCGCGGCCGAGAAGAAGAAGCTGCACACCGGCTCCGCCGAGGGCAAGCGCACGGACTCGATGATGATCCTGCACGTGGGCGACAGCGGCGACACCCTGATCTCGCTGCCGCGCGACTCGAACGTGACGATCCCGACGTTCGTGGGGTCCACCTCCGGCAAGACGTACCCGGGCACGGGCAAGCAGGAGAAGCTCAACGCGACGTACGCGACGGACGGGCCGACGCTCCTCGTCCGCACCATCGAATACAACATGGGCCTGCACATCGACCACTACGTCGAGATCGGCTTCAACGGCTTCGCGGACATCGTGGACGCGGTCGGCGGGGTCACCATCGACATCGACAAGGGCTTCAAGGACTCGTACTCGGGCGCCGACTTCAAGGCGGGCAAGCAGACGCTGAACGGTGAGGAGGCGCTGGCCTTCGTCCGCACCCGGCACGCGTTCGCCGCCTCCGACCTCCAGCGCACGAAGAACCAGCAGAAGTTCCTGTCGGCCCTGGCCCACCAGGTGGCGACCCCGGGCACCCTGCTGAACCCCTTCAAGCTCTACCCGACGCTGGGCGCGGGCCTGGACTCGCTGAGCGTCGACAAGGACATGTCGCTCTGGGACCTGGCGTCCATGTTCTGGGCGATGAAGGGCGTCAGCGGCGGCGACGGCACCTCGATGAACATGCCGATCTCCGGTTCCACCGGCGGCAACCTCATCTGGGACAAGGCCAAGGTCAAGACCCTGGTGAACGAGCTGAACAACGACCAGAAGGTCACGGTCTCCGGCAACTGAGAAGCTCTCAGTCGGCCCTGCCGCACGCCAGCACGGCGATGTGCGGCAGGGCCAACTCCTGTTCCCCTGCGGCGAATTCACCGGCCAGCCGCTCGTACTCCCGCCTGATCCGTACGACCGTCCCCGCGTCCTGCGAGGTGACGACGAGCCCGGCGGTGGCGACACCGGCGGCGGGTCCGCCCCACCACTCGTCGACCGTGGTGCGGTGGTCCCACTCCAACTCGCGGGCCTGGGCGTCCGTGAAGCCCGCTTCGCGGAGCAGGTCCGCGAAACCGTCCGCCGTACGCGCGAAGTCCTCGGCGGGGTCGAGGCGCGGCAGATCCGCCGGGATGACGGCCTCCGCCGCCGCGAACGCCCGCCCGAACAGCTCCTGCCCGGCTCCGCGCCGCGCGCCCCAGAGGGTCAGCGCGATCCGGCCGCCGGGCTTCAGCACACGGCGCAGTTCGGTGAGGGCGGCGCGGGGGCGGCCTACGTGGTTGATGACGAAGTTGCCTATGACCGCCTCGAACTCGCCGTCGAGGAAGGGCAGTCGGGGCAGGGCGGCGACCCGCGCCGCCACGCCCGCCGCCCGTGCGACCGCCACCATGTCGGCATCGGCGTCCACGGCAGACACCCGTGCGCCCCGCGCCAGCGCGGCCAGGGCCGCCGTACCGGTTCCGGTGCCGACGTCGAGGACGTGCGTCCCCGTCTCGATCCCGGTGGCGTCCAGGAGGTGCTCCACGGGGTGTGCGCAGAGGCGGGCGAAGCTCGCCGCGTAGGCGTGGGCGCGGCCGGACCACATGGTGCGTTCGGCGGTGTCGAAGGCGGTCTGCGGCTGGGACTGTGACTGGGTCCGTGTCGGGTCGGTCATGGGTCGCAGCATGCCCGACGGAACGGTGAGGGCACCCGCCGGGTGACCGGGGGTGCCCTCGACGCTGCTCGTGACTGCCCGTCGGCTACGGCAGGTTGCGCGCCATCACGATGCGCTGGACCTGGTTCGTGCCCTCGTAGATCTGGGTGATCTTGGCGTCGCGCATCATGCGCTCGACCGGGTAGTCGCGGGTGTAGCCGTAGCCGCCGAGGAGCTGGACGGCGTCGACCGTGACCTCCATGGCGACGTCCGAGGCGAAGCACTTCGCCGCCGCGCCCTGGAAGGTGAGGTTCTTGTCGCCTCGCTCGGAGGCCGCCGCTGCCTGGTAGGTGAGGGCGCGGGCGGCCTCGATCTTCATCGC
Organism: Streptomyces sp. N50; assembly: GCF_033335955.1. GTDB lineage: Bacteria > Actinomycetota > Actinomycetes > Streptomycetales > Streptomycetaceae > Streptomyces. Next base: position 3,492,239 of record NZ_CP137549.1, read on the forward strand.
CATGTCGGCGAGCATGAACTGGATGCCCTGGAAGTCGGCGATCGGCTTGCCGAACTGCTTGCGCTCCTTGACGTAGCCCTTGGCGTAGTCGAGGGCGCCCTGGGCGATGCCGAGGGCCTGGGCCGCGATGGTGATGCGGGTGTGGTCCAGGGTCTTCATCGCGGTGGCGAAGCCGGTGCCCTCGGCGCCGATCATGCGGTCGGCCGGGATGCGGACGTTGTCGAGGTAGACCTCGCGGGTCGGGGAGCCCTTGATGCCGAGCTTCTTCTCCGGGGCGCCGAAGGAGACACCCTCGTCCGACTTCTCGACGACGAAGGCCGAGATGCCCTTGGAGCGCTTCTCGGGGTCGGTCACGGCCATCACCGTGTAGTACTCGCTCACGCCCGCGTTCGTGATCCAGCGCTTCACGCCGTTGAGGACGTAGTGGTCGCCGTCGCGGACGGCCTTCGTCTTCATGCCGGCCGCGTCGGAACCGGCGTCCGGCTCGGAGAGGGCGTACGAGAACATCGCGTCGCCCTTGGCGAGCGGGGTCATGTACCGCTTCTTCAGGTCCTCGGAGCCCGAGAGGATCACCGGGAGCGAGCCCAGCTTGTTCACCGCGGGGATGAGGGAGGAGGAGGCACAGACGCGGGCCACCTCCTCGATCACGATCACCGTGGCCAGCGCGTCCGCGCCGGTGCCGCCGTACTCCTCGGGGACGTGGACGGCGTGCAGGTCGTTCGCGACGAGGGCGTCGAGGGCCTCCTGGGGGAAGCGTGACTCCTCGTCCACCGCTGCGGCGTACGGCGCGATCTTCGCCTCTGCCAGTGAACGGATCGCGTCGCGGAGCATGTCGTGCTCCTCGGACGGGCGGTACAGGTCGAAGTCAGCCGGTCCGGCCAAGGTCTCTCACGCTCCAAGGACGCTGTGATCACAGTGCTAATTACCGTTAAGTAACCCAAATTTTAGGGGCCCGCCCACGGGAGGGATACGTGAGCTTGGCGACAGGGGGAAAGGTGCCCGGTGAGAGCGCCGGTTATGCTCGGGCGCGCATCGCCCCCGTACCCCTTCTGGAGCACTCATGGCCCTCAAGATCACCGTGATCGGCACCGGCTATCTCGGCGCCACGCACGCCGCGGCCATGGCCGAGCTGGGCTACGAGGTGCTGGGGCTCGACGTCGTCCCCGAGAAGATCGAGATGCTCCAGCGGGGTGAGGTCCCGATGTACGAACCGGGGCTGGAGGACCTGCTGCGCAAGCATGTCGCCGGGATCGAGGGTTCCACCGGCCGGCTGCGCTTCACCATGGACTGGGCCGAGGTCGCGGAGTTCGGCGACGTCCACTTCATGTGCACGAACACCCCGCAGAAGCACGGGGAGTACGCCTGCGACATGTCGTACGTCGACCGGGCCTTCGAGCTGCTCGCCCCGCACCTCACCCGCCCCGCGCTGATCGTCGGCAAGTCCACCGTCCCCGTCGGCTCGGCGGACCGGCTGGCCGCGTATCTGGCCGAGCACGCGCCCGCCGGGGAGGACGCCGAGCTGGCCTGGAACCCGGAGTTCCTGCGGGAGGGCCTCGCCGTGCAGGACACGCTGCATCCGGACCGGATCGTGGTCGGGGTGCGGAGCGAGCGGGCCGAGAGGCTGCTGCGCGAGGTGTACGCCAAGCCGATCGCGGCCGGGTCGCCGTTCGTCGTGACGGACTACCCGACCGCCGAGCTGGTGAAGACGGCCGCGAACTCCTTCCTCGCCACGAAGATCTCCTTCATCAACGCGATGGCCGAGGTCTGCGAGGCCGCGGACGGCGATGTCGTGAAGCTGGCGGAGGCGATCGGGCACGACGAGCGGATCGGCAGGAAGTTCCTGCGGGCCGGGATCGGCTTCGGCGGCGGCTGCCTCCCGAAGGACATCCGGGCGTTCATGGCCCGCGCCGGCGAACTGGGCGCCGACCAGGCGCTCACCTTCCTCCGCGAGATCGACTCCATCAACATGCGCCGCCGCGGCCAGATGGTCGAGATGACCCGCGAGGCGCTCGGCGGCGGCTCCTTCCTGGGCAAGCGGGTCGCCGTCCTCGGCGCCACCTTCAAGCCCGACTCCGACGACGTCCGCGACTCCCCCGCCCTGAACGTCGCCGGCCAGATCCACCTCCAGGGCGGCCAGGTCACCGTGTACGACCCGAAGGGCATGCCCAACGCGCTACGGCTGTTCCCGACGCTCGGGTACGCCGACACCGCCGTGGAGGCGGTACGGGGCGCCGACGTCGTCCTGCACCTGACGGAGTGGCGCGAGTTCCGCGAGCTGGACCCGGCGGCCCTCGGCGAGGCCGTACGCGCCCGGGTGGTCCTGGACGGGCGCAACGCCCTCGACCCGGTGCTGTGGCGGAAGGCGGGCTGGACGTTCCGCGCGATGGGCCGTCCCACGGCATAGACGCACGGCCGGGCGGACGACGCCGGTCCGGCCGAGGCTCAGTCGGCCGGACCGGCGTCTGGCTGCATTCTGCACCACTGCGCCGTGCTGGGCGTCCGGACCGCTCAAGTCGCCTTTCGCGAGGGCTACTTGGCGCGGTAGCGGCGCATCTTCGCGCGGGCACCGCAGACCGCCATCGAGCACCAGCGGCCCCGGCCCGCCGGACTGCGGTCGTAGTACGCCCAGTGGCAGGTCGGCGCCTCGCAGGCCTTGAGGCGGGGCCAGGTGCCTTCGGTGAGGGCCTGGGCGATCGCCGACGCCACGCGGGAGAGCAGGGGGTCCCCGTCCGCGGGCTCGATACGCGCGGCGCCGTCGTGCGCGTCGATCGCCACCAACAGCGGGGCGCGCGCGAGGAGTTCACCGAGCGGGGTCACGTCCTGGTGCGCGGGGTGGCCCGCGTGGGCCAGCAGCGTGGCACGCAGGGACTCGCGGAGTTCGCGGGCGTGCGGGACCTGGTGCGCGGTGAGTCCGAAGGGGGTCCGGCCGTCCTCCGTGTCGAGCGCGTCGGCTCCCGCCTCGATGTCCAGCGTGTTCACCAGGGCCTCGATGAGGGCCAGGCCGCCGGGCGCGGGAACTCTCTCACTCATGCTTGCGACCACTTCATGCTTGCGACGTTACCTCCAATGCGGGAGCATGCAGTAACCGTTACTGCATGACGCCATCTATGGGTAACTAGGAGGAGTCAGTCATGGCCATCGCCGAACTGGGTGCCGTCGTCCTGGACTGTCCCGATCCGCGCGCGCTCGCCGCCTTCTACGCCGGGATCCTGGGCGGTGCCGTCGAGGACGAGGACGGCGGCGACTGGGTGGACCTGAAACTGCCCGGCGGCCGGACGCTCGCGTTCCAGGAGGCCCCCGGACACGTACCGCCGAAGTGGCCCGCGCCCGGCGACTCCCAGCAGTTCCACCTCGACCTGACCGCCACGGACCTGGACGCGGCCGAGAAGGGCGTCCTGGCGCTGGGCGCGACGCCGTTGGACACCGAGGACCGCTCACGCGCCTGGCGTGTGTACGCCGACCCGGCGGGGCACCCGTTCTGCCTCTGCGCCTGCTGACCTGGAGGTCATCACCTTGACTGCCGTACGTTTCCGTTCCACCGTGCTCGACTGCCCCGACCCGGTCGCGCTCGCCGCGTTCTACGCCGGGTTCCTCGGCGGCACACCGCACGTCGCCCATGACGAGTGGGTCGTCCTCGACATTCCGGACGGGCCGCGGCTCGCCTTCCAGCGGGTGGCGGAGTACGTCCCGCCCGAGTGGCCGCGCGCGGACCGGCCGCAGCAGATGCATCTCGACTTCGACGCCGGGTCGACCTGGGAGGAGATCGAGGCGGCGGAGAGTGCCGTACTGGCCCTCGGCGCGCGGGAGTTGGAGCGGCAGGACAAGGAGGACTTCCGGGTGTACGCCGATCCGGCAGGGCATCCGTTCTGCCTCTGCCGGATCGACCACCCGTAGAACCCGCGCAGACCGCGGGTCAGCTGTCCAGCTCGGCGATCTTCGCCGTCGACGGCTCGCGGCGCTGCTGGGCGGCGCGGGCCGTGAAGTCGGCGCTGCGCAGGGCGCGTTGGACGTTGCCCCAGCTGAGCAGGGCGAGGTCGGGCTCGGACCAGCCGCGGTGCAGGAGCTCGGCGATGAGGTTCGGGTAGCAGGAGGCGTCGGCGAGGTCCTGCGGGTGGGCCGTACCGGCGTCGTACGTGCCGGACAGGGCGACGCACTCGCGGCCCGCGACCTCGTGGACGTGGTCGAGGTGGTCGGCGACGTCCCGGACCGACGGCCCGGTCTGCTCGGCGGTGAGCGGCACCATGCACAGGCCTTTGGCGGCGCCGACCGCGGCGAGGAGTTCGTCGGAGAGGTTGGCCGGGTGCGGGCGCAGCGAGCGGGCGGCGGAGCGGGTGAACAGCACCGGTGCCTTCGAGACCGCCAGCGTGCGGCGGATCGTGCCGTCGGAGGCGCCGGAGAGGTCGGCGAGCACGCCGAGCCGGTTCATCTCGCGCACGACCTCCTCCCCGAACCGGGTCAGCCCGGCCTCGCTCGCCCAGGACACCCCGGAGAGGGTCAGGACCCGTAGGCCCAGCGCGTGCAGGGAGCGCAGGATGCCCAGGGAGTCGCCGAGCGCGGCGGCTCCGGCGGGGCCGAGCAGCACGGCGATACGGCCGCAGTGGCGCACGTCGGTGGTCTCGCCGGCGGTGTACGCCAGCCGCAGCCCCTCGGGGTGGGCGCGGACCACCGTGTTGACCAGATCCAGCTGTTCCAGGGTGGCGCCGACCGCCCGGTCCCCGGCGAGGCCCTCGGGCAGGTGCAGCGACCAGAACAGCGCGCCGACATGCCCCTCGCGCAGCCGCGGCACATCGGTGTCCACGGAACTCTCGCCCAGCTCCAGGTCGAACCACGGCAGATGCCGCAGCGCCCACGGCAGCCCGCTGTAGCCGTCCGCGACCGGGTGCGCGGCGAGGATGGCGTGCGCGCGCTCCAGCGGGGCGGCGGCCGGGTCGGAGACGGGGTCGTACGGTTCCTCGGTGTCCGGCGGGAAGACCCCGCCGGGAAAGGGCTCGTGGACCAAGTCGTCGAGCTCGCCGACCTCGGTGGTCGCGTGCGGGTGGTCCTGGAGGTCGGCCATGGCGGGCTCCGTACGTCGTTACGGCAGTACGGTCACCGTCGCACGCTGACGAGGGGGCTACCTGGTGAGCGGGGCGTTCGGGGTACGGGCGCGGGAGTGGGCGCTCCCGCGCCGCGCAGCTCACCCGTTCGTTCAGCCGTCCAGCGACGCGATCGTCGCGTTCGACGGGCCCCGCGTCGCTTTCTGCTCCCGCGCCACGTCCTCCGCCGCGCCCAGCACCCGTACCGCGTTCTGCCAGGTGAGCTTCGCGAGGTCGGCCTTGGACCAGCCGCGGTCGAGCAGCTCGGCGATGAGGTTCGGGTAGCCGGAGACGTCGTTCAGACCGTCCGGGGTGAAGGCCGTGCCGTCGTAGTCGCCGCCGATGCCGAGGTGGTCGACGCCGGCGACCTCGCGCATGTGGTCGAGGTGGTCGGCGACGGTGGAGACCGTGGCGATGGGCCGCGGGTTGAGCTCCTCGAAGGCGCGGTGCACCTTCATCGCCTCTTCGGTGGTCTCCAGGTGGTGCAGGCCGTGCGCGCGCATGTTGTCGTCGGCCGCGGCCGTCCAGTCGACGGCGGCCTGGAGCACGAACTTCGGTACGAACGTCACCATCGCCATGCCGCCGTTGCCCGGCAGCCGCTCCAGCACGTCGTCCGGAATGTTGCGCGGGTGATCACACACCGCCCGCGCCGACGAGTGCGAGAAGATCACCGGAGCCGTCGACGTGTCCAGCGCGTCGCGCATCGTCGTCGCCGCCACGTGCGAGAGGTCGACGAGCATGCCCTCGCGGTTCATCTCCCGCACGACCTCGCGCCCGAACGCCGACAGGCCGCCGACCCCCGGTTCGTCCGTCGCCGAGTCCGCCCACGCCACGTTGTCGTTGTGGGTGAGCGTCATGTAGCGGACGCCGAGCGCGTACAACCCCCGCAGCGTGCCGAGGGAGTTGGCGATCGAGTGCCCGCCCTCAGCGCCCATGAGCGAGGCGATACGGCCTTCCGCGCGCGCCGCCTCCATGTCCGCGGCGGTCAGCGCGGGCGCCAGGTCCTGCGGGTAGCGGGCGAGCAACTGCCGTACGCAGTCGATCTGTTCGAGCGTCATCGGCACCGGGTCGGGCAGGTCCGAGCGGACGTACACCGACCAGTACTGCGCGCCGACGCCGCCCTCGCGCAGGCGCGGGATGTCGGTGTGCAGATGGGCGTTCTGCGCCACCGCGATGTCGCGGGCGTCGAGGTCGTAGGTGACCTGCTTGCGCAGCGCCCAGGGCAGGTCGTTGTGCCCGTCGACGACCGGGAACTCACGGAGCAGCGACCGGGCCTCGTCCAGTGACGTCATCGCCGTCACTTCCCGAAGCCGAAGCCGCTGGCGCCGCCGCCCTCGACCTTGGCGCGCAGCCGCTTGCCCTTCTCGGTGGCCTGGTCGTTCAGCTCCTGCTGGAACTCCCGCATGCGGACGAGGAGTTCGTCGTCGTGCGTGGCCAGGATGCGGGCGGCGAGCAGGCCCGCGTTGCGCGCGCCGGCGACCGAGACGGTGGCGACGGGGACACCGGCCGGCATCTGCACGATGGACAGCAGCGAGTCCATGCCGTCCAGGTACTTCAGCGGTACGGGGACGCCGATCACCGGCAGCGGCGTCACCGAGGCGAGCATGCCGGGAAGGTGGGCGGCGCCGCCCGCGCCCGCGATGATCACCTTGAGGCCGCGGCCGTCGGCGCGCTCGCCGTACGTGATCATCTCGCGGGGCATGCGGTGCGCGGAGAGGACGTCGACCTCGTACGCGATCTCGAACTCGTCGAGGGCCTTCGCGGCGGCCTCCATGACGGGCCAGTCGGAGTCCGACCCCATGACGATTCCTACGACGGGTCCTGCGACGGGGCTCATTCGGTGATCGTGCCTCTCAGATAGCCGGCTGCGTGACGGGCGCGGTCCAGGACGTCGTCCAGGTCATCGCCGTAGGTGTTGACGTGGCCCACCTTGCGGCCGGGCTTCACGTCCTTGCCGTACATGTGGATCTTCAGCTGGGGGTCCCGGGCCATGCAGTGCAGATACGCGGAGTACATGTCCGGGTAGTCGCCGCCGAGAACGTTACACATCACGGTCCAGGGGGCCCGGGCGCGCGGATCGCCCAGCGGGAGGTCGAGGACCGCGCGGACGTGGTTCGCGAACTGGCTGGTGATCGCGCCGTCCTGGGTCCAGTGACCGGAGTTGTGCGGGCGCATGGCGAGTTCGTTGACGAGGATGCGACCGTCGCGGGTCTGGAACAGCTCGACGGCGAGATGGCCGACGACCCCGAGTTCCTTGGCGATGCGCAGGGCCATCTCCTCGGCCTGCAGCGCGAGGGCCTCGTCCAAGTCGGGGGCGGGCGCGATGACCGTGTCGCAGACGCCGTTGACCTGCTGGGACTCGACGACCGGGTAGGCGACGGCCTGGCCGTGCGGGGAGCGGACGACGTTCGCCGCCAGCTCCCGCACGAAGTCGACCTTCTCCTCGGCGAGGACGGGGACGCCGGCGCGGAACGGGTCGGCGGCCTCCTCCTCGCTGTCCACGACCCAGACGCCCTTGCCGTCGTAGCCGCCGCGGACGGTCTTGAGGACGACGGGGAAGCCGTCCCCTTCCCCGGCGAACGCGACGACGTCCGCGGGGTCGCTCACCAGGCGGTGCCGCGGGCACGGCACGCCGATCTCGACGAGCTTCGCGCGCATCACGCCCTTGTCCTGGGCGTGCACGAGCGCGTCCGGGCCGGGGCGCACGGGGATGCCGTCCGCCTCCAGGGCCCGTAGATGCTCGGTGGGTACGTGTTCGTGATCGAAGGTGATCACGTCGCAGCCCCGCGCGAAGTCACGCAGCGTGTCGAGGTCGCGGTAGTCGCCGATGACGACATCGCCGACGACCTGCGCCGCGGAATCCTGAGGGGTGTCACTGAGGAGCTTGAACTTGATGCCGAGCGGGATGCCCGCCTCGTGTGTCATACGAGCGAGCTGCCCCCCGCCGACCATGCCGACTACCGGGAACGTCACTCCCCCAGGGTATCGGTCACGCCAGGGCGGCCTGATTTCCGTACCTCTTACCGTTCTTTTCCGGGTCTCTTCCCGACCTGTGAGCGGCTTCACGGGCGCCGGGGGAAAGCGGTGGTTAGCATGGCTGGGTCGAGAATCCGAGAAGACGGGGGCCTGCACAACCATGGAGCCTGGTTCCGAAGGGCCTTTCAAACGGCTCGCCCGCGAGGTCGCCAAGTTCGGCGCGGTGGGCGTGGTGGGCACCGTGGTGAACTTCGCGGTCTCGAACCTGCTGTGGCATCTGACCAGCCTGCAGGCCGTGCGCGCCAACGTGATCGCGACGATCGTCGCCATCGGGTGCAACTACGTCGGCTTCCGGTACTTCACCTACCGTGACCGCGACAAGAGCGCCCGCACCAAGGAACTGAGCCTGTTCCTGGCCTTCAGCCTGGTCGGCCTGGTGATCGAGAACGGCATCCTGTTCGCCGCGATCTACGGCTTCGGCTGGGACAGCTCGCTGCAGCGCAACGTCTTCAAGGTGCTCGGCATCGGCATCGCGACGCTGTTCCGCTTCTGGTCGTACCGCAGCTGGGTGTTCAAGGCGCTGCCGGTGGAGGACGAGGCGGAGGAGGAACCGGCCGCGAAGGCGAAGCCCTTCCTCGGCCCCCAGCCCGAGCCGCTGCCCCGCCCCAAGCAGCACGTGAGCTGAACCGCCCGCTCCCTCTGGTCCCTAGCGGACCGTGGGCTCGTCGTCGTCCACCGGCAGCCGCTTCGTCGGCGGCGTACGCGACAGGAACAGCCCGAACACCGGCGGCTGCGCCTGCAACATCTCCAGCCGCCCGCCGTCCGCCTCGGCAAGGTCCCGGGCGACGGCCAACCCGATTCCCGTGGAGTTACGACCGCTGATCGTCCGCTCGAAGATACGGGCGCCGAGGTCGGTCGGAACCCCGGGCCCCTCGTCCGTGACCTCTACGACGGCCTGGTTGCCGGTGACGCGGGTGCGCAGGGCGACCGTGCCGCCGCCGTGCATCAGGGAGTTCTCGATCAGCGCGGCCAGCACCTGCGCGACGGCGCCCGGGGTGCCGACGGCCTGGAGATGCCGCTTGCCCGAGCTGACGATCGCGCGGCCCTCGCTGCGGTAGGCGGGGCGCCACTCGGCGAGCTGCTGCTGGATGACCTCGTCGAGATCGAAGGAGACGGCGGATCCGGTACGGGGGTCACGCGCGTTCGTCAGCAGCCGCTCCACGACATCCGTGAGCCGCTCGACCTGCGTCAGCGCGATCGTCGCCTCCTCCTTCACCGTGTCCGGGTCATCCGTGAGGGTGATCTCCTCCAGCCGCATGGACAGCGCGGTCAGCGGCGTACGCAACTGGTGTGAGGCATCGGCGGCCAGCCGTCGCTCGGCGGTGAGCATGCGGGCGATGCGCTCGGCGGAGGAGTCGAGGACATCGGCGACCCGGTCCAGCTCCGGGACGCTGTACCGCTTGTGCCGGGGCCGCGGGTCACCGGAACCGAGCCGCTCCGCGGTCTCCGCGAGGTCGGTGAGCGGCGAGGCGAGCCGGTTGGCCTGCCGTACGGCGAGCAGCACGGCGGCGACCACGGCGAGCAGGGCGACGGCGCCGATGATCAGCAGCGTGCGCCCGACCTCCCGGGTGACGGTCGAACGCGGCTCCTCCACGGTGACCGTCTCGCCCTCCTCGCCCTTGGCGGTGGAGCGGATGACGTCACCGGCCGGCTTGGTACCCACCTCGATCACCGGGTCGCCCGGGATCCGGATCACGGCGTACCGGTCCTCCGTGACCTGCGTCCGCAACACCTCGGAGTCGACGATCTCCGCCCCGAGGATCCGGCTGTCCACGATGCTGGCCAGGCGCAACGCCTCGGAATCCACGCGCTCCTGGGCACTGTTGCTGATGGTCCGCGTCTCCACGATGACCAGGGACACACCGAAAACGGCGATGACGACAAGCACCACGGCAAGCGTGGACTGAATCAGACGACGACGCACGGCACTCTCCGAGAAACGGCGACTTCCAGCGCCCTAAAGGGGCGCGGGGCTGTGTCCATTTGCGGCTCCGCCGCGCGGGCGCGACCAGCCACACGCAGCCAGCACCCGCGCACCCACCCAAGCCACCATGGCGATGACGCGCGTAAACCGACCTAGCTCTTTTCGAACCGGAACCCGACACCCCGCACAGTCGCGATGTACCGGGGGTTGGCCGCATCGTCACCGAGCTTCTTCCGCAGCCAGGAGATGTGCATGTCGAGGGTCTTGGTGGACGACCACCACGTCGTGTCCCACACCTCGCGCATCAACTGGTCACGCGTCACCACCCGCCCGGCATCCCGCACCAGCACCCGCAGCAGGTCGAACTCCTTGGCGGTGAGCTGGAGTTCCTCGTCGCCCATCCACGCACGGTGGGACTCGACGTCGATACGGACGCCGTGCGTGGCGGGCGGCTGCGCGGGCTCGGCCGCGCCGCGCCGGAGCAGGGCCCGGACGCGGGCGAGCAGTTCGGCGAGCCGGAAGGGTTTGGTGACGTAGTCGTCGGCGCCCGCGTCGAGGCCGACGACGGTGTCCACCTCGTCGGCGCGCGCGGTCAGGATGAGGATGGGGACGGTGTGGCCCTCGGCGCGCAGTCGGCGGGCCACTTCCAGGCCGTCCATGCCGGGCAGGCCCAGGTCCAGGACACACAGGTCGATGCCGCCCTGGATGCCGGCGTCGAGCGCTGTCGGTCCGTCCTCGCGCACCTCGACCTCGTAACCTTCCCGTCGCAAAGCGCGGGCCAGCGGCTCCGAGATGGACGCGTCGTCCTCGGCGAGCAGTACACGGGTCATGAGGTGATGGTAGTCCGCCTCGGACAGCGGTCGGGGTGTGATCGCCACGAGTGATTCTTACCTTGGGGCAAGTCGGATTCGCAGCGGTGAAGAATCTGGTCCGAACCTGTGCCTGTGGGATGCCATCCTTGTATTCACCTTCAAAAGATCGACCACGGTTCCACTTTTCCCTGTGATCGATCTCTCAAGTCCTTCCATTTCAGGCGGTGTCCTGCCGTATGGTGACCTGAACGCCTGTAGCGACACCGGGGACCTTTGGCGAGCATTTACAGCTGAAGGTCTCTTTTGTGTGCGGGCTGGCTGTCGCCAGCCTTGAAAGGAATGACCTGTGGCCGGGCCCGAGCGCAGTACGCGCAGGGCGTGGATCCCGGTGGTCGCCGTCCACCGTCCCGTGACCCGGGGCGGACTCCCCGAGGGCGTGGGGACGGACGTGCCGATCCCGCCGGTGCCGGCCGCCCCCCACCGGGCGCGCGACCGCTCCTGCACGCGCGTCCCGAACCAGCAAGGATCGACCATGGCGTCCAGCCTGACGAAGGACTCGGTGACTCCGGGCACCCCCGGTTCCGAGACGACCTTCTTCGGCCACCCCCGCGGACTGGCCACTCTCTTCATGACCGAGATGTGGGAGCGATTCTCCTACTACGGCATGAAGGCTCTGCTCCCGCTGTACCTGGTGGCACCGGGCGGCCTGCACATGAGCGCGGCCACCGCGACCGCGATCTACTCGGTGTACCTGTCGCTCGTGTACCTGCTCGCCCTCCCCGGCGGCTGGTTCGCGGACCGTGTCCTCGGCCCCCGCAAGACGGTCGCCGTGGCGGGCGTGATCATCATGCTCGGCCACCTCACCCTCGCCCTGCCGTCCTCGGGCACGTTCTTCGCGGGCCTCGGCCTGGTGGCGATCGGCTCGGGTCTGTTGAAGGCCAACATCTCGACGATGGTCGGCCACCTCTACGAGGGCCCGGACGACCCGCGCCGCGACGGCGGCTTCACGCTCTTCTACATCGGCATCAACATCGGCGCGTTCGCCGCGCCGCTGGCCATCGGTACCGTCGGCGAGAACGTCAACTGGCACCTCGGCTTCGCGCTCGCCGCGGTCGGCATGGCCCTCGGCCTCGCCCAGTACCTGCTCGGCACGCGTCACCTCAGCTCCCGCTCGGACATCGTCCCCACGCCGCTGTCCGCGCAGGAGAAGTCGGCCACGCTGCGCAAGTCGGCGTTCTGGGCGGCCGTCGCGGTCGTCTTCTACGCGATCGTCGGCTTCTCCGGCCACTACACGCTGAACTGGCTCCTGGTCCCGATCACCGTCGCCGGCCTGCTCATCCCCGTCCTGGTCATCGCCCGCATCAAGCGCGACAAGGACCTCGACCGGGCCGACCAGTCGAAGATGTCCGCGTACATCTGGTTCTTCGTCGCCGCGGCCGTCTTCTGGATGATCTACGACCAGGGCGGCTCGACGGTGTCCCTGTTCGCCGACTCCTCCGCGAAGAACACCGTCTTCGGCTGGAACTTCCCGATCTCCTGGTACCAGTCCGTCAACCCGGTCCTCATCATGGCCCTCGCCCCGGTCTTCGCCTGGGCCTGGCTGGCCCTGGCCCGCCGCGGCAAGGAGCCCAGCACGGCGACCAAGTTCGCGATGGGCCTCATCCTCATCGGCGCGTCCTTCTTCCTCTTCCTGGCCCCGCTCGCGATCGCCGACGGCGGTCACAAGGCGGCGGCGATGTGGCTCGTGGCGATCTACTTCGTCCAGACGGTCGGCGAGTTGACCCTCTCCCCCGTCGGCCTCTCCGTCACCACGAAGATGGCCCCCGCGAAGTACGCCTCCCAGATGATGGGCGTCTGGTTCCTGGCGGTCACGGCAGGCGACGCCACAACAGGCCTCCTGTCCATCGCCGGCGTCGACCTCAACAAGACAGGCATCGTCACCCTCGAAGCCGCCCTCGCGGTCCTCGCAGGCGCGGCGGTCTGGATGTACCGCAAGAAGGTCAGGGAGCTCATGGGCGACGTCCACTGACGCTCGTCTACGGCACGGCAGGAAAGGGCCGCTGGATCCTTCGGGTACGGCGGCCCTTTCGCATTGCCGGCGCTTCTAAGTGACCGTCGGGCCACTCGCTTCTCAGCCAGTGTCGGGCTTCCGCGGCCCGAGTAAAGGGCGCTCCCTGCGGTCGCGTCGGCTACGCCGATTCCGCTCCGCTCCACCCTTGACACGGCCCGCTCCAGCCCGTTTCAGAAGCGAGCGAGCGACCCGGAGGAACGGGTGGCCAGGCACCTATGCCCCTGCCTGAACTATGTCCCCGGCAGGTGCGAAGGGACGCGCTCGCGTCTCGCCAGCACGCCGCGCCGGCTTAGCGGCCAACCCCCGGTGGGTAGTTACTGGAAGCCGGGGGAAAATCTAACCACCGTCGCAGGCTTTAACTGGTTAGAAACCATCCCAGCCTCCAGAGGGGGCGGGGCCGGGCGTCGGAGGTCGGGCATCGGGGGTCGGGGCCGGGCGTCGGAGGTCGGGCATCGGGGGTCGGGGTCGGGGTCGGAGGTCGGGCATCGGGGGTCGGGGCCGGGCGTCGGAGGTCGGGCATCGGGGGTCGGGGCCGGGGTCGGGGATGAGTGGGGCTGGGAAGTGTGGGGCTGGGAAGTGCGGCACTTCCGCTTCGACTGTCACGCTTCTGCGGACCAGGTACCCCGGAGAGGGCCGATCGACAGGTAATCGAGGTCACGCGCAGGCGAGATGCGACCGCGCCCCCTCACCACCCCCCTCACCCACGAACTCCCCAGCACTCCTTACCTCTCGGCTTCACGCCTCACGACCTCACGACCTCACGACCTCACGACCTCACGACCTCACGACCTCACGACCTCACGGCCGCATAGCCTCACGACCTCACGACCGCATGGCCGCATGGCCGCATGGCCGCATGGCCGCATGGCCGCATGGCCGCATGGCCGCATGGCCGCATGGCCGCATGGCCGCATGGCCGCATGGCCGCATGGCCGCATGGCCGCATGCGCAGCATGCGCAGCAAGCTCCATCGGCCGACCGGCGTTGAGCCGACCTGGCGTGCAGGCGAGATGGCCGCATAACCCGCTCACCCCCGACTCTGCGCTCGCCGGAAGCTGGGGTGGCCTCTAACCACTCAAATCCATCGACGATGGTTAGATTTACTCCCGGCTTCCAGCAACCACCCACCGGAGGCTGGCCGCTAAGCCAGCGCGGCGTGCTGGCGAGATGCGAGCGCGCCACCTCGGCCCCCCTACCCGGCCCTCTCTCTGAAAGCCGGGGTCTTCTCTAACCGGTCAAAGTGCGTTACAGAGGTTAGATTTGCCTACAGCCTCCAGTAACACCCCACCCCCACCCACTCACCGTTGGCCGCTGAGCCGAGGTGGCGTGCTGGCGAGACGCGAGCCCGCCCCTCCACCCCGGCCCAGAACGCGGTACAGGCAAGGGCGTTCATGGCTGGGCCACCCATGCCTCGGGGCCGCCCGCTCGCTTCTGAAACGGGATTGCGGGAGACGAGTCAAGGGTGGAGCGCAGCGGAATCGGCTTGCCGACGCGACCGCAGGGAGCGCCCTTTACTCGGCTCCCGCAATCCCGACACTGACAAGAAGCGGGCGGCCAACCCGTACTTGTCAGCGCAGTCGCCTGCGTCCCGGCATGAACGTGAACACCGCCACGCCTAGCAGGATCGCCGTACCGGAGACCAGGCCCAGCGCCTTCAGGCCGCCGTGGCTGTCCGAGCCGGTTTCCGCCAAGCCCCCTGAAGTGGATGTCGACGTCGATGTACCGCCCGATGTCGAGGAGCCGCCGGATGCGCCGCTTGCCTGTTCCGTCGTGTCCAGGGTCAGGGAGACCTCGGACTTCGTGGGGGTGCAAGTCGTCGTCGTACCGAGGGCGTTGACCGTCAGGACGCCGGGAGACAGTGTCGACGTACCGCTCGCGCCCGGTTTGTATGTGCCGGTCAGGTCCGGGATCTCTATCGGGTCGCCGGACTTGATGGCGGCGGAGTTGGTCGGGCCCTCCACGTGGACCGTTCCCTTGTCGGCGCCGCCCAGGACCACCTCCATCGACGGCTTCACGGAGTCCGCGGGGATGTCCGCCGGGCTGTCCATCACCGACCCGTTGAACTTCACGGTGAGGTCGTAACTCCCGCCGTCCTTCGTGGCGTTGATCTGCACGGGCGAGGTCGCGTTCTTGTCACCGATCGGCGTCTTGCACGCGTACGGGACGGAGACCTCCTTGCCGGTGAAGTCCGTCTGGCCGGTCCCGGTACCGTCACTGGAGCTCGCCGATGCCGATGCCGAGGTCGAATCACTGGGCGATGCGGACTCCGAGGCTGATTCCGATGCCGATGCCGACGTCGAGTCCGATGGAGTTGGGGACGTGCTGGACGAACTGCCGTCTCCCGCCGTCACATTGATCGTCGCCGACGGCGAAACCGTCGCCGTCGGCGTGCACTTCGTGTCTGTCGAGAACGCGTTGACCGTGTACGCGTCCGGAGTCAGCGTCACCGACCCCGCCGTCGTCAACTTCAGCGAGCCCTTCATGTCGGACAGGGTCATCACCGCGCCCTTGGGGATCGCCGGGTTCGTGCGCGGGCCCTGCATCGCGATGTCGGCGGTCTGTGCGCCGGCCGCCTTCAGAATCCCGGACGGCTGAACCGAGTTGGCGGGCAGGTCGATGATGTCGGGGTTCTTGGACGCGGCCTGGGTGAAATGCCAGACGACGTCGACCGTGTCGCCCACCTTCGCCGTGGTGGGCGCGGTGATCTCGACCTTGGTGGTGCCGTCGACCGGGTCGATTCCGGCGGGCGGCACGCAGTGGGTGGCGTACGACACCTCGGCGGCCTGCGCGGCCTGGGCGCTCAGGCCGAGCGCGAGGCCCGCACCGCCGAGGACCAGCGCGAACGTGGCCGCGCCCGCTCTCCGTACACCGCCTCCGCCGACCGGTATGACTCTCCTTCGCTTGCTCACGTAAGTCCCTTCCTGGTGGGAGTCGTCGGACTCGTCGGGCTGTCGTCGTGCGGTGCGGAGAGTCGACCGGCCGCCGTGCCCGGATCGGAGTCCGGGGTGAACCACGGCAGGGTCGAGGTCGTGGGGGCGGCCGCGGTTGCTTCCCGGGAGGCGGCTGCCTTGCCCAACTTCGGCATGCGCAGGGTGACTTGGGCGGGCATGTGCAGGGCCCTGTGCCGGGGCGGGCCCATGCTGCGGGCCGCCTTGCGTGGCCGTAGGCGGTCCACCACGGCCATTCCGATGCGGAACACCGCCGCCGGTACGACCACGCAGACCAGGACCCAGAACAGGGTCACTCCCCAGGGGCGGCCGACTCCCCATGGCTGTTCGGCGAGCACCCGGCCGCCGTACTTCATCGAGACGGTGTAGTCGCCGTGCGCTCCGGCCGAGAGTTCGACGGGGAGTTTGATCTCCGCCTTCCCGCCGGGCGCGATCGTGCCGCTGTACTGCTGGTCGTCCCACTGCGGCGCGAACACCCCGTGGGAGGTGCCGACTTGGAACACCGGGTTCTTGACGGGGGACGAACCGGCGTTGCCCACGGTGAAGACCAGCGTGCGGGACGGTGGCGCCCCGAACCAGGTCAGCAGCCCGCTCGAACCGTCCAGCCGGGTGTCGGAGAGGACCGACAGGCGGCCGGCCGAGGGCTCGGCGGGGAGTGGTTCGACGGCGTGGCCCGCCACCTGGAAGACCGTGTCCGCCGACGCGCTCGCCCCCGTCACCGTCGCCACATGCACCACGCACGGGCACGGCACCGGCGGTTCGGACACCGGCAGCTTCTTGCTGAAGACGCCCTTGGCGTCCGTCGTGACGGCTCTGCCGTCCGCGTTCGCACAGGAGTTGGTGCCGCCGATCACCCCGCGCGCGGGCGTCGCCTGTCCGCAGACCAGCATCATCAGCAGGGCGTGCGGCCGCCAGCCGCTCCCGGAGACGGTGATCGAACCACCCGTCCCCGCCTGCGACTTGGAGAGCTTCACACTCGGCCCGCCCGCCGCCGCGGCGGACGTCGCCCCCGCCAACGGCAGCAGGAGCAGCGCGAGTACCGCCACCAGCGCCGGAATCCGCACCTTGCCGCTCACATCACCGCTCCCGTCAACTCGGTCCGACGTCGTAGGCGTAGGCGAAGGTGTAGGCGTAGGCGGATGAGGAGCAGCGCGGTTCCGGCCGTGGCCACGACCCCGATGCCCGCCGCCGCTCCCCACGGCACGAACCTCCTCGGCGCGTCCGCCGTGTCGTGGGCGCCGCCCGTCGCCGTGACCGTGAGGCGTACGTCGACCGCGTCCAGGGTGGGGTGGTCGGGCCAGGGTTCGGTGAGCTTCAGGCGTTCGCCGGGCGGGAGTCGGACCGGGAGGGTGCGGGGGGCGCGGTCCAGGAGGGTGCCGAAGAGGCCGGTGGCGTGGACGGCCAGTTTCGGGGTGAGGGGGGTGGTGCCTCGGTTGACCAGGTCGTAGGTGATGGTGTTGTCGTGGACCGTCACGTGTTCGACGGTCAGGGCCGACAACGCCGGGCCGCGTACGTGGAGTTGGAGCCGTACCGTCGCCTCTCGGCCCTTCGTGTCGCGCGCGGTGATCGTGGCGGTGCGGTCGCCGGGGGGCGCGGTCGTCGGGACGTCCACCGTGAAGGGGATGTCGGCGCGGGTGCGGGGCGGGATCGCAACTCCCCTGTCGGCGAAGGTGATCGGGGCGCCTGTGGCCTGTAGTCGTACCGTGATCGGGCGGCCGGTCGGGTTGGTCACGGACACCGTGTCCTGGAGGGTCGTGCCGGGCTCGCCCTCCGCGTAGAACGTCGGGCGTCCGCCGCCAGCGGGCGCAACGGTCCATCCCCCGGCGGCCGTTGCGGTCGGCGTGGCCGCCAGGAGGGCCAGAAGGGACAGACTCAGGACGCGGGCGGTCGACAGCATGGGCGGCTCCAGCGGGCTTGCGGGGGGCTGTCAGCGGCGGGCGTGGGCCGTCTGGTTGCGGCGGGTCAGCCACAGGGTGCCCGCCGCGCCCGCGAGCAGGACCGTGCCGCCGAGCGTGCCCAGCGCGACGACCGAGTCGTCGGGGCCGGTCTTCGGGAGCGTGCCGCTGGAGTCCGTACCGGTGCCGGAACCGGTGGAGCCCGAGGTGCCCGTCGAGCCGCTGGATCCCGACGAACCGCCCGCCGCCGTGACGTCCAGCGTGAGGGACGGGCCGGGGCTGTTGGTGGGGGTGCACGTCGTCGTCGTACCGAGGGCCTTGATGGTGAGGACGGCCGCCGTGAACGTGACCTTGCCGGACGCCTTCGGGGTGTACGTGCCCGTCAAGTCGTTGATCTTGATGGGGGTGTTGGCGGGGATCGCGGCCTGGTTGGCGGGGCCCGACACCGCGACCGTGCCGCTGTCCGCGCCGCCCACCTTGATGGTGGCGCTCGGGCTCATCGCGCCCTTGCCGAGTTCGACGGGGCTGGAGGAGACGCCCTTCTGCCAGGACATGGTGAGCTTGTAGCCGCTGCCGCTCTTGACACCCTTGATGTCGATCGGCGAGACGGCGGTCTTGACGCCGATGGGCGTCTGGCACTTGTAGTTGACGTCGACCACGTCGGCCCGGGCTGCGGGGGCGGCCATGAATACCGCCGAGCCGGCCAGGGCCGCGACGGACGCGAGCGCTGCGGTTCGTTTCTGGTACGACACGGTCCCCTCATTCCCGACCGCCATTCCTGACGGCACATCAGATCGGCCGTCAAGGTACGCCCGGGGTCGTGAGGAGGGAAGACAAGGCGCACGCCGGAGTTGTGACGATCCGGCGTGCGCGAAGAGGTCGCCACGTGGACGGGGTGACCGGAGGTAACCCGAGGTCGGGGTCAGCCGAGCCGGTCGGGCAGGCCCCAGCGGCGCAGCACCTCGGGCACCGCGACCGTACCGTCGGGCCGTTGGTGCTGTTCGAGGATCGCGGGGAGGAGACGGCTGGTCGCCAGCCCCGAGGCGTTGAGCGTGTGCACGTACGCCGCCTTGCCGCCGCCTTCCGGGCGGTACCGGATGCCGCCGCGCCGGGCCTGGTACTCGCGGGCGTTCGACACCGAGCTGACCTCGGCGTACGCGCCGAGGCTGGGCAGCCAGACCTCCACGTCGTACGTCTTCGCCTGGGCGGGGCTGGTGTCCTCGGCGGCGAGTTTGGTGACCCGGTAGTGCAGTCCGAGTCCGGCCACCAACTCCTCGGCCCGGGCCAGGAGTTCGAGTTGCGCCGCGTCCGAGTCGGCGGGGCGCGCGAACTGGAACAGCTCGACCTTGTTGAACTGGTGGCCGCGCAGGGTGCCCCGGTCGGCGGTGCGGTGGCTGCCGCTCTCCTTGCGGTAACAGGGCGTGTACGCCACGTACTTGCGCGGCAGTTCGGCCTCGTCGAGGGTCTCGCCGCGGTGCAGGTTGACCAGCGCGGTCTCGGCGGTGGGCAGCAGGAAGCGCTCCGGGCGCCCGCCCTCGCCCTCCTCCACCACGAACACCTCGTCGGCGAACTTCGGGAACTGGCCCGCCGTATAACCCGCTTCGTAGGTCAGCACATGCGGCGGCAGCACGAACTCGTAGCCCGCCCGGCGGTGGCTGTCGAGGAAGTGGTTGAGCAGGGCCCATTCCAGTGCGGCGCCGTCGCCCCGGTAGATCCAGTGGCCGTTGCCGGCGAGGGCGGTGCCGCGCCGGTAGTCCACCAGGCCCAGATCCTGGGCGAGTTGGACATGGTCGCGGGGAGGAGGGTCGAGAGTCGGGGTGCCCGCGGTCCGTACGACCTCGTTGTTCTCCTTGCCGCCCGCGATCACGTCCTCGTCGGGGAGGTTGGGCAGGGCGTCGAGGAACTGCCGGTGTTCGCGGGCGAGTCGGGCGAGTTCGCCCTCGGCCTTCGTGACCTGGTCGGCCAGGGTCGAGGCGGTCGCCTGGAGGTCGTCGGCCGCGGTGCCCGCCCTGCGGTGGTCCGCGATCTCCGCCGAGATCCGCTTCCGCTCGCCGCGCAGCCGCTCCACGGCCGTACGGGTCTCGCGGAAGCGGGTGTCCAGCGCCAGGAAGCCGGGGATGTCGGCGTCCACCGCCCGCTTGCGCAGGGCCTCGCGGACCCGCTCGGGCTGCTGTCGGATGAGGGTGACGTCGAGCATGGCATGCGCTCCGTCCGGTCGGCCGGGGCACAAGAATCGCCCCGGGGGTGATCCCTCGGGGCGTGGGCGAGAGGGTGCTCGCGGTGCCACCACGCCTTCACCGGTCGCGGGCCGCACGGCCGTGGAAACGGTCGCGTACCGCCGTAGAACGGTCTCGTTCTGGCCCGGTGACGGGGGCCGGCCGGCGGGGCATGGGGCCTGCCGGGGCGGCGGGCCGTTCCTCCCCGCGCTCGGGAGGGGATTCGCCCGGGGTGCGAGGCCGCCTTCACAGCGCCGGCGGCTCTCTCGGCTCGCGGGACCCGGGGTACTCGTCTCCGTCAGCGCGTTGAGACGAGCGTAAGGCCGGGTCCGGGGGCGGGGAAACGAATTTCGCGGCCCCTGGATCAGCCCCGTGCGGGCGGGCTAGGCGGGGGCGCCCAGCTCCGCCCATACCGTCTTGCCGGTGACTCCCGGGGCGCGGACGACGCCCCAGTCCAGGCAGAGCCGCTGCACGATGAACATGCCGTGGCCGCCGGGGCGGCCCGCGCGGTGCGGGGTTCTGGGGGCGGGCTGGCCCGTGCCGCGGTCGGAGACCTCGACCCGGATCACCTTGTTCTCGCAGGTGATCCACATCTCGTCCGGGCCTTCGGCGTGCAGACAGGCGTTGGTGACCAGCTCGGAGACGACGAGGAGCACGTCCTCGGCGGCCGCGCGCCGGTCGGCGCCCTCGGCGGGCAGCCAGCCCCAGGCGTACAGGGCCTGGCGGGCGAAGTCGCGGGCCAGCGGTACGACCCCGCTCTCGCCCGCGAAACTGAGCCTGCGGGTGTCCCGGCCCGCGGCCGGTTCGGCGTCGTCCCCGACGGACGGCACGGAAGCGCCTCCGGCGGGCGCCTCCGCGGCGCCACCGGACTCCGGGCGGTCGCCCGGCGGGTAGGGCCGGGTGGTGCTCATCAGCGCTTCACCTCACCGATTCACCGGTTCACGATTCAAGAGTCGGTACGTGTTCAAGAGTCAGTCAGTACGAGTTGCAGGAGTCAGTCAGTACGTGTTCAGAAGTCAGTACGTGGATCAGGAGCGATCTGGTCGCTCGGGTCTCGACAGGTTCAGATGTTCTCCTGCCCGAGCGAACCGGCAAAACACCCCTTACTCGGCACGGAAGACGAGGCACGGGGAATCCGCCGGTCACGCGGGGGAGAACAGGGCTCAGCCGGACTCGTCGGCGAGGGCGGCCCCGAGGGTGTCGTGGACGGTGAAGACCGCTTCCGCCCCGGTGATCTCGAACACACGCGCCACCGCGGGCTTCATCGCCGCGAGGTGCACTCCGCCACCTGCGGCTTCCGCCTTCAGGCGCGCGCCGAGCAGTACGTTCAGGCCCGTGGAGTCACAGAACTCCAGCCGTGAGCAGTCCACGACGAGCCGTGCGTACCCATGGGCGAGCAGGTCCTCCAGCGGTTCCCGCAACAGATCGGCGGTGTGGTGGTCCAACTCACCCGCCGGCGTCACGACTGCACTGAGGCCCTGTTTCCGCACCTCGACCAGAAGCCGGCCAGACTGTGCGCTGCCGACCGTCCCGCGGTCCATGCCGTCTCTCTCTCCCGAGGTCGTGGCTGTTGACGTTCGCCCTGGAACACTACGCCTTCCTCACACTCTCTGACACCCGAACAACCGCCCGTAAAGGGACATATGGGTACACAGTGCACTTGCGGCGGGCTCCGGAAAACGGGTAGGGCTAGGAGAGACAAGTATTTGGACATTCGATACGACGGACAAGTCCGGCAACCGACCGGATCCCGCCCCGACTGTCGAAACGACCGCCCGACCGACACGACCGGCTTTGGAGGCGCCGCACTCCGCAGTGCACGCACCGGCTTCGGCAGCCATATGCCGAGAACGATGGAGGACGCCATGTCACCCCGGCTCGACGCATCGCCTACCCCGACAGCGACGTCGACACCCCCACCGGCACAACTGGATCCCAATGCCATCGAGGGGCTCCCCGAGATCCCCCCGTACGACGAGATCGGCGCCGTAGACGCGCGGGCGCTCTCCAAGACCCTCTTCGAGCGGCTGGAATCGCTCGAGGAAGGCACGCACGAGTACTCGTACGTCCGCAACACCCTCGTCGAGCTCAACCTCGCGCTGGTCAAGTTCGCCGCCTCCCGGTTCCGCTCGCGCAGCGAACCCATGGAGGACATCATCCAGGTCGGCACCATCGGCCTGATCAAGGCGATCGACCGTTTCGAACTCAGTCGCGGCGTCGAGTTCCCCACCTTCGCGATGCCAACCATCGTCGGTGAGATCAAGCGCTTCTTCCGCGACACCTCGTGGTCCGTGCGCGTCCCGCGCCGGCTCCAGGAACTCCGGCTCGACCTGGCCAAGGCCGGCGACGAACTGGCCCAGCAACTCGACCGCGCCCCCACGGTGGCCGAGTTGGCGGAGCGCCTGAAGATCTCCAAGGAGGAGGTCGTCGAGGGCATGGCGGCGTCGAACGCCTACACGGCGAGTTCACTCGACGCCCAGCCCGAGGAGGACGACTCCGAGGGCGCCCTCGCGGACCGCATCGGCTACGAGGACCACGGACTCGAAGGCATCGAGTACGTCGAGTCGTTGAAGCCGCTGATCGCCGAACTCCCGTCCCGGGACCGGCAGATCCTCTCCCTGCGCTTCGTCGCCAACATGACGCAGTCGGAGATCGGCGACGAGCTGGGCATCTCGCAGATGCATGTGTCGCGGCTGCTGTCGCGGACGCTGGTGCGGCTGCGGAAGGGACTGACGGTCGAGGAGTAGTCCCCGCAGTCCCCCCTCCGGCCGGGTCCGCCCCGCCTGCTGAGCGCGGCGCGCGCAGGTGCGCCGCGCTCAGGCGTTCCCCGGCCCGGGCCCCGACCTCGGCATTACCGGGTTACCCACAGAAACCTCTTTCCCCAGCGGTCCCCTTCCACCACTATGGTCACCCGACAAACTGGCTGGTACGTCAGCAAGGGTGCGAGGAGGCGGGTGGATGGCTGGCTCGGACGAGTACGGCGACGCGCTCACCCGCGCCTCCGACGCGCGGCTGACCGATCTGCTGCGCGCCGACACGGCCACGCTCTACCCGGCCCTCCAGGAACTCCGCACCCGGCACCAGCCGTCCGTGCTCTCCTACGCCCGCCTGTGCACGACGAGCGAGTCGGCGGCACGGCAGCTGGCGGCACAGGCGTTCACCCTCGCGGCCCGCGAGACGGCACGCGGCGTGGACCCGTCCGTCCCCTGGCGGCACCAACTCCTGCTGCTGACCGGGCGGGTGGCCGCGGAATGGTCCCGGGACGACCGCTCGACCGGCCTCGACGCCGGCTTCCTCCTGCTCCTGAACACGACGGACCCGGCACCCGCCATGCTCCCGGCGTTCCTCTCGCTCCCCTCCCGGACCCAGGGCCTGGTCTGGTACGGCGTCGTCGACCGGGAACCGGAGACCGTGACCGCCGCCCTCCTCGGCCTCACCCGCGAGGACGTCGTCCACGGCACCGGACCGGCCCTCCAGTCCATGGCCCAGGCCTGCCTGAAGTCCCGCCTGGCCGCCTCCGACGACCCGCGCTGCGGTGACTTCCGGCGCCTGATCGAGGAGTCGGTACGCCCCGACAGCCCCCGCGACAGCGCCGACCTGCACGCGCACATGGCGCAGTGCGTCCACTGCACGGGCGCGTACGAGGAACTGACGGCGCTGCGGGACGCGCCGCGGGCGACGCTGGCGGAGGGGCTGTTGGCGTGGGCGGGGGCGTCGTACGCGATGCGGGACCGCGAGGAGGCGAGGGGCAACGCCCTCGGGACTCCGGCGAGTTGGGCGAGTTGGGCACCTTCGCGGCGTCGGCTGGTGCTGGCGTCGGCGGCGCTGGGGGTGGCGTTGGTGCCGCTGCTGTTCTTTCTGCTGCGGCCGGGCGGGGGGACGTCGCGTCCGGGCGCGGCGGCGGGGACGGTGGCGGTCGTCCCGTCGGGTCCGTCCGAGGTGACGGTGACGGCGACGGTCCCGGTGACCCCCTCGACGACTCCCTCCAAGTCACCGTCCCCGACGAGGAGTTCGCCGAAGCCGACGCGCTCGGCAAGCCCCACTCCCTCTCCCGCCACTCACGCGCCCAACGGCACGTACGCCCAGGTCGTGAACGTCTCCACGGGCCGCTGCCTGGACATCCGCGACGGCGACCTGACGAAGGGCACGGATGTGATCACGGCCCCCTGTTCCTCGTCCGACACTCAGCTGTGGCGCGTCGACTCCGGGCGCGGGGTGGTGCAGTCGTCCGCCGACTCCGACCTGTGCCTGGACAGCCGGGGGTCCGTGGACAAGGGCGTCGGCATCTGGGAGTGCGATTCGGTGGACGGGAGCCACGGCGACAACCTGCGGTTCACGGTGGACGCGGACGGGGTGATCCGCCCGGCGATCGCGATCCTGACGGGCATGGCGCCGGACGGGGAGGAGGGGGTGTCACTGGTGCCGCTGAGCGGGGGTGCGGAGCAGCGGTGGCGGGCGGGGTGAAGTGGGGTCCCGTCGGCCGGGTGTGGGTGTGAGTGTGAGCCGTACCGGAGCTGTCATTTTCGGTGAGACTGAGCAGTCCGAACTGTGGCTCCGCCAAAGGGGAGTTGGGCATGGCTGCACAGGCACAGACACAGGCACAGGCACAGGCACAGAACATCGACGAGGTCGTGGACGGGCTGGCGGGGATCGTGCGGGAGGCGACGGATGCCGGTGACCGGGTCGGGTACTTCGCGGCGCTGTACCGGCAGGTGACCGTCGAGATCCGTAAGGCCATCCACGCCGGGCAGTTCGAGGACGGCCCCCGGATGGACCGTTTCGACACGCTCTTCGGCAACCGTTATTTCGCCGCGTACGACGCCTGGCGCCGCGACCGGAGCGGGCCGCGCTGCTGGCGCGAGACGTTCGGGCTGCTCTCCGATGCCGACACGGTGATCGTCCAGCACCTCATCCTCGGCGTGAACGCCCACATCAACCTCGACCTGGCCGTAGCCGCCGCACGGACGAGCCCCGGCGAGGACATCCACGCGCTCCAGCACGACTTCCTGCTGATCAACGACATCCTCGCGGGGGTGGTGCTGGTGCTGGAGGACTCGGTGGGCGCCGTATCGCCTCTCCTGTCCCTGCTCGACAAGGTCGGGGGCCGCACGGACGAGGAGATCCTGGACTTCAGCGTCGTCCAGTCCCGGCAGGAGGCCTGGTACAACGCGGTGCTGCTGGCGGGTCAGACGGAGGCGGAACGTGAGGCCACCATCGAGCGGCTTGATGTGCGGGCTGCGGTGCTGGCGCGGTTGATCGCACGGCCGGGGCTTCTTGTGCGGCCCGCGCTGGAGTTGATCCGAGGGACGGAGAGTGGGGACGTGGGGGCCGTCATCGCGCATCTGGACGGGGCGATGGAGCGGGCGTCCGCCGGGCGGGGGGCGACGGGGTGAGGCCCAGCGGATCAACCCTCGGCTTCAGGACCCCTCGGTGAACAACTCCCGTGCGTCGGCGACCTCATGGGAGCGGTCGAACCAGGTGCCGAGTTCGTCGAGGTCGGTGGAGGCGAGGATGCGGTCGCGGACGGGGTCGGGGACGTCGATCTGACGTCTGCCGAGGATTCGTAGAACGATCTCCGCTCGCGCCTGAGCCCGACCCTCCTGCCGGCCCTCCTGCCGGCCCTCCTCGCGCATCTGCTCCGCCAGGGGATGCCGCCAGAAGTAGTGGATGTTGCGCACGGTTCAGCCGCCGTCGCCCAACAGGTCAACCGCGTCGGTCACCTCTTGGGCGCGGTCCAGCCAAGTGCCGAGTTCGTCCAGGTCGGTGGAGGCGAGGATGCGGTCGCGGACGCTGTCGGGGACGTCGATCTGACGCCGTTGGAGGGTGCGCAGAATGGCCGCCGACCACCCCTCGGCACGCCCCTCCTCCCGCACCTGCTCCGCCAGCGGGTGCCGCCAGAAGTACTGGATCGCCGTCATCAGGTCCCTCCACATCTGCTGGGCCTGGCGGTCTGCCAGGCATGAGTCGACGAACTGCACGAAGACCGCGGCACTGTCCGGGTCGATGGTCCGCAGGGCGGTTGCCAGGTTCTCCAGTATGGCGGCGGCCTGCGGTCCCTTGCCATGTGTCATCGCCGAAAGCACCGCAAGGGGCACGTCGCGTTCGGCCTCGCGTTCGTCCACGATCACCGGGACGTTGTCCGGGCCCAGGACGAAGGGGCGCACCGTCAGCGAGGGGCATCCGCGTACCCCGAGATGGATGGGCTCCGCCGCCCAGCGTGCCGTGGCGTGGCTCTGGGTGATGACGATGAGCACGGGCTCGCAGTGGTACTTCTCGTGCAGGTAGCTGAGGTAGTACGGCCAGCTGCCGCGTTTCCTGTCGTCCGGCTTGCCCTGCGATTCGACGACCAGGAGGTAGGCCCCGTCGTCGGTCTCCGCCCGGAGCAACGTGTCCACGCGTTTCTCGACCGGTTCGATCTCGGTGAGGTCCACGTTCATGGCGGCGAACTCACGCGGTTCCGGGAAGGGGATCTGTAACACGCTCTGCAGGGCGCGGGTCAGAAGCGCGGGGTCCTTCTGGAAGATCCGGTGCAGCGCTTCGTGCGACGAGCTGACCATCAACTCTCCTTTCTGTCCGATCTGTTCGGGGTGATCAACGATCTAGGCGGCGTCCAGGTCACACCACACGTACTTGCCGCGCCGCCCGTTCCTGGACAACGGCTGCCACCCCCAGGAGTCGGCGCAGGCCCGCACCAACGCGAGCCCTCTCCCCGCCTCGGCGTCCAGGAGGTTCTCCAACTGGCCCGGCGGTTCGGGTGGTTCGGGGTCCGCGTCCCATGCCCCGACCCTCAGCACCCCCGCCGACCAACGCACCCGGAGCATCACCGGCCCCTTCGTGTGGAGTACGGCGTTGGCCACCAGCTCCGTCGCGAGGAGTTCGGCGGTGTCCACGACCCGGATGAGGCCGTGGGCGGTGAGGACGAGGCGCAGGGTGCGGCGGCAGACGGTCACGGCACGGCGATCGTGTGGGACGGAGAGGGAGTACTCCCAGGGTTCTGGCTCGGTTTCGGGCATGGGTCAGCTCCGGGTGAGGCGGGGTGGGGTGGTTGATGGGACACGGGCGGTGGCTTGCCGCAGCCGTCATGGCAGGACGGAGTGGTGCGCTTCCGCAGCGTGCACGTCGCATCACCGACGGTATTTCCTAAGATTAGGAAGGCGCAAGTGGTTGCCGTATTCTGACCCTCGAACGAGCTACGAGCACAGGGCAGTTGAGACGAGGAGGTGCCGGTTGCCGCCGAAGAGGCATCTCACGGCCCGCAGGCTGCGACTCGGCGCTGAACTGCGCAAACTACGCGAGGCGACGGGCATGAAAGCCCGGGAAGCCGCAGCGCTGCTCGGGGCCGACGGCGTCCAGATGAGCCAGATCGAGTCCGGCGTCGCAGGCGTGAGCGCCGAACGTGTCCGCCGCCTGGCAGCCCACTACGCCTGCACGGACGAGGCGTTGATCGAAGCCCTGATCACCCTCGCGACCGACCGCACGCGGGGGTGGTGGGAGGAGTACCGGGGCGTGCTTCCCCCTGTCTTCCTGGACACGGCCGAGGTCGAACACCACGCGACGTTCCTGCGCGAGGTGGTGATCACCCACGTGCCGGGCCTCCTGCAGACGCCCGAGTACGCACGCGCCGTGTACACGTACATGGTCCCCGGCCTGCCCGAGGCCGAGTTGGCCCCTCGGGTTGAGCACCGGATGACCCGGCGCACTGTCATCGAGGGCGAGAATCCGACCCCGTACGAGACCCTGATCCACGAGTTCGCCCTGCGCATCCGCGTGGCCGACCGGCAGACGTCCCATTCTCAACTCCGCCGGATCCTCGACCAGATCGAGCAGGGCCACGCAACCGTCCGCGTCATCCCCACCGACCAGGACGGGTTCGCCGGTGCCGGCGCCTCGATGATGTACGCGGGCGGCCCGGTACCCCGCCTGGACACGGGCCTGCGTGACGCGCCTACCGGTACCGCGTTCATCGACGCGGAACCCCAACTGGCTCAGCTTCGAACGCTCTTCCGTAAGGTGGAGAAGGCGGCGCTGGACCCCGTGACATCCCGGGACTTCATCCACCGCCTGACGAAGGAGTTGTGAGGCACACCATGGACCACGTTCTCCACTGGCAGAAGTCCACCTTCTCCGATGGCGGCGACGGCAACACCTGCGTAGAAATCGCCTCCACCTCCACCGCCCTCCACCTCCGCGAGAGCGACAGCCCCGACACCCAACTCACCACCACGCCTGCCCCGTTGACCCACCTCATACACGGCATCAAGTCCGGGCATCCGTTCCACCCCGCCGCCTGACCAACGGCACCCGGCACAGGAACCGTGAGGACCCCCATGCCCCAGCCCAGGCACTGGCAGAAGTCCACCTTCTCGGGTGGCGGCGAAGGCAACACCTGCGTAGAAATCGCCGCCACCTCACCCACCGCCCTCCACCTCCGCGAAAGCGACACCCCCAACACCGAACTCACCACCACGCCCGCCCCGTTGACCCACCTCATACGGGGCATCAAGTCAGGCCAGTACCTCAACCCAGGATGATCGGGTTGCTCAGGGCCGCCATGTCCCCTCCGGGGTGCCGCACTTCAACCCGGATGAACGCCGAGTCCACCGCGTCGACGCTCCACTCCACCTCGCCCACCCCCGCACCCGGCAACGAAGCGACGTGCGCCATCCCCCGCCCGGTGTGAAAACTGACCGTCCCTGAAGGCACGCCGCTCACGCGCACCCGTGCCATCGCCGGTTCATCGCCGTGCTCCAACTGCCCGCCGATCAGGACCCGTTGAGCACCCGCAGAGACCTCGAACGACAACTCCACGGCAGCAGACCCGGCGATCCAACTCCGCCCGGCACGGATCCCGGCGAGCACCGCGTCCGTAGTCAGCTCCTCGGCCTGGACGACGGTGTGCGGGACGCCGATCTGGCCCGACAGGTGGGCGTCGCTGTTGCCCATCGCCGGGCGCCAACCGCCCCGGCGCCGGATGTCCGCCGCAAGCCCCCGTCCCCACTCCGCCAACGCCGCCTCGTTGTCCGCCTGCCAGGGCAGGCCCGAACTCCACGGGCCGTTCCAGACCTCGACCACGTCGAACCCCTCGTACGGGTACAGGAACGTGCCCGAGTCGTACGGCGCGTGCGGATGCGCCACCACGCACAGCCCACCACCGCGATGGACTTCGTCGAGATGGCGGCCGACCACCTGCCCCGGTCGCACCCCCAGCGCGAGCCAGTGGCCGGTTCTGGTCGTGACCTCCTGGCCCAGGATCACCAGGAAGTCGTCGCCGGCGTACCGGCCCCAAGTGGCGTGCGTGTCCGCGTTGTCGTGCTCGCGAGGTGTTCCGGTGTCAGCTCGCCGCCGTGCGAGCACGTCGAGTGCACGTGACAGTCGCCGCGGTACCAACCGTTTTCGCTATCGGCCACTCGCTCCCGGTTCCTCACCGCCCCGCCCTGCACCCTCTGGACGCTGGGGTCTTTTCTAACCAGTCACAGCGCACCGCAGTGGTTAGATTTAGCCCCGGCTTCCAGCAACCACCCGCGTTCCCCGCCGCCACACCTCAGTCACCAACGGCACCCCCGGCCGATACGCCAAATGCACATGGCTGGGCGCGTCCAGCAGGATCAGGTCGGCCCTCGCGCCCGCCGTGATGCGGCCCACGTCGTCCCGGCGCAGTGCCGCCGCGCCGCCCGCCGTGGCCGCCCACACCGCCTCGTCCGGGGTCATCCCCATGTCCCGTACCGCCAGCGCGATGCAGAAGGGGACGGAGGACGTGAAGGACGAACCCGGGTTGCAGTCGGTCGACAGGGCGACCGTGACGCCCGCGTCCAGGAGGCGGCGTGCGTCCGGCCATTCCGCGCGGGTCGAGAACTCGGCGCCGGGGAGCAGAGTAGCGACCGTCGCGCCGCTCGCCAGGGCGTCCACGTCCGCGTCCGTGAGGTGGGTGCAGTGGTCCGCGCTCGCCGCGTCCAGTTCTACGGCGAGTTGGACGCCTGGGCCGTACGAGAGCTGGTTGGCGTGGATGCGGGGGTGCAGGCCCTTCGCCCGCCCCGCCGTCAGGATCGCGCGCGCCTGGTCGCCGTCGAACGCGCCCTTCTCGCAGAACACGTCGATCCAACGGGCGTGCGGGGCACAGGCGTCGAGCATCTCGCCGGTGACCAGGGACACGTAGGCCGCGGGGTCGTCGGCGTAGTCCGGGGAGACGATGTGTGCGCCGAGGTACGTCACCTCCTCCGTGTGCGCGGCGGCGATCCGGAGCGCGCGGGACTCGTCGGCGACCGTCAGGCCGTAGCCCGACTTCGTCTCGAAGGTGGTGGTGCCCTGGCGGAGGGCCTCGGTCAGGTAACGCGTGAGGTTCGCCTCCAGTTCCGCGTCGCTCGCCGCGCGCGTCGCCGCGACCGTCGTACGGATGCCGCCCGCGCTGTACGCCCGCCCGGACATCCGCGCGTTGAACTCCTGCGTGCGGTCGCCGGCGAAGACGAGGTGCGAGTGGGAGTCCACGAAGCCGGGCAGGACCGCCCGCCCACCGGCGTCGACCCGGTTGTCAGTGGCGGGTGCTTTGCTTGATTCACCGGTCCACGCGATGCGGTCGCCGTCGATGACGACGGCCGCGTCCTGGATCAGACCGAGGGAAGAGCCATCACCCAGGGAGGGGTCGTTGGTGACGAGTGTGGCGACGTTGGTGATGACGGTGCTGCTGCTCATCGTGTCCTCGTGGGTGGTTGTCAGGGCCCGCAGGGCTTCGACTGCCTGCGCGAGCGCTTGCGGCACATCGGGTACGAGCGCGTGCGCCCCGTCGCGTACGACGTGCCGACCGCCCACGACCGTGTGCCGTACGTCCGCTGCCGTCGCCGCGAATACGGCCGTCTCGGCGCCGAGCCTGGGCACCGGGCCCGCCGTTCTGACCGAGTCGAGCGCGATGGTCGTGAAGTCCGCGAGGGCGCCCGGTTCGAGGGTGCCCGCCTCGGGCCAGCCCAGGGCCGCGTGGCCGTCCGCCGAGGCCGCGCGGAGCAGGGCCGCCGCCGTCCAGTGACCCCGCGTGCGGGTGCGCAGGCGTTCGTTCAGCTCCATCGCGCGGGCCTCTTCGAGGAGGTCGATGACCGCGTGGCTGTCGGAGCCCAGGGAGAGCGGGGAGCCGGCTCGTTGGAGGGCGACCGCGGGGCCGATGCCGTCGGCCAGGTCCCGTTCCGTCGTCGGGCACATGCAGGTGCCCGTCCCGGTGGAGCCCAGCAGCGCGATGTCCTCGTCCGTGAGGTGGGTGTTGTGGACGCCGGTGGTGCGGGGGCCCAACACCCCGTGCTCGGCGAGGAGTTGGGTCGGGGTGCAGTCGTGGGCCGTGCGGCAGGCGTCGTTCTCGGCGGTCTGCTCGGACAGGTGGACGTGGAGCGGGGCCCGGCGCTCCTCGGCCCAGCCTGCCACCGTCGCCAACTCCCGTGCGGGGACCGCCCGTACGGAGTGGATCGCGGCACCGATCCTCGCGTGATCCCGTTCCTTGAGAAGTGAAGAGCGTTCCGCCCAGGCTTCCGCGCTTCCGTCGGAGAAGCGGAGCTGGTGGCGGTTGGGGGGCTGTCCGAAGCCGGAGGAGAGGTAGGCGGTGTCGAGGAGGGTGATGCGGACACCGGCTTCGGAGGCGGCGGCGACGAGGGCCTCGCCCATGGCGTTGGGGTCGGCGTACGGGGTGCCGCCGTGGGCGTGGTGCACGTAGTGGAACTCGCCGACCGCCGTGATCCCGGCCAGTGCCATCTCGGCGTACACCGCGCGGGCGAGGGCGTGGTAGGTGTCCGGGGTCAGCTGGTCGGCGAAGGAGTACATGAGCTCCCGCCAGGTCCAGAAGGTGCCGGAGCCGACCTGGACGGTGCCGCGCAGGGCGCGGTGGAAGGCGTGGCTGTGGGCGTTGGCGAGGCCGGGGAGGGTGAGGCCCCGGAGGATCTCGGCGCCCGGGGGTGGAGCATCAACTCCCGTGCGGACGGCGGTGATTCGGCCGTCCGTCACCTCCAGGGCGACGCCCGGCTCGACGTTGGTGTCGAGCCAGGCGTGTTCCAGCCAGTACGTCCGCGTGGTGGGGTGCGTCACCTGCAGGCCAGCCCTTCCAGTACGTCGGCGAGTGCGGTCACCCCGGCCACGCAGTCGTCCTCGGCCGCGAACTCGGCCGGGGAGTGCGAGACGCCCGTGGGATTGCGCACGAACAGCATGGCGGTCGGGATGCTCCCGGAGAGGATTCCGGCGTCGTGTCCGGCACCGGTGCCCAGGACGGGGACGGTCAGCTCCGTCTCCTTCCCCTTCCCCTTCCCCAGGACTCGGGCGAGTTCGTCGCGCAGGGCGTGGTCGAACTCGACGACCGGGGTGAAGGACTCCCGGACGATGTCGAGGTCGATGCCGTGCGCCTCGGCGTACTCGCGGGCCGCCTTCTCCACGCCGGTGACCACCGTGTCGAGGGTCTCCTGGTCGGCGGCGCGGGAGTCCAGCCAGCCGCGCACCAGGGAGGGGATCGCGTTGACGCCGTTCGGCTCCACGGCGATCTTCCCGAACGTGGCGACGGCGCCCGCGAGTTGGGCCTCGCGGCGGGCGGCGAGCACGGTCTCGGCGTACGACAGCATGGGGTCCCGCCGGTCCACCAGCCGCGTCGTACCGGCGTGGTTGGCCTCGCCCCGGAAGTCGAACCGCCAGCGTCCGTGCGGCCAGATCGCGCTGGCGATGCCGACCCGGTCGCCGGAGAGGTCCAGCGCGCGGCCCTGTTCCACGTGGAGTTCGACGAACGCGCCGATACGGGCCAGCCGTTCGGGGTCGGGGCCGATGGCGTCGGCGTCGTAACCGGCGGCCGCCATGGCCTGCGGCAGCGTGACCCCGTCGCCGTCGGTCAGCCGGTGCGCCTGCTCGACGGTGAGCTGCCCGGCGGTCAGCCGCGACCCGACACAGGCGAGCCCGAAGCGGGCGCCCTCCTCGTCCCCGAAGTTCACGATGGCGAGCGGCCTGGTGAACTCCGCTCCCCTGCACCGGAGTTCGTCGAGCGCGGCGAAGGACGACACGACACCCAGGGGGCCGTCGAAGGCCCCACCGTCCGGCACCGAGTCGAGATGCGAGCCGGTGACGACAGCGTCCCCGGCGGCGGGGTCGCCGAGCCAGGCCCACTGGTTGCCGTTGCGGTCGAGTTCGTAGGTCAGGCCGCGTGACTTGGCCTGCTCCTCGAACCAGGCCCGGCACTCGGCATCGGCACCGGTCCAGGCGTAGCGACGGTAGCCGTGAGAGTCGGGGTGTCGGCCGATGGGGAGCAACTCGCGCCACATCTCGTGGAAGGAGCTGCCGGCAGCCAGGGGCCGCGGACGATCGTCACCGACCACCGGCCGCAAACTGCCGTCACCCGCCACAGGCCGTGGGCAGTCGTTCCGCAGGGCGGAACGGGTGGGCACGGCCGGACCCGCGGTCGGCGACGAACCCTCCACCCCCACCGAGGAGTTGCCGCCCCGCTCATCTCCCGGAAGGGTCACGCGTCGTCACCCTCGCGCATGGGAACCCGCACGCCCCGCTCGTCCGCGACCCGCTCCGCGATGTCGTAGCCCGCGTCCACGTGCCGGATGACGCCCATGCCGGGGTCGTTGGTCAGGACGCGGCGGATCTTCTCGCCGGCGAGCTTCGTACCGTCGGCCACGGAGACCTGGCCCGCGTGGATGGAGCGGCCCATGCCGACGCCGCCGCCGTGGTGGATGGAGACCCAGGACGCGCCCGACGCCACGTTGACCATCGCGTTCAGCAGCGGCCAGTCGGCGATCGCGTCGGAGCCGTCGAGCATGGCCTCGGTCTCGCGGTACGGGGAGGCGACGGAGCCGCAGTCGAGGTGGTCGCGGCCGATGGCCAGCGGGGCCGCCAACTCGCCGGAGGCCACCATGTCGTTGAAGCGCTCACCGGCCTTGTCGCGCTCGCCGTAGCCGAGCCAGCAGATGCGGGCCGGGAGGCCCTGGAAGTGGACGCGCTCGCCGGCCAGCTTGATCCAGCGGTGGAGGGACTCGTTCTCCGGGAAGAGGTCGAGGATCGCCTTGTCCGTCTTGTGGATGTCGGACGCCTCGCCGGACAGGGCGGCCCAGCGGAAGGGGCCCTTGCCCTCGGAGAAGAGGGGGCGGATGTAGGCGGGGACGAAGCCGGGGAAGGCGAACGCCCGCTCGTACCCGGCGAGTTGGGCCTCGCCGCGGATCGAATTGCCGTAGTCGAAGACCTCGGCACCCGCGTCCATGAAGCCGACCATCGCCTCGACGTGCCGCGCCATGGACTCACGGGCGCGGGTGGTGAAGCCCGCCGGGTCCTTCGCGGCCTCGTCGGCCATGTCCTCGAAGGCCATGCCCACCGGGAGGTAGGCGAGGGGGTCGTGGGCCGAGGTCTGGTCGGTCACGATGTCGATGGGAGCGCCCTCGGCGAGCATCTGCGGGAGCAGCTCCGCCGCGTTGCCGAGGAGGCCGATGGAGAGCGGGCGGCGGGCGTCGCGGGCCTCGACGGCCAACTCCAGCGCGTGGCGCAGGTTGTCGGCCTTGACGTCCAGGTAACGGTGCTCGATGCGGCGTTCGATCGCGCGCGGGTCGACGTCGATGCAGATCGCGACGCCGTCGTTCATCGTGACCGCGAGGGGCTGCGCGCCGCCCATGCCGCCGAGGCCGGCGGTGAGGGTGATGGTTCCGGCGAGGGTGCCGTTGAACTTCTTCGCGGCGACGGCGGCGAAGGTCTCGTAGGTGCCCTGGAGGATGCCCTGGGTGCCGATGTAGATCCAGGAACCGGCGGTCATCTGGCCGTACATGGTGAGGCCGAGGGCCTCAAGGCGCCGGAACTCCTCCCAGTTGGCCCAGTCGCCGACCAGGTTGGAGTTGGCGATGAGGACGCGCGGCGCCCACTCGTGGGTCTGCATCACGCCGACCGGGCGGCCCGACTGGACGAGCATCGTCTCGTCCTGCTTCAGGGTGCGCAGGGTGCGGACCATGGCGTCGAAGGAGCGCCAGTCGCGGGCGGCCTTGCCGGTGCCGCCGTAGACGACGAGCTTGTCGGGGTGTTCGGCGACCTCGGGGTCCAGGTTGTTCTGCAGCATCCGCAGGGCGGCTTCCTGCTGCCATCCCAGGGCGCTCAGTTCCGTACCGCGGGGTGCTCGTACGGGGCGGGGTCCTGACATGGTCTGCCTCCTAGCGGACTGCGTTCAGCGGATCTCCTACTACAACTATTCACATCTTGGCTTCGTGAATAGAACTAGTCAATACATCAGAGCGTCTCTGTGGGCAGGCTCTGAGTGTTTGGCCGGATGTACCGACCATGGGCGACGACATGACGGGGGCTCCAGTGAACGACGGAAACCAGGGTCACACGGACGGCATCGATCCCGGCACGGATCCCCGCACCCATCCCCGCACCGACCCCCGCACCGAACGCACCGCCCGCCGGGACGAAGCCGTACAGGCCGCCGTGGAGCAGGGGCTGCTGCGGCCCGGCGCCCCGATCGCCGCCCTGCTGGACGTCACCGGCATCCGGGAGTCGGCGGCGGCGCTGCGCGCGGCGTTCGACGAGGTGACGGCGCCCGGGACCCCCGTACTGCACGCGTTCGCCGTGAAGGCGAGTCCGCTCGTGCCGGTGCTGCGGCTGCTGCACGAGGAGGGCATCGGCGCCGAGGTGGCGAGCCCGGGTGAACTGGCCCTCGCGCGGGCGGCGGGCGTACGGCCGGAGCGGACGGTGCTGGACGCGCCCGCGAAGACCCCGGCGGAGCTGCGGGAGGCGCTGGCGCTGGGGATCGCCGTGAACGCCGACAATCCGCAGGAGTTGGAGCGGATCGACGCGCTGATGCGGTCCGCCACCAGTCGCTCCCCGCTCGGGATCCGGGTCAATCCGCAGATCGGCGGCGGGTCGATCGCCGCGCTCTCCACGGCCACGGCGACCTCGAAGTTCGGGGTGGCGCTGCGGGACGAGGGGGCGCGGGAGTGGGTGGTGCGCGCCTACGCCGAGCGGCCGTGGCTGACCCGGCTGCACGCGCACACCGGGTCGCAGGGCATCCCGCTGGCGCTGCTGGCGCGGGGCGTCGCGGAGACGTACGAGCTGGCCGAGGAGATCAACTCCCGGCTCGGGCGGCCGCAGATCGACACGCTCGACATCGGCGGCGGCCTGGGGGTGAACTTCGGTTCGGACGCGACGACCCCGACCTACGCGCAGTACGCGCGGCTGCTCAAGGAAGCGGTCCCGGGGCTGTTCGACGGGCGGTACGGGCTGGTGACCGAGTTCGGGCGGTCGATGCTGGCCAAGCAGGGCACGGTGGTGGCCCGGGTCGAGTACGCGAAGAGTGCCGGCGGGCGGCCGATCGCGATCACGCACGCGGGCGTGCAGGTGGCGACGCGGACGGTGTACGCGCCGCAGTCCTGGCCGCTGCGGATCGCCGCCTACGACGGGAAGGGGCGGCCCAAGTCGGGGGCGGACGTGGTGCAGGACGTCGCCGGACCCGCGTGCTTCGCGGGGGATCTGCTGGCCGAGGGACAGGCCCTGCCCCTGCTGGAGCAGGGTGACTACGCGGCCGCGCTGGACACCGGGGCGTACTACTTCGCGGCGCACTACGCCTACAACTCCCTTGCCCGGCCCGGCATTTACGGCTTCGTGCGGGACGGCTCCGGGGGCGTGTCGTTCGCGACCGTGCGGAAGCCGCAGACGGTCGCGGAGATCGTGGCCGAATCCGGCGGGGCGCATGCCGCCGCGCTCACCACCCTGCGGACGCCCGGGCGCCGTTGACGCACGCCCGTGCGAGCAGGGTTCAACTGACCCATGCAACTCGTGTGAAAACGGGGTCAGTTGACCCACCTTAGTCACTCGGGTGCATGTTCCACTGGAAAATGCCAGATCCCTCACCCCTCGGCCACACGGTGCGTAGCTTCGTCGTCACTCAGCCGAACCGCAGGCGGGAGGGGAGCCACGGTGCCCGGAATCGACGAGTGCTTACTGGAGGCCATGCGACTGCCCGGTGCCCGGGGCGCCGCGCTGGTCGACTGGACGAGCGGGCTGGCCCTGGGCGTCGTAGGAGAGTCACCCGGGGGTGACCAGGAGGCCAGTGCCGCCGAGGCCGCCGAGCTGGCGCGGCTCGCCGCGGAGCACCGGGCGTTCGCGTCCGTCGGGGAGGACGGCGAGGCGGCCGGCGATCCTCCGCTGGAGGACCTGATCGTCAGCAACCGCGACAGCTATCACGTGCTGCGGTTCGTGCGGACGTCCTTCGACAGCAGTGTGTTCCTGCATCTGTGGCTGACCCGCGCGGAGGGCAATCTCGCGCTGGCCCGCATCCGGCTCGGCGAGATGGCCGGACGGCTGGTGCTGGGATGACCGCGGTCAAGGCCACACCCACCACCCCGCCGCCCCGGCTGCCCGTGCGGACCAAGTCCGATGCCGGCGACCGGGGTTGGGGCGGCGTCTCCCCGATGCTGACCCGGCTAGCCGCCGAGGAGGCCACCGGCGTCCTCGTCCGCGAGCGCGGCAGCCTGCACCTCGTCGACGGCCATGTCGTGCACGCCGAGAGCCCGTCCGCCCCCGGCCTCGACCTCCTCCTCACCGCGCACGGCACCCTGCGCACCGAGGCCTGGGAGGCCGCGGCCAAGGCGACCGACGACCGGCACGCCACGACCCGACTCCTGCTGGACGGCGGCCTGTTGAGCCCCGGCGCGCTGGAACTGTGCCATCTCGGGGCCCTGTACGACGCGGCGTACTTCGTGCTCGCGCCGAGCAGCACCCCGGGCCGTTTCCGCTACGGCGTCACGCATCCGCTCGGTTCCGTGCGGCCGGTTCCGGTGGCCGCACTGGAGCGCGAGACCCTGCGCCGCCGCGATCTGCTGCACCGGGTGTGGCCGGACGCGGCGACGGACGGCGCGCCGCTGGTGCGGGCCGACCCCGTCGCGCCGCCGCCGGTCACCGCCCGGCAGGCGGCGGTGCTGGCCCAGGTGGACGGCGTCCGGACGGCGCCGGACATCGCGCGGGCGCTGGGGAGGCGGGCGTACCCCACGCTGCTGGACGTCCGGCGGCTGGTGTCGGCGGGGCTCGTCTCGCCCCGCCCGCCCGCGCCCGCCGCCGCTCCCCTGCCCGACGTCACCGATCCCGACATCACCTTGCTGAAGAGGCTCAGAGATGCGCTGGAGGCCCTTTGAGTGGCAGCGAACACGCGCCGAGAGGAGAGAGCCGATGGCCTCCGAGGCAGAGATCCTCGACGAGCTGCGCCGGCTGAGAGCCCGCGTGCCCCAGCTGACCGGGGCACTGGCGGCGGGCGTCGACGGTCTCGTCCTGGCCCAGGACACCCCGGGCGTCGAGCCGGAACGGGTCGCCGCGCTCACCGTGACGGCGCTCGGCGTGGCCGTACGGATGGCGGACGCGACCGGGCAGGGCGACTTCCGCGAGCTGATCGTGCGCGGGGTCTACGGCTATGTCGCGACCTACGCGGCGGGCCGCGGCGCCGTGCTGACCGTGCTCGCCCAGGACCGCGTCCACGTCGGCCGGCTGCTGCTGGAGGGCCGCCGCGCCGGGGCCCGGATCGGCGAGCTGGTCGACGCCGAGGCGGCGGTCGCGGCCGCCGCCGAAGCCGCCGTGGCCGAGGAACGGACCGACCCTGCGCCGCCCGCCAAGGCGCCCCCGAAAACCACCACCGCACGAACGAGAACAGCGCGCGCACCACGCACCACCACAGGCACCAACGCGCGCACCACCACGGATAGTTGAACGGACCAAAGGAGCACTGTCATGGCCAACACCGAAACCTCCCTCAAAGAGGCGCTGACCTCCATCGAGGGCGCGACCGGGGTCGCGCTCGTCGACTACACCAGCGGTATGGCGCTCGGCACGATGGGCGGCAGCAAGACCTTCGACCTCGGCGTCGCCGCCGCCGGGAACACCGACGTCGTGCGCTCCAAGCTGCGCACGATGGAGCACCTCGGCCTGAAGGGCGAGATCGAGGACATCCTGATCACACTGTCCAGCCAGTACCACCTGATCCGCCTGCTCAAGGGCCGCGGCGGCAACGGCCTGTTCCTCTACCTGGTCCTGGACGCAGGCCGGGCCAACTTGGCCATGGCCAGGCACCAGTTGAAGAAGATCGAGGCGGACCTGGAGGTGTAGCCGAGCCCCGGCTACGCGAAGACGTCGCTACGGCGGCGCGCCCCGCCCGGGGTCGCGTCGC
Source organism: Streptomyces sp. N50 (assembly GCF_033335955.1). Taxonomy (GTDB): domain Bacteria; phylum Actinomycetota; class Actinomycetes; order Streptomycetales; family Streptomycetaceae; genus Streptomyces. Next base: position 3,531,354 of record NZ_CP137549.1, read on the forward strand.
CCGCGGCGATACCGGTGGAGCGGTAGCCCTTGACCGGCTTTCCGGCGGGGGCGCCGTGCCGCTTGTCCAGCCAGTCGACGCGGATCCACAGCAGGGCGTCGTCGGCACGCTCGCGACGCCCCAGCCAGGCGGCCTTCAGCCGCAGCCCCGTCCCGGCACCGGCGAGCAGCATCCCGCCCGCCGCGGGCACGGCGAACCCACTGGCCAGCGCGAGGGCGAAGGCGAGGACGAGCCACCAGCGGTGCGCCCGACGCCAGTTCCGGGTGCTCACCGCACGGTCCTGGAGCACGTCGTGCTTCCCGGCCCGGGCGGCCCCGCGGGCCAGCGCGGTGTACCGCCGACGCCGCGCGTACGCCACCACGACCGCCGCGACGATGAACAGCGCGGCCCCGGCCATCACCCCGATCCGCCGCCCGGTGACACCGGGCAGCAGCACCCCGACACCCGCCGCCAGCACCCCGAACCACCACATCGGCGCGGCCCCGGCCCGCACGACGACAGCCACCCGGGCCAGCCCCTGAACTCTCCGATCTCCGCGCGCCACGTCCCGCCTCCTGGTCGTCCCGGCACAGTTCCGTAGTGCGGGGAGACTAGTGAGCGAACGTGAGACGAGTCTGAGAACTCAGCAGATGAGGCTCGGCAAGCGCAACCCCCCAGGGGCGCGGGGCTGTGACATCGGCGGCTCCGCCGCGGGGCGCGACCAGCCCCCACGCACCCGCACCCGACAATCCCGCCTAAGCCAGCCCAGAACTCGTCACTCCACGAACAACCCCCGCGCCGCCGCCCGCACGTCGAACTCCTCCAACCGCGCCTGCGCATCCGGCAAGTCGTCACACATCGCCTCCAGCAACACCCGCCCCAGCAGCATCGGCGCACACGCCGTGTCAAAGGCGAGGCCCGTCCCGACCGCGGCCGGAATCAGCAGATCGGACACCTTGGCAACAGGAGCGAACGCCGAGTCCGCGACGGTGACGACGGTCAGCCCCGTCTCCCTCGCGTACGCCAACGTGTCGACGACCTCACGCGGATGCCGCGGCAGCGCAAAGCACAGCAGGGCGCTGGCACCGGCCCGCACCGCCGCGTCGATCCGGTCATGGATCATCGTGCCGCCCTCGTTGAGCAGCCGTACGTCCGGATGGACCTTCGCGGCGAAGTACGCGAAGCCGTACGCCTGGGAGGCCGCCGCGCGCAGACCGAGCACGGGCAGCGGACGCGACGCGGCGAGCAGCCGGCCGGCCTTCGCGACCGGCCGGGGGTCGGCCAGTATCTCCGCGAGGTGCTTGAGGTTCTCGATCTCGGCCTCTACGGCCTGCTGGTACTCGTTGTACGACGCCGTGTCCGGGGCCGACTCGGAGGGCGCGACCTCGCGGAGGTGTTTGCGCAGCGCCGGGTAGCCGTCGAAGCCGAGGGCGACCGCGAAGCGGGTCACGGAGGGCTGGCTGACCCCGGCGAGTTCCGCGAGTTCGACGCTGGAGAGGAACGGCACGTCGGCCGCGCGGCGCACCATGCTGTGCGCGATACGCCGCTGGGTCGGTGTGAGCCGGTGCCCCTCGAAGAGCGCCTGCAGCCGGGCGGCCGGGCTGTCGGTCACACCCACACCCCTGTCCACGGCCGAGTCCACGCTCGCATCCGAACTCCCGCCCATGCTCCCGTCCGCACTCCCGTCCACACTCCTGTCCACGCTCATGACGCGCTCCCCCTCCAGATCTCCGTGAACCGGTCCAGCAGTCCCGCCGCCGCCGTCACATCGTCCGTGAGCGGCCGGTCCGCCGTCTCGTCGTCGAGCACCGATTCGGCCAGCTCCAGCGCGCGGCCGACCGGGAGTTCCGGGTCGGGCCGCAGCCCGCGCTGGCGCAACGCCCGTACGGCGGCGACGAGTTCGCAGCCGACGACGAGACGGTACGCGCGGCAGGCGCGCAGTGTCTGACGTGCGGCGAGCGAGGCGAAGCTGGCCTGTTCCTCGACGCCCCGGGAGAGTACAGCGTGCCCGAGCGAGGCGGGAGCGGAGAAGGCCCGCAGGTCGCCGAGGGCCGCCGCGGCGGCGTACTCCAGGATCATCACCCCGGAGGACGCGGCCTCGTTGTCCGCGAGGAACGGCTTGAGGCGGGTGAACCCGGGCTCGTTCAGCGAGGAGAGCCGGGACGTCGACAGCCGGGCCACCTGGGTGAGCGCGAGCCTGAAGTGGTCCAGGGCGAGGACGAGTTGGGCCTGGTAGAAGCCGCCGTGGTGGTAGGCGGTCATGTCCTCGGCGGAGATGAACGGGTTCTCGGCGGCCGCGTTGATCTCGATCGCCAGCACCTCCTCCAACGCGTCCGCCGCGTCGTGCGCGGGACCGTGGATCTGCGGCAGACACCGGAACCCGTACGGGTCCTGGATCCGCCCGAGCGGAGGGGTGGGCCGGTCGGCGGCCCCGATCAACTCCCGCATCCGCCGCGCGACTTCGGTCGACCCCCGATGCGGCCGAGCGGCATGCACAGGCGCGGCATACGGCTCGTGCGACCCGTCCACAGCAAGCAACGACAACGCCCCGACGACCTGCGTCGCCCCGATGAGCCCCCTCAACTCGTGCAGAGCGAGGGCGGATTGGCCGAGAGTGAGGGCGTTGCTGCTGATCATCGCCAACGCGTCGTTGTTGTCCAGGGGTTGGGGCTCGGGAACGCCCACAAGACCGGGCACGCCCACACGACCGGGAACGCCGACACGACCGGGACCACCAGAGAGACCGGGATCGCCGAAGACACTCCGCCAAGGATGCTCCCCCACCAACGCCAGCCCCACCTGAGCCAGCGCCGCGATGTCCCCCGTCCCCACCGACCCGAACTCGTTGACGACCGGATACACCCCGTTCTCCAGCGCCTCGCACAACGCCGTGACAACAGTCGGCCGGAGCCCCGCACCCCCCGCCAGCAACTGGTTCGCGCGGACGGCGAGCATCGCCCGCACCTCCCGCGCCGGAAGCTCGTCGCCGATCGCGCCGGCGTGACTGCGGAGGAGCCGCAGGCCGTGCTCCGCCGCCGCCTCCGTGGGCACGTCCTCGTTCCGGTTCGCGCCCACGCCGGTCGAGCGGCCGTAGACGCGGCCGGTCGCGGCGATCTGGCGGGCCGCGTCCCAGGACTCGGTCGCGCGCTTCATCGCATCGGTGCCGGGGACCGGGCGGGCGTCCCCGTCGGCGAGGCGTACGACGTCGGTGACCCCGAAGCCGACCCCGTCGAGGACGACCAGATCGGTGCCGCCGGACAGCGCCACATCAGAGGCGTCCGCAATCTGAGACGACATAAAGTGACGAACTCCCCTCAATTAGGACACTCGATCTTGCCTGCCGGGCATCCGTTACCTCGGATTAACGCGGAGACATTGACAAACTATTCAGACACCGAGAACTCTGCATGACGTTATACAGCCGGGCAAGGGACAACTCATGATCCAGTTCGACGCGGTCCACAAACGCTTCCCCAACGGCACGACAGCAGTTCACGACCTCTCCCTGGAGATGCCGGAAGGCGGGGTCACCGTACTGGTCGGTTCCTCCGGTTGCGGCAAGACGACCACCCTTCGGATGATCAACCGGATGATCGACCCGACCTCGGGCGTCATCAAGGTCGGCGGCAAGGACGTCACCCAGCAGGACGCGGCCGAACTGCGCCGTTCCATCGGGTACGTCATCCAGCAGTCGGGCCTCTTCCCGCACCGCACGGTGCTGGACAACATCGCCACCGTGCCGCTGCTCCTCGGGCACGGACGGAAGAAGGCGCGGGCCCGCGCGGCCGAGCTGCTGGAGACCGTCGGGCTCGCCCCCGACGCCGGCAAGCGGTACCCGCACCAGCTCTCCGGCGGCCAGCAGCAGCGCGTCGGCGTGGCCCGCGCGCTCGCCGCCGACCCGCCGGTGCTCCTGATGGACGAGCCCTTCGGCGCCGTCGACCCGGTGGTCCGCACCCAGCTCCAGGACGAACTCCTGCGCTTGCAGAAGGAGTTGAACAAGACCATCGTCTTCGTCACGCATGACATCGACGAAGCCGTACGGCTCGGCGACCGCATCGCGATCTTCCGCACCGGCGGTCACCTCGTCCAGTGCGCGGCCCCCGCCGAACTCCTCGCCCGCCCGGCCGACGACTTCGTCGCCGACTTCCTCGGCGCCGAGCGCGGTCTCAAACTGCTCTCCCTCACCACCCTCGCCGAGGTCCCGCAGGGCCCGGCCCCCGAGGGCGGTACCTGGACCCTGGTCGTGGACGAGGCGCGCAAGCCCCTCCACTGGGCGGCCAAAGCCACGGACGGCGCCGAGATCCCCGTACGACCGCTGACGGACGGCGATTCACTCCTCGCCGCCCTCAACGAGTCCGTCGCCTCCCCGAACGGCCTGATCGCCCGCGTCGACGCGAACGGCGTCCTCACCGGCGTCACCTCCCGCGACGACATCCACACCCACGCGGGCCAGGCACACGCCGAGGCAAGGATCGCGGCATGAGCGTCGACTGGTCGTGGATCGGCGACCACACCGACGACCTCACCAGCCTCACCTTCTCGCATCTCCAGGCCGCGATGACCGCCGTCTTCCTCGGCCTGCTGATCTCGCTCCCGCTGGCGGTCGTGGCCCACCGCGTCCGCCCGCTCCGGGGCTTCCTGCTCGGCCTCTCGAACGTCCTCTTCACGATCCCGTCGATCGCGATCTTCGTGCTCCTGCTCCCGATCAGCGGCCTCACCCGCACCACGACCGTGATCGGCCTGACGGTCTACACGCTGGTCGTGCTGCTGCGGAACACCGTCGAGGGCCTCGACTCGGTCCCCGCGAAGACGAAGGAGGCCGCGAAGGCGATGGGCACGCGCCCCCTGCGCACGCTCCTCACCGTCGAACTCCCCCTCGCGCTCCCGGTGATCATGGCAGGCGTCCGCATCGCGACCGTGATGTCCATCTCGCTCGTCTCGGTCGCGACCTACATCGGCGACGGCGGCCTCGGCCAGCTCTTCACCGACGGCTTCCAGCGCGACTTCCCGACGCCGGTGATCGTGGGCGTGGTCCTGACCCTGCTGCTCGCGGTGGTCGCGGACGCCCTGCTGGTCGGCCTTCAGTACGTACTGACTCCCTGGACGAGGCGGCGAGCCTGATGTTCGAACTCTTCAAGAACCTCGGCAAGTGGCTGACCAGCGGCTCCCAGTGGGCCGGTTCGGACGGCATCGCGCACCGCCTCGCCGAGCACCTCCAGTACTCGCTGCTCGCGACCCTCATCGCGGCCGCGATCGGCCTCCCGCTGGGCCTGCTGATCGGCCACACCGGCAAGGGCGCGTTCCTCGCGATCAACCTCGCCTCCTTCGGCCGCGCCCTGCCGACCGTCGGCCTGGTCGTCCTGGTCTTCCTGGCCAGCGGCCTGTCGATGTGGCCGGTGTACATCGCGCTGGTCGCCCTCGCGGTCCCGTCCATCGTCACGAACACCTACGCCGGGATGACCGCCGTGGACCCGGACGTGAAGGACGCGGCACGCGGCCAGGGCATGCGCGGCCACCAGGTCCTGTTCCAGGTCGAGTTGCCCCTCGCGCTCCCCCTGATCATGACCGGCCTGCGCCTCGCCCTCATCCAGGTGGTCTCCACGGCCACCGTCGCCGCGTACGTCTCCTTCGGCGGCCTCGGCCGCTTCGTCTTCGACGGACTCGCCCAGCGGGATCTTGTGCAAGTGCTGGGCGGGGCGGTGCTTGTTGCCGTTGTCGCCATCGTGCTGGACCTCGGTCTCTCCGGGCTTCAGCGCTTCCTCTTCCGTCATCGCACGGCGTGAGCCCTTCGCTCGATATGCCGTCGATCGTCTGCGGCTTCGTCGTGGCTGGTCGCTCCCCCACTCTCGGCTTCGCTCGACCGGGGGGACCCCCATCGCGGCGGTAGCCGCACATCGATACAGCCCCGCGCCCCTTCAGGGCGCGCTGCCCCTCGGGGCACTACAGACTTCACCCGACCCGACCAGGGAACCCGAAATGAACCGTCGCACCCTCCTCGGCGCCCTCGCCGGAACGGCCGTCGCCGTCCCCGTCCTGTCCGCGTGCTCCAGCGGTGTCACCTCGCTGGACGGCGGAGGCTCGGCCGGCGGTGGCAACGCCTCCAGCAAGAACGGCGTCACCATCGGCACCGCCAACTTCACCGAGAACCAGGTCCTCGGCTACCTCTACGCCGCCGCCCTCGAAGCGGCCGGAGTGAAGGTCAAGGTCCGCCCCAACCTCGGCACCCGCGAGATCGTCTTCCCCGCCCTCAAGAGCGGCGACATCGACCTCCTCCCCGAGTACCAGGGCGCCCTGCTCACCTACCTCCAGCCCAAGTCCAAGGTCGCGGAGCCGGGCGAGATGCAGAACGCCCTCACCCTCGCCCTCCCCTCCGGCCTCCAGGTCCTGGCCTACGGCATCGCCGAGGACGCGGACTGCTTCGCCGTCACCCGCGCGACCGCCAGGAAGTACGGCCTCACCTCGCTGGCCGACCTCGCGAAGCACAACGGCAAGCTGACCCTGGGCGCCTCCGCCGAGGTGAAGACCCGTCAGGTGGGCGTCGTAGGACTGAAGGACGTCTACGGCATCGAGTTCAAGGAGTTCAAGTCCCTTGATTCCGACGGGCCGTTGGTGAAGGGCGCGCTGAAGAAGGGCGATGTGGACGTGGCGAACCTGTTCACCACCGACACCGACATCAAGGCCAACGACTGGGTCGTCCTGACCGACCCCAAGACCCTGATCCCCAGCCAGCACATCGTCCCGCTCATCGCCGACCGCGTGGCCGACCCCACGGTCCGCAAGGCGCTCGCGCGGCTCGGGAACCTCCTCACCACGGCCCAGCTCACCGAGCTCAACCGCCAGGTGGACAAGGACAAGAAGGACCCGGAGGACGTGGCGAACACGTACGCGAAGCAGCACGGCATCACGAAGTAATGGCCCCTTGATGACCGATCGATGATCTGACGAGGGATCAGTCAAGTGTCGTTAAACCGGCACTCTCGGTAACTGATCGCATGCGTAGGGTGATTTCACGCTCACCACCTGAGGAAACGCATGGCCTCGAACCGCAGGGCCTTTCTGACGGCCACCGCCGTCGGCGCGCTGGCCGCCGCCCCTACGACCGCCACCGCCGTCGGCCCACCACCCCACCCGGCCACCGCCCCCGCCGCGCTCGCCGAACTCCTGGACGGCAACCGCCGCTACGCCACCGACCACTCCCGCCACCCGGACGAGAGCCGCCGACTCCGTCACCAACTGGCCGTCGCACAGCACCCGTTCGCGGTGATCGTCGGCTGCATCGACTCCCGGGTGCCGCCGGAGCTGGTCTTCGACCAGGGCCTCGGCGACCTGCTGTGCATAAGGACGGCCGGCGAGGTCCTGGACGAGGCGGTGCTCGCGTCCATCCAGTACGGGGTGGAGGAACTGCGCATCCCCCTGGTGCTGGTGCTCGGCCACGAGCGCTGCGGCGCGGTGTCGGCGACCCTCGCCCACCTGGAGACCGGCGCCCCCGTACCCGGCCATCTCGCGCTCCTGGTCGACGAGATCAGCCCGGCCGCGCGCCGCACCCGCGCCCTGCCCGGCGACTGGGCCGAGCACACCATGCGGGCCCACACGGCCTGGGTCCGGGACGCGATCCGCGCCGACCCCGCCTTCACCTCCGCGCACGTCGTCGCGGCCCGCTTCGACCTCGACACGGGGCTCGTGTCGCTGCTGCCGTAGCCCCAAGTCCCCACGACATCAAGCCTGTTGGGCCATCGCATCTCTCCCTCGCTCCCCCACGCTCCTGACGCGAAGAAGCTCATGACCATGAACGGCGTGCTCTCCGTCCTGCCCTCCCCCGCCGACTTCCGCACCATGACCCGCGCCCCGCGCCGCGACCTCCTGTGCGGCCTCACGGTCGCCGTCGTGGCGCTCCCGCTCGCCCTCGGTTTCGGGGTGACGTCCGGACTCGGCGCCGCCTCCGGCCTGATCACCGCGATCGTCGCGGGCTCGCTCGCCGCGCTGTTCGGCGGCTCCGCGCGCCAGGTCAGCGGACCGACCGGCGCGATGACCGTGGTCCTCGTCCCGATCGTCCACGAGTACGGCGCGAACGGCGTCCTGACGGTCGGTCTGATCTCCGGCTTCATGCTCCTGGTGCTCGCCTTCGCCCGCGCGGGAGCGGCGATGGCCTACGTCCCCGCGCCCGTGATCGCCGGTTTCACCATCGGCATCGCGTGCGTGATCGGGCTCCAGCAGGTGCCGTCGGCGCTGGGCGTGCCCACCCCGAGCGGTGACCAGGTCGCGGTGGTCGCGGCCCGGGCGGCGGAGGAGTTCGACGCGACCCCGCACTGGGCCGCACTGCTGCTGGCCCTGGGCTCGGCCGCGCTGATGCTGGCCGGGGCGCGCTGGAAGCCGACGGTTCCCTTCTCCCTGGGGGCAGTTGCGGTGGCGACGGTCGTGTCCGAGGCCCTGCACCTGCACGTGACCCGCCTGGGCGCGCTCCCAGCCTCGATCCCGGCCCCGTCCCTCGCCTTCCTGGACGTGTCCCGGGTCCCGTCCCTCCTCCTTCCCGCGGCGGCCGTAGCGGCGCTGGCCGCCCTGGAATCCCTCCTGTCCGCCTCCGTCGCGGACGCGATGCGCCCCGGCGAGCGCCACGACCCCGGCAAGGAACTCTTCGGCCAGGGCATCGCCAACCTCGCGGCCCCGCTCTTCGGCGGTGTCCCGGCGACGGGTGCCATCGCCCGCACCGCCGTCAACGTCCGCACCGGCGCCACCTCCCGCCTGGCCGCCCTCGCGCACGCCGTGATCCTCGCCGGGATCGTCGCGGTCGCGGCGCAGTTGGTGGGCCGTATCCCGCTGGCCGCGCTGGCCGGAGTGCTGCTCGCGACGGCGGTCCGCATGGTGGAGACGGACGCGGTCCGCGCGATGGCCCGCTCCACCCACGGCGACGCCCTGGTCCTGGTCCTCACCGCGGCCGGCACCCTCGCCCTCGACCTGGTGCGCGCGGTCCTCATCGGCCTCGGCGTCTCGGTCCTGCTCGCCCTGCGCGCGGCGACGCGTGGCACGAGCCTGACCCCGGCCGAACTCCCGGACGCCGTAGGCACGGTGACGTACCGCTTCGACGGCCCCCTCCTCTTCGCCGCCGCCCACCGCTTCCGCCGCAGCCTCGCGGACGTCCAGGACGTGACGGCCGTGGACCTGCGGCTGTCGGGGCTGACGGCGGTCGACGCGACGGGTGCGCTGGCGCTGAAGGACGCGGTGGGTGACCTGCGAGACCGAGGTATCGAGGTCAGCATCACGGGTGTCGAGCACGGTCATCGCCGGGTGCTGGAGTCGCTGGGGGTGCTCCCGGTGAACCCGACTGCGAACAGGGGGGCTATCCCCAGTGCGGCGGGCGCGGCGGCTCCCTAATCTGAGTCGCATGACGGGAATGGACGCGAACGACGTCGAACTCAAGAAGGAACTCAACGCCACCCTGCAGGCGCGCAGGGAACTCGGCGACGAGTACGAGTCGGCGCTGGTCGACTCCTTCCTGGAGAAGGTCGACCAGCGGATCGACGGCGCGGTGGAGCGCCGGGTGCGCCGGCAGCTGGCCGAGCAGCAGATGGTGGTCGCCCGCGGCTCGTCGCGCGGGCCGAAGCCCACCGACTCCTGGGGCGAACGCTTCGGCTTCGGCATCGTCTCGATGGTCCTGGCGATCCCGCTGTCCGCGATCGGCGGCGGCATCGCCCACCTCCCCGGCCTGCTGGTGGCCTGGGCCGGCATCGTCGGCGTCAACGCCGTCCAGGCGGCCCGCACCACCCCCGGGCTCTTCGGCGGCCTGCGCCACAAGTCCTCCCAGGACAGCGAGTGGGAGGACTGACCTCCCCGGTCACGCCTGGCGGGTCGGCAGCACCACGATCTGCCGCAGATTGACGTGCCGGGCACGGCTCGCCGCGTAGGCGACCACGTCGGCGACCTCCTCGGGTGCCAGTCCGCCCAACGCCCCGAACAGTTCGTCCAGTTGGCGGGACATCTCCGCACTGCCGAGATGGGTCCCCAGCTCGGTGTCGGTCAGCCCCGGCTCGATGTTGGTGACCCGCACGTCACGCGGCCCGAACTCGGAGCGCAGCGACTGGGAGATGTAGGTGACGGCGGCCTTGGTGGCGCCGTAGACGGCGTAGGCGGGGAACGTGACGTGCGCGCCGATGGACGAGATGTTCACCAGGTCGGCGCTACGGCCCTCTCCGGCCGCCGTCACCAGGTCCCCGGTGAAGGCGCGGATCACCCGCAGCACTCCGGTGACGTTGGTGTCGAGCATCCGCCGCCACTCGTCGATCCGCCCGTCGTCGACGGGGTTCGGCAGCATGACACCGGCGGCGTTGACGACCAGGTCGACGGTCCCGTAGGCCTCGTGCACGCTCGCCGCGGCACGCTCCACGGACGCGTCGTCGGTGACATCGGCGACGACCTCGAGGGCCTGTCCCCCGTCGGCCCGGATCTTCCCGGCGAGCGCGTCCAGCCGCTCCCCGCGCCGGGCCAGCAGCGCCACCCGGGCCCCGTTCGCGGCCAGTTGAACGGCGATCGCCTGCCCGATCCCGCTGGCGGCCCCGGTGACGACGGCGGTACGTCCGGCCAGATTCTCGTACGACATGAGGTGCTCCTGTGGTGGGTGCCACCGGGGCGGTTCCCCGGCGGCACCCACCACAGTGGTCCGGCACGCGAGGGCTACCCAGGGATGCGTTTTTCCTGGGTCTGGCAGTACCAGGCTGGAGAAGCGGCGGCCCCGGGTTCACTCAGCGGCTTCCGCCCCGTCGGCGACCAGGACGACGCCGCCGCCTGAGCGGGAACATCCGCACCCTGCGTGTCCTGCTCGCCCACCATCGACGTCCTGTGCGGCAGCCCATTGCTCCGGGCTCGGCCCCGATCGAGTGCGGCTGGGTGTGGCGTTGACCCTCACGGCTAATGTGACTAGTCTATGGCTAATCACGTTAGCCATTTTGTTGGAGGACGGCATGACCGAGCACCTGAGAATCGGCACGAACACCATCGCCTTCGACGTGACCGGGGAAGGTCCCCTGGTCGTGCTGGCGCACGGTATCGGCGACAGCCGGCACTCCTACCGCTTCCTCGTGCCCGGCCTGGTGGCCGCCGGATACCGGGTCGCGAACGTCGACATCCGCGGGTGCGGTGAGTCCAGCCTCGGCTGGGACGGTTACAGCCGCACCGACATCGCCGGCGATCTGGTCGCCGTCATACGTCACCTCGGCGGCCCGGCCGTGATCATCGGGCAGTCGATCAGCGGCGGCGCCGCGACCATCGCCGCCGCCACCGCGCCCGACGTGATCAGCGCAGTGATCGAGCTGGCTCCGTTCACCCGTGCACAGCCGCTCGACCTGGGCGGGCTGATCCGGGTCAAGCGCTTCCGGACCGGATACACCCGGATGGCGCAGGTCATCGCCCTGGGACGCCTGGCGGACTGGAAGAAGTACCTCGACGTGGCCTACCCGGCCAAGCCCGCCGACTGGGACAGCGAACTGGCCCGCATCGAGGCCACGCTGAGCGAGCCCGGCCGGATGAAGGCCCTGCAGGACATGTGCAAGTCCAAGCCCGCCGACGCCGGCGCCCAGCTCGCCCACGTCACCTGCCCGGTCCTGGTCGTCGAAGGCAGCCTGGACCCCGACTGGGCCGACCCCCGCGCCGAAGGATCGAAGATCCTCGCCGACCTGCCCGCCGGCCTCGGCGAGCTCGCCGTGATCGACGGCGCGGGCCACTACCCGCACGCCCAGACCCCCGACCAGGTCCTCGCGCTGGCCCTGCCGTTCCTGGCCAAGGCGGCCGGCCGTGCCTAGGGCAGGACTCACCGCCGCGACGGTCACCGAAGCAGCCGCCACCCTGGTCGACGAGGTCGGGTTCGACCAGCTCGGCATGGGCCTGGTCGCCGAACGGCTCGGGGTCAAGACCCCCTCGCTGTACAAGCACGTCAGCGGCCAGACCGACCTCGCCCACCGGATCGCCATCCTGGCCATGAACCAGTGCGCCGACGCCATCCGCGACGCCATCCAGGGCCGGTCCGGCACCGAAGCCCTGGTCCGCGGCGCACAGGCGATGCGGACGTTCGTCAAGGACCACCACGGCCGATACGCCGCGGCCAACGCCGCCGTCCCGACCGGACCCGGCGACCCCCTCATCGACGCCCTCAACCGGGTGGTCGACTCCTGGGCGGCCATGCTGCACGGCTACCGGATCGACCCCGACCAGCAGATCCACGCACTGCGGATGCTGCGCACCGTCCTGCACGGCTACGCGTCCCTCGAAGCGGCCGGCGGGTTCCGGTTCGCCACCGACGTCGACGACAGCTTCACCTGGATGATCGACTTCATCGACCACGGCCTGCGCCAGACCACGGCCGCCGGCACCCACAGCGCCCCCTCCCACAGGACCGCGCCGGCGTGACGCTCCGACCCGCCGCGGACCGCGCTCCACGCCGGCCCCCGGCCCACCGGCCACCGGTGGACCACCCGCCCGCCGAACCCCCGCCCCTCCCCTCCCCCTTCCGCACCAGCCAGAAGTGGACACCACCATGAAGCCGGTCCTCACCGCCGTCATCGACATCGACGCCACCCCGCAAGCGGTGTGGGACGTCCTCACCGACTTCGCCGCCTACGGCGAGTGGAGCACCTTCTCCACGGCCGAGGGAACCGCTGAAGTGGGAAGCCGGCTCACGATGCGCATGCCGGGCATGACCTTCAGGCCCACGGTCACCGTCGCGACACCCGGCCAGGAACTGCGGTGGGCCGGCACGCTCGGCATCAAGCAGCTCTTCCACGGCCGGCACTCCTTCGTCCTGTCCCCCAACCACGACGGCACCACCCGCCTGACCAACCACGAGGAATTCTCCGGAGCCCTCGTCACCCTGATCCGGCCCTTCCTCAGAACACCCAAAAAAGACGGGTACGCCGCCTTCAACACCGGCCTCAAGCAGCGGGTCGAAGACCGCACCGCGCTCGGACCGGGTGCGTGAGGTGCCGGTGGTCTCGGGGATTGGGACGACCGCCGCTTCAAGCACGTGAAAGTGCACGCCGCCCGATGTCCGCCCGGGCCGCTCCGGCGGGCTCGCCATGCACTGGATCACGCTGGGGGGCGGACTGCCCTGGGCCCTCAGGAATCCGCGAACCTGTCGGCTTCCGGCGGCGTCGACGCCGAGTACGTACGTCGGCCCCGGCGGCACCATCGGCCCCGGGCGTCCCGCCCTGGCCACCACGTCCAGCGGGTGCACGGCCGCCTCGCGCACCCTGACGCGCACGCCCGACACCCCCAGCCAAACCTTCGCACGGCGTCCGAAGTTCCATGACGGTCGACAACAGACCCCTACACTTCCGTCATGGATCGCACGGACCGGCGGATCGTTCAGTGCCTGCTGCGTGACGGGCGGGCGTCCTTCCGGCGTATCGCCGAGGTGGCCGAGGTCTCCGAGCAGACCGTGGCCCGCCGCTACCGCGCCCTGGTCGCCGACGGTGCCGTCCGCGTGCGCGCCCTGCCCGGACACGCACTGCCCGGCGACCAGACCTGGTTCGTCCGGGTCCGGTGCCGCCCCGACGCCACCGACGCCCTCGCGGACGCGTTGGCCGCCCGCGAGGACACCGCCTACGTCAGCGTCACCTCCGGCGGCTCCGAGATCGTGTGCCAGGCCCGCACCGGCCTGCGCGACCAGGGCGGCTCGGTGCTGCAACGCCTGCCGCGCACCGCCAGGGTCCTGGGCTTCGACGCGTGTGCGGTCATGCACATGTACCTGGGCAGCGGCTCCAAGTGGCTCGCTTTCGACGACCCGCTCACCGACGGCCAGGCGGCGCTGCTGCACGCCTCCGACCCACGGCAGCCCGCCACCACCGACAGGGACGGAGCACCGCGCGAGCAGGACGGCCCACTGCTGGCCGAACTCGCCCGTGACGGACGCGCCGGAGTCGTCGAACTCGCCCGCGCCTGCGGCTGGTCGAAGTCCCGGGTCTCCGCGCGCCTGGAGGAACTGCTCGCGGCCGGGGCACTGCGCGTCGCCGTGGACCTGGCCTACCCCCGCTTCGGCTTCCACGCCCCCGCCTACCTCTGGCTCACCGTCGCCCCCGGCCGGCTGAACGCCACCGGCGAGGCCCTCTCCGCCCACCCCGAGACCACCTTCGCCGCGGCCGTCACCGGGTCCGCCAACCTCCTGGTGACGGTCACCTGCCGCACGATGGACGACCTCTACTCCTACGTCACCACCAAGGTCGGCGCCCTCGACGCGGTCCACCAGGTCGACGTAGTCCCGGTCCTGAACCGCCTCAAACAGGCGGGCACCCGGCTCCACGCCGGCCGCCTGATCCCGGCCTGACCGTCATCGAGGCGGCGCACGATACGCCGGCCAGACCTCACCCTGACGGAAGTACAGCCCGCTCTGCTCGACCCCCATGGAAGTTCGGCAAGCTCCTGCCGTGATCGGCTGTCGGTTCCGTCATCGCGGCGGGAGTGTTGAGACCCACCCCGAGTGTGTTCTCAGCAAGGAGCTCGCGATGAGCGACGTACTTCCCGGCGGCACCCTGCGCCTGTCCGACACCCTGACCGTGACCCGCGTCGGCTACGGCACCCTCCAGCTCGCAGGCCCCATGGCCTACGGCCCACCCCGCGACCGCGACGAGGCACTGGCCGTCCTGCGCGCCGCGGTGGAGGCGGGCATCACGCACCTCGACACCAGCGACTACTACGGCCCGCATCTGGTGAACGGACTGGTCCGCGAGGCCCTCCACCCGTACCCCGAGGGCCTGCACATCGCCACCAAGGTCGGCGCGCGCCGCACGGCCGAGCGGGGGTGGCCCCCGGCGCTGTCGCGCCCGGAGCTGGTCCAGGCCGTCCACGACAACCTGGACCACCTGGGTCTGGAGGCGCTGGACCTGGTGAACCTGCGGATGACGGACACCCTGGCGGCGGACGACATCGTCGAGCCGTTCACGGTCCTGGCCGAGCTGCGCGACCAGGGCCTGATCCGCGACCTCGGCGTCAGCAACGTCAGCGCCGAACAGGTCGAGGCCGCGCGGCGGATCGCACCGGTGGTCGCGGTGCAGAACCACTACAACATCGCCTACCGCCAGGACGACGCCCTGGTGGACCGGTGCGCCGAACAGGGCATCGCGTTCGTGCCGTTCTGGCCGCTGGGCGGGTTCCGCCCGCTACAGGCCCAGGCGTTGGAACAGGTCGCGGCCCAACTCGGCGCCACAGCACGGCAGATCGCCCTGGCCTGGCTGCTGCACCGCTCCCCCACGATGCTGCTGATCCCCGGCACCTCCACCCGCGCCCACCTCGCCGAGAACATCACCGCCGCCGGGATCGGCCTGTCCGCGCAGACGCTGCGCACCCTGGACGCCATCGCCGCCCCCGCCAACTGATCCGCTCCAACTCCCCCCTCCCCTCCTGGAGTTCACCGCCATGCCACAGTCACCCGCCACCCGTCACCGCACGCTGGTCCTGTCCGGAAGCCTGCGCGAAGGTGCCGTCACCACCCAGGTCGCCCACGCGGCCGTGGCCCAGGACCATCCCGGGCACGAGGTGGTCCTGGCCGCCGTCCTGGACCAACTGCCCCTGTTCAACGAGGACTTGGACACCGAACCCGCCCCGCCCGCGGTGGCCGCCCTGCGTGCCCAGGTCAGTTCCGCCGCCAGCCTGCTGGTCCTGAGCCCGGTCAACAACGCCAGCATCTCGGCGGCCCTGAAGAACGCCCTGGACTGGCTCTCCCGCCCCCGCGACGACTCCCCCCTCGCCGGAAAGCCCGCCACCGGCCTGGTCATCGGCTACCACTCCCACGGCGCGGAAGCCCACCTGGAGACGATCCTCCGCGCCACCGGCGCCCGCACCACCGCAGCCCCGACCCCCGTGCTGAACCCGCGCGCCGTCACCGGGAACCGGACCGTGCAGGACCTGAAGGTCACCACCGCGGTGGCCCAGGCCCTCGCCACCCTGCACGCTCCGGACCCGGCCACACCGGCCTGACCCGCCCCCTCCCCTCCGGACACGGCACTAGCATCGAACCCATGGACGGGGACATCGGAGACTTCCTGCGCTCACGCCGTGCTCGTATCCAGCCCGAGGAGGTGGGGCTGGCCTCGCACGGCCGCCGCCGCGTGCCCGGGCTGCGCCGCGAGGAGGTGGCGCAACTGGCCGGGGTGAGCGTCGACTACTACATCCGGCTCGAACAGGGCCGCGGGCCCAGCGTGTCCGACGCGGTGCTCGACGCGATCGCCCGCGTCCTGCGCATGGACGACACGGAACACGCCTACCTGCGTACGGTGGCCCGCCCGCACCGCGCGAAGCAGGTCCGGACGCCAACTCCCCGCGTCCGCCCCGGCGTTCAGGTCCTGCTGGACGGCATGGACCGCATGCCGGCGTTCGTGCTGGGCCCGCGGATGGACGTGCTGGCGTGGAACACGCTCGCCGACGCGCTGAGCGGCTTCAGCCGCATGCCCCCGGCCGTCCGCAACATCCCGCGCCACGTCTTCCTCGACCCGGCCTCGCGCGACCTCTACCCCGACTGGACCGCCGTCGCCGAGCAGGCCGTCGCCAACCTGCGGGTGACCTCCGGCCGCGACGGCGACGACCCGGAACTGAGCACCCTCGTCGGCGAACTCTCCCTCCGGAGCGAGGACTTCCGCCGCCTGTGGGCCGACCACGAGGTCAAGGAGTGCGCCTACGGCGTGAAGCGCGTCCGGCACCCGGTCGCGGGCCTGCTGACCCTGCCGTACGAAACACTGGCGGTACCGGGGGAGTTGGCGCAGACGATCGTGGTCTACACGCCGGAACCGGGTTCGGAGACGGCGGAGCGCCTTGCGCTGCTGGGGAGTTGGGCCACTACGGGGCCTACCGGGCCGTAGAAAAGTACGAGGCCGTAGGAAAGTAGGGGCCGTGGAAAAAGCTATGCGCGGGGACCGCCGCACCCCCCGTTGCCGGGAGGGCGGGACGACGGCGGTCCCCGCGAGGGACGCGTGCCGGGTCAGGGCCGGGCGTGCGCGTCCTAGGCGTCGGTGGAGGTCCGGGAGCCGCTCCGGAGGTCCGTGACGCCGTTTTTGTGTCGGCGAGGCGGGGAGCCGCTCCCGCCCTGCCGACACCCACTAATCTGCCCGACGCTTGTTAAGCGTGTGCTGCGTGGACGTGACGCCCTCGTACCACTTCCGCGAAGTCCACCGTTTCGGTGGGCAACCGCAAAGTCGCCGTCGACACGGCCCGTTCACCGGACGTTTGCTACTGCTTCCCGCCCTTGGCGAGGAAGGACAGCAGGTCCTGCCGGCTGATGACACCGGTCGGCTTGCCCTCGACGAGGACGATCGCCGCGTCGGCGCCGCCGAGCACGGTCATCAGGTCGCCCACCGGCTCACCGGAGCCGACCTGCGGCAGCGGGGCCGACATGTGCTTCTCCAGCGGGTCGGTCAGCGAGGCGCGCTGGGTGAACAGGGCGTCCAGCAGCTCCCGTTCGACGACCGAGCCGACGACCTCCGCCGCCATGACGTCCGGGTGACCGGCGCCCGGCTTCACGATCGGCATCTGCGAGACGCCGTACTCGCGCAGCACCTCGATGGCCTCGCCGACCGACTCCTCCGGGTGCATGTGCACGAGGGACGGGATGGCGCCGTGCACCTTGTCGTTGAGGACGTCGGCGACACGGGCGCTGGGACCCTCGTCCTCCAGGAAGCCGTAGTCGGCCATCCACTCGTCGTTGAAGATCTTCGAGAGGTACCCGCGCCCGCTGTCGGGCAGGAGGACCACGACGACATCGTCCGGTCCGAGCCGCTCAGCCACCCGCAGAGCAGCCACGACAGCCATGCCACAGGAGCCACCGACGAGCAGCCCCTCCTCCTTGGCCAGCCGGCGGGTCATCTGGAAGGAGTCCTTGTCGGACACGGGGACGATCTCGTCCGCGACGGTCCGGTCGTAGGCGGTCGGCCAGAAGTCCTCACCGACGCCCTCGACGAGATACGGCCGCCCGGACCCGCCGGAGTAGACGGACCCCTCGGGGTCGGCGCCGATGACCTGAACAGCCCCGTCACTGGCGTCCTTGAGGTAGCGCCCGGTGCCGGAGATGGTGCCGCCGGTGCCCACACCCGCGACGAAGTGGGTGATCTTCCCCTCGGTCTGCTCCCAGAGCTCGGGGCCGGTCGAGTGGTAGTGGGAGAGGGGGTTGTTCGGGTTGGAGTACTGGTCGGGCTTCCAGGCGCCCGGGGTCTCGCGGACGAGGCGGTCGGAGACGTTGTAGTACGAGTCCGGGTGCTCGGGGTCCACGGCGGTCGGGCAGACGACCACTTCGGCGCCGTACGCGCGCAGCACGTTGATCTTGTCGGTGGACACCTTGTCGGGGCACACGAAGATGCAGTGGTACCCCTTCTGCTGGGCGACGATGGCGAGGCCGACGCCGGTGTTGCCGCTGGTCGGCTCGACGATGGTGCCGCCGGGCTGAAGCTCCCCGCTCTTCTCGGCCGCCTCGATCATGCGCAGCGCGATGCGGTCCTTCACGGATCCGCCGGGGTTGAAGTACTCCACCTTGGCGAGCACGGTCGCCTGGATGCCCGCGGTCACGCTGTTGAGCCTCAGCAGCGGGGTGTTGCCGACGAGGCTGATCATCGAGTCGTGGAATTGCACCGTTGTCTCCGGTTGCCGCAAAGAAGTGTCGTGAATGGTCCTGTCAGCGTAAGGCCCGTTCGGGGGGTCGGGTCGCAGGGAATCCGCGGGGCGGGCGGGTGCCGGTGAGCGGGGTCCGGTGCGTGCGGCCGCAGGGCGGAGGAGACGTTGACGCCTCTGGGACAGCGCGCGAGTGCGCGCCCGGAATCCACGTTCACCGCCTGTTGAGATTGGGCGACGTGCTGTTCGGGGCAAGGAGTGGATGACGGCTTAGAGGAGGTGGCGGCGGCGTATGACGAGGATGTCGAGGGCGCGGGTGGCCCGGCGGATCGCGGCCGGTGCGGCGTACGGCGGTGGCGGGGTCGGACTGGTGGGCGCGGCGGCGATCGGGCTGGTGCTGGCCGAGGTCCGCTTCGTGAAGCGCCATGTGGGCAACGGCCATGCGCCGGGCAGCAACCATGTGCCGAGCGCGGACGGCCGGTACGGACATGTCTACGACACCCCGGGTGAACCCCCGATCCGGCTGACCATGCTCGGCGACTCCACGGCGGCGGGCCAGGGTGTCCACCGGGCGGCCCAGACCCCGGGCGCGCTGCTGGCGTCCGGGCTCGCGGCGGTCTCGGAACGCCCGGTCGAGCTGCACAACGTGGCTCTCCCGGGCGCCCAGTCCGACGACCTGGACCGCCAGGTGGCACTCGCCCTCGCGGACACCACCCGGGTGCCCGACGTCTGCGTGATCATGATCGGCGCGAACGACGTCACCCACCGCATGCACCCGACGCGCTCGGTCCGTCACCTCTCGGCGACGGTACGACGGCTGCGCACGGCCGGCGCCGAGGTGGTCGTCGGCACCTGTCCCGACCTCGGGACGGTGGAGCAGGTCCAGCAGCCGCTGCGCTGGCTGGCCCGCCGGGCGTCCAGACAGCTGGCGGCGGCCCAGACGATCGGCACGGTCGAGCAGGGCGGGCGCACGGTGTCGCTGGGCGACCTGCTGGGTCCCGAGTTCGCGGCGAACCCCCGCGAGCTGTTCGGCCCGGACAACTTCCACCCCTCGGCGGAGGGCTACGCGACGGCGGCCATGGCCGTCCTCCCGACGGTGTGCGCCGCGCTGGGCCTCTGGCCGGCCGAGGAGGACCGCCCGGACGCGTCCCGCCGCGAGGGCTTCCTCCCGGTGGCACGGGCCGCCGCGGAGGCGGCTTCGGAGCCGGGGACAGAGGTCACGGCGGCGATGCCGACGGGGCCGCGGGGACCGTGGGCGTTGCTGAAGCGGCGAAAGAGGCGCCGGGTTCCGGAGCCGGAGGCGGCGCCTTCTGGCGCGTCGGGGGTTTGAGCGGGGGGGGGCGCCTTCCCAGCCCGTCCGGCTGTTGAGCGCGGGGCGGTACCGTCCAACCCGTCCGGCTGTTGAGGACGAGGCGGCATCCTCCAGCCTGTCCGGGGCTTGAGCACGGGGCGGCACCCTCCAACCCGTCCGGCGTTTGAGCGCGGACGGCACCGTCCAAACCCGTGCGGCGTTTGAGCCCGGGATGACACCTTCCAGCCCGTCCGCCATCTGAGCCCGAGCTGGCACCCTCCAACCCGTCCGGCTCCTGAGCCCAAGGCGGCACCTCCCAGCCCATCCGGCATCTGAGCCCGAGCCGACACCCTCCAGCCCGTCCGGCGTTTGAGGACGAGGCCGTTCAGGCCGATGGGGGTCTGGGGGCGCAGCCCCCAGGGACGCCCGCTCCGACCGAGCCGCGCCCTTCAACCGCCCGACCGCCGGGCGGGCCGGGGTTCGCTCGCCTCTCGGCCGACCGAGTCGGGTGGTGGGTGGGCACAGGCCCGGGGGTCCAGGGGGCGGAGCCCCCTGGGACGGCCAGTGGGCCCACCCGCACCACTCGTCCGCCCAACCGCCGAAGGCCCAAGCAAGCGCTTAGAAAACTGCGGCACGGGTCACACAGCGATCCCCGTGACCTGCGCCATACGTGCGGGTAACTTCGCAAGGAAGCCGTGCCAGTCCCCCGCACCTCACGCCGTACGAACGCCACACGAACGCCAATGGAGCCGTGATGCCCGAAGCCGTCATCGTCTCGACCGCCCGCTCCCCCATCGGCCGCGCCGTCAAGGGCTCCCTCAAGGACCTGCGCCCCGACGACCTCACCGCCACGATCATCCAGGCCGCCCTCGCGAAGATCCCCGAGCTGGACCCGAAGCTCATCGAGGACCTGATGCTCGGCTGCGGCCTCCCCGGCGGCGAGCAGGGCTACAACCTCGGCCGGATCGTCGCCGTACAGATGGGCATGGACCACCTGCCGGGCTGCACGATCACCCGCTACTGTTCCTCGTCGCTCCAGACGAGCCGCATGGCCCTGCACGCCATCAAGGCCGGCGAGGGCGACGTCTTCATCTCGGCCGGCGTCGAGATGGTCTCCCGCTACGCCAAGGGCAGCTCGGACGGCCTCCCCGGCACCACGAACCCGATCTTCGAGGAGGCGCAGGCCCGCACCGCCGCCACCGCCGCGTCCGAGGGCTCGACCTGGCACGACCCGCGTGAGGACGGCCTGCTCCCCGACCCGTACATCGCGATGGGCCAGACCGCGGAGAACCTCGCCCGGATCAAGGGCGTCACCCGCCAGGACATGGACGAGTTCGGCGTCCGTTCGCAGAACCTCGCCGAGGAAGCCATCAAGAACGGCTTCTGGGAGCGCGAGATCACCCCGGTCACGCTGCCCGACGGCACGGTCGTCTCCAAGGACGACGGCCCGCGCGCCGGCGTCACCCTGGAGGGCGTCTCCGGCCTGAAGCCGGTGTTCCGCCCCGACGGCCTGGTCACCGCCGGCAACTGCTGCCCGCTGAACGACGGCGCCGCCGCGGTCGTCATCATGAGCGACACGAAGGCCCGCGAGCTCGGCCTCACGCCCCTCGCCCGGATCGTGTCCACCGGCGTCTCCGGCCTCTCCCCCGAGATCATGGGCCTCGGCCCGGTGGAAGCCTCCAAGCAGGCACTCGGCCGCGCCGGTCTCACCGTCGACGACATCGACCTGTTCGAGATCAACGAGGCGTTCGCCGCCCAGGTGATCCCGTCCTACCGCGACCTGGACATCCCGCTGGAGAAGCTGAACGTGAACGGCGGCGCGATCGCCGTAGGACACCCCTTCGGCATGACCGGCGCCCGCATCACCGGCACGCTGATCAACTCCCTCCAGTTCCACGACAAGCAGTTCGGTCTGGAGACGATGTGCGTCGGCGGCGGCCAGGGCATGGCGATGGTCATCGAGCGCCTCAGCTGACCAACTCCCCGTAATCGCACGGGAACTTTGCGTCACCTCTTGGCCCGGAACCCAGTAACCACCTGGGTTCTGGGCCGATTTGTGATCCAATCTCCCCCAGGATGTGACCTATCTCCCTTCGAAGAGGGATTTTCCCAGGTCAGGACCGTTTCACCACCAAACATCGGGCCCAAAGTCCTGCCCGTTTCGTGACGTTACGCACTGACAGCTGGTTAGTCCGCCCTTCAAGCTGATGTAGGAAGTCGGGGGTCGACTTTGAACCGGGAGTACGTCAGTGAGCGCCATGCCGATCGCTTTGCTGCTCACCACGGCCGCCACAGGCGCCGTGGGCGTCGCCGTCCTGCGCACCCTCTTGGTGCTCCGTCGACAGGTGGCGGACCTGCACACCGAACTGGCCGAGGGCCGGGCCGCCGCCGTACGGGCGCTCGTGCCCGCCGCCCGCAGCCACACCGACGCGGATGAGATACGCGCCGCCGTGGCCGAGGCGCTGGCCGAGGAGCGGGAGCGGGAGCTTGCCGAGGCGCGGGCCTTCTGGGCCGCGCAGGAAGCCCGTGACACCGAGGTGCCGACCCTGCTGGGTCTGCCCGACAGTGAGCTGTTCCTGCCCCGCCAGAGCGACTTCGTGGGCCTCGAACCGCTGGAGCCGGTCACCGAGTTCTCCGCGGACGCCGACGAGTTCGCCGGCGATTCCCCCGAACTGGCCGCGGCCCGCCGCCGCCACCCGTCCCACCCGGACTTCGTTCCGGCGCAGTCACCGGTGGCGAACGACCACGAACGCACGGTGGCGACGCTGGAGGAACTGGCCGAGTCCGCGGTCGAACTGGCCGACGTCCGCCCCGGCCCCCTCGGCACCCTCGACGTCTACGTCTTCGCCGACGGCACCACCCTCTGCATGACCCCGGGCCACCGCGAAACCGCCGAACGCCTCGCCGCGGCCCTCCACGCGGGCGAAACCCCGTTCCTCCTGGGCGGCTCGGGAGTCTCCGGCGCGTACACGTTGACGTTCGCGTGCGGCGAGGAAAACTTCTACATCCTCGCGGACAGGGTCATAGCGTCCCTTTGATTCCGGGGACGTCCAGGTACGTCGTCGAGTGCGGGCGAGTGGGGGCTGGTCGCGCAGTTCCCCGCGCCCCTAAAAAGAACACGCCGGGCGCACGTCTTTAGGCACGCAGGACCCCGCGCACCCAAAAACCCACGGCAGGCCAGCGTCTCCAGGGGCGCGGGGAACTGCGCGACCAACCACAACGGACCGCAAGCCGAAAACGACCGGCCAGAGTCTCCAGGGGCGCGAGGAACTGCGCGACCAACCACAACGGACCGCAAGCCGAAAACAACCGGCCAGCGTCTCCAGGGGCGCGAGGAACTGCGCGACCAACCACGACGCACCCGCACCCGCCGACGACCCTCAGACCGCCGCCCTCTTCTGCGCCTCCGCCACCAACCCCACCGCCCGCTCGACCTCGGCGTCGCTCACCAGCACAACCGCCAAGTCATGCACGGCAACGGTGATTTGATCCGCCGCGGCGAACATCCCCGCGTCCGGCATCTCCCGAGGCTCCCCCGAGGGATCCTCGACCCGCTGCGCCCACAGGGCGAACTCCCTGGCCAGCCCCAGAGCCTCGGCAGCGGCACCCCTCTGCAAACGACTCTGCGGCGCAGCCCGAAGCCGGTCCGCGAAGTGATCCACCGCTTGAGTCAACCGCGTCGTATCCACCACGCCGCGAGACTACGCGCCGTACCGGGACTGTTGCCAACGGGCGAACGCTCAGGCACGGTGACCTGAAGGACCGGCTTACACCCCATGCGTCCGGAGGCGCCGATGTCCCAAGTGTTCTCCCAGGAGACCCACCGCAACATGCTCGCCCGCATCCCCCACTGCACCGGTCGTGAAGTGTCCGACTGGCTGCGCACCGTCGACGAAGGCCCCGCCCTCTTCCGCTTCGAGGAGAAGGTCAGCTGGCTCCGCGCCGAGCACGACCTCGCGTACGGCCACGCCAAGGCGATCATTCACGAGTACGACCTGAGGAGGGCCGCGCGCAAACTGCTCTAGGCGCGCACCACAGACCGACCCACCACGGACACGGACATGACGAAGGGCCCCGGGAACGAACCCGGGGCCCTTTCGCGCAAGCGGGAAGCGGGCGGAACTACCGCCGTACCGCCGCTAGTTGTTGCTGTTCAGGATCGACAGGAGCCGCAGGAACTCCATGTAGATCCACACCAGCGTCAGCGTGAGCCCGAAGGCCGCGAGCCAGGCCTCTTCCTTGGGCGCGCCGTAGGCGATCCCGTCCTCGACCTGCTTGAAGTCGAGGGCGAGGAAGCACGCGCCGAGGATGATGCCGACGACGCCGAAGAAGATGCCGAGCGGGCCGCTGCGGAAGCCGAGGCCGTCACCGCCGCCGAACACCGCGAACAGCAGGTTCACGACCATCAGCAGCACGAAGCCGAGCGCGGCCGCCATCACGAAGCCGTAGAACCGGCGGTTCACGCGGATCCAGCCCGCGCGGTACGCGATGAGGACGCCGGCGAAGACCGCCATCGTGCCGATCACGGCCTGCATGGCCGCGCCGCTCGCGATGCGGTTGTCGACGACGCTGGAGACGACGCCGAGGAAGACGCCTTCCAGCGCGGCGTACGACAGGATCAGCGCCGGGACGGGCTTGCGCTTGAAGGACTGGACGAACGCCAGGACCATCGCGACCAGCGCGGCACCGATACCGATGCCGTACGAACGGCCGATGTTGGCGTCGTCGACCGGGAGCAGCGCCCAGGCGAGGGCGGCCGTCACGATCAGCGTGCCGAGGGTGGTGCCGGTGCGCAGGACCACGTCGTCCATGGTCATCCGGCCGGTGGTGGCCGGGGCCTGCGGCGGCGCGCCCTGCTGAAGGTCCTGCTGGGCGTACGGGTTCTGCGCGTACGGGTTGCCGCCCGCGTAGGGGTTGCCCTGCGTGCCCACGGCGGGGCCCCCGGCCTGCGGCGCGGTGTTGAAGCCCGCGTAGCCGTTGTCGCGGCTGAACCCCCGTCGCGAGAAGACCGGGTTTCTGCTCCTCATTTCACTCCTCCATGGCCGCCTCGCGCGGCCTTGGGCTCAAGAGTAATAGGTAGGCAAAGGATTGACCCTACCTCTTGGGGAGGATCTTCCCCTCGTCCTGCCAAGGTACGCGGTGGATCGCACCCCGTGCGAACACTGGTACCAAGCCGTGACGACCCCCTTAGAGACCCCTTATCCCCGTTCCCGTCCCTGCTCCTGTCCCTGTTCACCGAACGGGAACCCGGTGTACGCCTCGGCAAGATCCGTCTCGGCCGCCCGCGAGCTCGCGATCCGCTCCAGCCGGGCCAGCTGGAGCCGCCCCTCGAAGGCCGTCGCGTCGGGCGCGCGGTGCAGGAGGCTCGTCATGTCGTAGGAGAACCGCTCGGCCTGCCACACCCGCCGCAGACAGGTGGCGGAGTAGTCGTCGAGCCGCGCCTCGCCGCCCGTCTCCTTCTTGTACGTCAGCGCCCTCGCGAAGGTGACGACGTCGCCGACGGCGAGGTTCAGGCCCTTCGCTCCGGTCGGCGGGACGATGTGCGCGGCGTCCCCGGCGAGGAAGAGCCGTCCGTACCGCATGGGCTCGTGGACGTACGAACGCATCGGGGTGACGGACTTCTGGGTGATGGGTCCGCGGTCGAGTTTCCAGCCGTCCTCCGTCTCGAACCGGCGCTCCAGCTCGGCCCAGATGTCGTCGTCGCTCCAGCCCTCCGCGTCCGCGCCCTCCTCCACCTGGAGGTAGAGACGGGAGACGGACGGGGAGCGCATCGAGAGGAGGGCGAAGCCGCGCTCGTGGCGGGCGTAGACCAGCTCGTCGTGGGAGGGCGCTACGTCGGCGAGGATGCCGAGCCAGGCGTAGGGGTACGAGCGCTCGAAGACGCGGGTGAGGTCGGTGGGGATGGCGTTGCGGGCGACGCCCCAGAAGCCGTCGCATCCGACGACGTAGTCGCAGTCGAGGACGTCCTCGCGGCCCTGGTACCGGAAGCGGACGCGGGGGCGGTCGGTGTCCGCGCCCTCCACCGCCAAGGCCTCCGCCTCGAACAACAGCGGTCCTCCGTCGGCGAGTTGGAGGGCGATCAGGTCCTTGCACACCTCGGTCTGCGCGTAGACCGTGACGCTACGGCCGCCGGTGAGGGCCGGGAAGTCCACCCGGTGCCGCTGCCGGTCGAACCGCAGCTCGATCCCGTCGTGCCGCAGCCCCTCCCGGTCCATGCGCTCACCGGCGCCGGCCGCGCGCAGCACGTCGACCGTGCCCTGCTCCAGGATCCCGGCGCGCTGCCGGTGCTCGACGTACTCCCGGTCCCGGCTCTCCAGCACGACCGAGTCGATCCCGGCGTTGTGCAGCAGCCGGGCGAGGAGGAGCCCGGCGGGGCCGGCTCCGATGATGCCGACGGTGGTACGCATCGGACGTTCCCTTCGGGCGGGGGACAGTCAGGCATGTTCGCCTGGTGAATTTCTCTTCACCTCATTGGTACGACTCAAGTCTCTGGCCGCAGGGGTTACCTGTCAACGGTCGGGAAGGGGGTGGCGAGGGCCGCCGAGGGGACGCTACGACAACTCACCGTCGCCGTGCGTCACGCCGAGTAACTGCGATGGTGCCCGGAGCCGGACTTGAACCGGCACGCCCGCGAAGGGGCAGCGAGGTTTAAGCTCGCCGTGTCTGCATTCCACCATCCGGGCAGGCCGTGGGCTCCGCATCGAGGTCACGAGCCTATCGGGACGCGCGTCCCCAACAGCGGGCAGGCGGACCGATGTTGTCTTATTTTATTGATGTCTGAGGGTGCATCAGACCACGGAATGCGCCATCAGCACTTGCCAACAGCCTTGCGTGCGATCTGGGGCCTCGTATGCGGAATGACGGAATTTCACCGCCCGAACGAGGGTGCTCCACCGGTTCTTGACGTGATCGTTCACAGAGGTGGTCCCGAGAGTCTCCGCCGGGGTCGTCTCGGGGGTGGTCCTCATCCCCAGGTATGACACCGCTGAGCGCAGTCCGACTGAAGGCTGCCCCCGGAACCGGAACAGCGGCTGACTACACGGCGCGATGGGGCCGAGAGGATGGGTGGCGTATCCAAGCAATACCGTCGCCCAAACCGTCGTCCCGACAGGAGCGCCCTCCGTGACCACCACTCCCATCGCCGAACGGACCACCTCCGTGGCCGCGCGCGCCACGGATCTTTCCAAGATCTACGGACAGGGCGAGACCCAGGTGGTCGCCCTCGACCGGGTCTCCATCGCCTTCCGGCAGGCCGAGTTCACCGCGATCATGGGCCCCTCGGGGTCCGGCAAGTCCACGCTGATGCACTGCGTCGCCGGTCTGGACACCTTCTCCTCCGGTTCCGTGCGCATCGGTGACACCGAGCTGGGCTCCCTGAAGGACAAGCAGCTCACGAAGTTGCGCCGGGACAAGATCGGTTTCATCTTCCAGGCGTTCAACCTGCTGCCGACGCTGACGGCCCTGGAGAACATCACGCTCCCGATGGACATCGCGGGCCGCAAGCCGGACAAGCAGTGGCTGGACTCGGTGATCACGATGATCGGCCTCGCCGACCGGCTGAAGCACCGGCCCTCCCAGCTCTCCGGCGGCCAGCAGCAACGCGTCGCCGTGGCACGCGCGTTGGCCTCCCGCCCCGACATCATCTTCGGCGACGAGCCGACCGGAAACCTGGACTCGCGCTCCGGCGCCGAGGTGCTGGGCTTCCTCCGCAACTCCGTACGGGAGCTGGGCCAGACGGTGGTCATGGTCACCCACGACCCGGTGGCCGCGGCCTACGCGGACCGGGTGGTCTTCCTCGCGGACGGCCGCATCGTCGACGAGGTCTACGAGCCGACGGCGGACTCGGTGCTCGACCGCATGAAGCAGTTCGATGCCAAGGGCCGCACCAGCTAGGTCTCCTGACGCTCCATCACCTCATGGCCCCGGCAGCCGACTTCACCGCCAGGGCCTCTGACCTCGCTGCCCGGCGGCGCTCGACTCCGCTGCCCCGGGCCCGACTTCACCGCCCCGGCACCCGGCTGTGCCGCCCGGCTCACCCCTCGTAGACCTGGACTGAGTAGACCCATGTTCCGTACCGCCTTGCGCAACGTACTCGCGCACAAGGCCCGGCTCCTCATGACCGTGCTCGCCGTGATGCTCGGCGTCGCGTTCGTGTCGGGGACCCTGGTCTTCACCAACACCATCTCGAACGCCTTCCAGAACAGCTCGGCCAAGGGCTTCGACCAGGTCGACGTGGCCGTCCAGCCCAAGTCCCAGGACGACAAGGGCGACACGGTCGGCAAGACGCCCGAGCTGACCCAGGCCATGCTCGACACCAGCGCCAAGGTGCCGGGGGCCGCGTCCGCGACCGGGGTCGTCAACGGCTTCACCGCCATCGCCGACAAGAAGGGCAAGCTCATCGGCGGCGGCTTCCAGTCCGAGGGCGGGAACTACTGGGGCAGCAAGGACGCCCGGTATCCCCTCACCTCCGGTGCCGCGCCGCACGGCAGCGACCAGGTCGCCATCGACTCCGAGACCGCCAAGCGCGCCGGGTACAAGGTCGGCGACACCGTGCGTCTGTCGGTCGATGGGCCGGTCCTGACCCCCAAGATCACCGGCATCTTCACCACCGACGACGGCAACGTCGCCGCCGGCGGCAGCCTCGCCCTCTTCGACACCGCGACCGCGCAGAAGCTGTTCGGCAAGGCGGGGACGTACGACGAGATCGACGTGAAGGCCGCGGCCGGGACCAGTCAGGCCGCGCTGAAGGCGCAGCTGGACGGCGCTCTGCCGAAGGGCCTCACCGAGACCACCACCGCGAAGAAGCTCGCCGACGACCAGGCCGAGGCGATCGCCTCGTCGATGAGCGGGCTGAAGTCGGGGCTGCTGGTCTTCGCGGGCATCGCGCTCTTCGTCGGCACCTTCATCATCGCCAACACCTTCACCATGCTGGTCGCCCAACGCACCAAGGAACTGGCCCTGTTGCGCGCCGTCGGCGCCTCGCGCCGGCAGGTCACGCGGTCGGTGCTCCTTGAGGCGTTCGTGGTCGGCGCGGTCGCCGCGGTGGCCGGTCTGCTCGCCGGTATCGGCATCGGCGCCGGGCTGCGCGGCCTGATGGGCACGATCGGCGCGACCGTCCCGGACGGCCCGCTGGTCAT
Source organism: Streptomyces sp. N50 (assembly GCF_033335955.1). GTDB lineage: Bacteria > Actinomycetota > Actinomycetes > Streptomycetales > Streptomycetaceae > Streptomyces. The sequence continues at coordinate 3,560,331 of NZ_CP137549.1, forward strand.
CACCTCGAACACGGTGCTGAGCGCCCTCGCGGTCGGCATCCTCATCACGATGCTCGCCGCCTGGCTGCCCGGCCGCCGCGCCGCGAAGATCCCGCCGGTCGCCGCGATGAGCAGCCTGCACGCGGCGGCCACCACCAAGTCCCTCGTCCTGCGCAACACGCTCGGCGCGCTGTTCTCCGGCGCGGGCATCGCGGTCGTCATCGCGGCCACGTCGATGAACGGTTCGGACGGCCAGGCGCCCATGGGATTCGGCGCCGTCCTCCTCATCATCGGTGTGTTCATCCTGACCCCGCTGCTGTCCCGCCCGCTGATCGCGGCCTCGGCGCCGGTCCTGCGGATCTTCGGGATCTCCGGCAAGCTGGCCCGCCAGAACTCGGTGCGCAACCCGCGCCGTACGGCCGCCACGGCCTCCGCGCTGATGATCGGCCTCACCCTCATCACCGGCATGACGGTGATGGCGGGCAGCCTCCAGCAGGCGATCGACAAGATGGCCTCGTCCGCGATCAGCGCCGACTACATCGTCTCGATGGCGAACGGCAACTCGCTCTCCCCGGACGTCGACAAGGCCCTCACCACCACGTCCGGCATCACCGCCAGCAGCCCGCTGCGCAACGCCCCTTCGCGCATCGACGGCAAGACCGAGTTCCTGACCGGCGTCAACGGCTCCGCGATCACCAAGCTCACCGACCTCAAGGTCGACAGCGGCACCTTCAAGGTCGCCGGCACGCAGGTGGTCGTGGACGACGACACGGCCAAGTCCTATGGCTGGAAGGCCGGTTCGACCTTCACCACGCACTACGAGGACGGCAAGGCGCAGCAGCTCACCGTCTCCGCGGTCTACGAGGGCAACGCGCTGATCCGCGGCATCATGCTCGACAACGCGACGCTCGCCCCGCACCAGACCGACCCGGCCGACATGCAGATCCTGGTCAAGACCGCTGACGGGGCGTCGAGTTCGACGAAGGACAAGCTGGAGAAGGCCCTGGGCTCCAACCCGGCGGTCAAGGTCCAGGACAAGAAGGACCTCTCCGACAGCATCGCGCAGGTCTTCACGCTCATCCTCAACATGGTCTACGGCCTGCTCGCCATGGCGGTGATCGTCGCGGTCATCGGGGTCATCAACACCCTTGCCATGTCGGTCTTCGAGCGCTCCCAGGAGATCGGGATGCTGCGCGCGATCGGCCTCGACCGCAAGGGCATCAAGCGGATGGTCCGCCTGGAGTCCCTGGTCATCTCGCTCTTCGGCGGGGTGCTCGGCATCGGTCTCGGCGTGTTCTTCGGCTGGGCGGCGGGCGAGTTGATCGGCGCGAAGATGGCGACCTACGAACTCGTCATCCCCTGGGCCCGGATGGCGCTCTTCCTGCTCCTCGCGGGCACGGTCGGCGTCCTGGCCGCACTGTGGCCGGCCCGGCGCGCGGCGAAGCTGAACATGCTGTCGGCCATCAAGTCCGAGTAGCAGTAGAGGAGTTGACGGCCATGAGGCAGGGGCCCCGTTCCGGATCGGAACGGGGCCCCTTGCCGTGCTCGCTGTTCTCCGGGAAACGTGCTCAGTTCCAGGTGCGGGCGCGCAACGCCATCCCGGAGTTCCCGCCGTCCGGGGTGCGCACGGCCAGGACCTGGTTGACGCCGATGCGGTTGCGCTCGAAGGCGAGCGCGGAGGCCGCCATGTACAGGCGCCAGACGCGGGCCCGGCCGACCCCGGCGAGCTTGGCCGCGCGTGCCCACTCGGCCTCCAGGTTGGCGACCCAGCGGCGCAGGGTGAGCGCGTAGTGCTCGCGGATCGACTCGACGTCCCGCACCTCGAACCCGGCACTCTCCAGCTGGGTCACGGTGGTGCCGATCGGGGCGAGTTCACCGTCGGGGAAGACGTACGCGTCGATGAACTCGTCGATGTCGTACGCCGATTCGTCCTGCCAGGGGCGGCGGGCGATCTGGTGGTTCAGCAGCCGCCCGCCCGGTCTGAGCAAGCCGAAGAGGTCCCTGGCGTACTCCAAGTACCGCTCGGTGCCCACGTGTTCGGCCATGCCGATGGAGGAGATGGCGTCGTAGGGTCCGTCGGTGACGTCCCGGTAGTCCTGTACCCGGATCTCCACCTTGTCGGTGAGTCCCTCGCCCGCGACGCGCTTACGGGCGTAGGCCGCCTGTTCCTGGGAGAGGGTCACGCCGACCACGCTCACGCCGTACTCGCGGGCCGCGTGGATCGCCATCGAACCCCAGCCGCAGCCGACGTCGAGGAGTCGCTGACCCGGCGTCAACTCCAGCTTGCGGCAGATGAGTTCGAGCTTGTCGCGCTGGGCGTCCTCCAACGTGCCGTCCGGGGACTCCCAGTAGGCGCACGAGTAGACCATCGAGGGGCCGAGGACGATCTCGTAGAAGTCGTTGCCGACGTCGTAGTGGTGGCTGATGGCGCGCTTGTCGGTGCGTTTGGTGTGGAGGTGGGCCCGGCTGCGGCGGACCTCCTCGGGGGGAGGGGCGGGCGGCAGCGGGAGTCCGGCGAGCTTGACCAGTCCGCGTACGGCGGACCGCACGTCGGGGTCGCGCAGGGCCTGGGCGAGGGTGCGGGCGTCCTCGCCGCGCTCCCACACCAGCTCGGACATCGCGTCGAGGGCGGCGTACAGGTCGCCCTCGATGCCCAGGTCGCCGGAGACCCAGGCGCGGGCCATGCCCAGTTCGCCGGGCTTCCACAGGAGTCGGCGCAGGGCACGGCGATTGCGTACGACCAAGGTCGGCGCATCGGGCGGTCCTGCCTCGGAACCGTCCCAGGCGCGGATGCGCAGCGGGATGGGGGTTCCCAGTAGCTGTTCGAAGAGGGATTTGAGCCGCAGCGCGGCATCAGCCATGGCGCACACCTCCGTGACGCGGATCCCGGAATTGTCCATCACTACGTAAACACCGGCCAGGCCCGATCGCAGTCCTGCTTGAGCGTTACGAGTAGGCAAAATGCATGTAGCAGCCATGTAGGTGACACGTGGGAGCACGCCGAAGGGGCCGCCCGCACCACGGATGGCGGACGGCCCCTTCGGGGTTGCTGCTTCTTACGTCTTCTCGCGTCGTCAGAGGTGACCGTGGACGGTCAGGAGGCCTTGGCCTTCTCCTCGGACTTCGCGGCGGCGGCCGGAGCCGGCGCCGGCTTGGCGGCCTCGTAGAACTCCTCGCGGGGGTTCTCCATGGCGCCGAGCGACACGACCTCGCGCTTGAGGAACATCGCGAGCGTCCAGTCGGCGAAGACGCGGATCTTGCGGTTCCAGGTCGGCATGGCCAGACCGTGGTAGCCGCGGTGCATGTACCAGGCGAGACGGCCCTTGACCTTGATCTTCACCTTGCCCATGACGATCATCGCGACGCCCTTGTGCAGGCCGAGACCGGCGACCGCACCCTTGTTGGCGTGCGAGTACTCCTTCTGCGGGAAGCCCCGCATACCGGAGATCACGTTGTCGCCGAGGACCTTCGCCTGGCGCAGCGCGTGCTGGGCGTTCGGCGGGCACCAGGCGTTCTCGACGCCGGCCTTGCGGGCGGCGATGTCGGGGACCTGGGCGTTGTCGCCGGCGGCCCAGACGTAGTCGGTGCCGGTGACCTGGAGGGTCGGCTGGGCGTCGACGTGACCGCGCGGGCCGAGCGGGAGGCCGAAGCGGGAGAGAACGGGGTTCGGCTTGACGCCGGCCGTCCACACGATCGTGTTGGAGTCGACCTCAAGGCCGTTCTTCAGCACGACGTGGCCGTCGACGCAGGAGTCCATCGAGGTCGAGAGGTAGATCTCGATCCCGCGGCTCTCCAGGTGCTCCTTGCCGTAGAGGCCGAGCTTGGGGCCGACCTCCGGGAGGATCTTGTCGGCGGCGTCGACGAGGACGAAGCGCATGTCCTCGCGGGAGACGTTGGTGTAGTACTTGGCCGCGTCCCGGGCCATGTCCTCGACCTCACCGATGGTCTCCGCGCCGGCGAAGCCGCCGCCGACGAAGACGAAGGTGAGCGCCTTGCGGCGGATCTCCTCGTCGGTGGTGGAGTCGGCCTTGTCGAGCTGCTCAAGGACGTGGTTGCGCAGGCCGATGGACTCCTCGATGCCCTTCATGCCGATGCCCTGTTCGGCGAGGCCGGGGATCGGGAAGGTGCGGGAGACCGCGCCCATCGCGATGACGAGGTAGTCGAAAGGCAGCTCGTACGCCTCGCCCACGAGGGGGGCGATCGTGGCGACCTTGCGGTCCTGGTCGATGGTGGTGACCCGGCCGGTGAGGACCTCCGCCTTGGGCAGGACGCGTCGCAACGGGACGACGACGTGCCGAGGGGAGATGCTGCCGGCGGCGGCTTCGGGGAGGAAGGGCTGGTAGGTCATGTACGACCGGGGGTCGACGACCGTGACGGTCGCCTCGCCGTAGCGCATCTTCTTGAGAATGCGCCGAGCTGCGTACAGGCCTACGTACCCACCGCCTACTACGAGGATCCTGGGACGCTCCGTGGTGCTCATGGCATCGAGTATCCACCTGCCCCAGGGGGGTCGCTCGTGCGCCCCTTCACAAGCATCGGTGGGGGGTGTGTTATCCTCCGCGACTCGCATGATCCACGTCACTCCGCGGGCGGGGAACCACGGGTCGGTTCGCCCCGTTGTCAAGGCCGCGTGAGCTGCCGATCTACCTCTCCGGCACCCCTGGACCACACCTCCACGACACCCTCCCGAAACTCCCCCGAATCACTCCCGCACCACCCCGCCGAGCACGTTCCCAGGCCCGCCGGAACCCCGGAAGGGCCAACCGGGGCAGTCTCGTCGTCCACCAGGACAGAATTCCTTGTGAAGAACTTCACGAACTTTCTTACGGACGTGTTCCGGAGGGGGTCGGCGAGCGCCCCTGCAACCGCTCATACGTTATATGGGCTGCTCAGGAGTTTAATACCGGCGAGTAATAATTCGGGCTCGCGAGGGTCCGGCAGAGCGCCGTCTCCCCATACTCAAAGGCATGGCCGTCTACGACACGCTCGGCACGACGTATGCCAGGACCCGGCGCCCGGACCCACGCGTCGCCGCGCGGATCCGGGCCGCGCTCGGGGACGCGGAGGACGTGATCGACGTGGGCGCGGGCACCGGCTCCTACGAACCGCCGCACACGCTGCTCGCCGTGGAACCCAGCCGGATCATGCTCGCCCAGCGCCCGCCCGGATCGGCGCCCGCAGTCCGCGCGGTGGCCGAACGCCTGCCGCTGCGCGACAACGCCGCCGACGCCGTCATGGCGCTGCTGACCGTCCACCACTGGACCGACCTCGCGGCGGGTCTCGCCGAACTCCGCCGGGTCGCGCGCCGCCGCGTCGTCGTCCTGACCTGGGACCAGCGGGTCTTCCGCGAACGGTTCTGGCTCGTCCGCGACTACCTCCCCCAGGCGGCGGCCTACGACGACACCCGCGCCGTCCCGCCCGAACGCCTGGCCGCACTGCTCGGCGGAGCGCGGACGGAGCCCGTCCCGGTCCCGCACGACTGCACGGACGGCTTCGGCGCGGCCTACTGGCGCCGCCCCCACGCCTACCTCGACCCCCAGGTACGCGCCGGCATCTCGATGCTCGCCCAGACCGGAGACGACGCCCTCGCCCCCGGCCTGACGAGACTCGCCGACGACCTCGCGACGGGCCACTGGCACGAGCGGTACGCCGACCTGCTCCCCCGCGACACCCTCGACGTCGGCTACCGGCTCCTGGTCGCAGACCTCTGACCCCCAGGTGCGCGCTGGCATCTCGACGCCCAGATCGAGGAAGTCACCCCCTCGCCCGGCCTGACGCTGCTCCGGGACGACCTCACGACGGGCCGCCGGCACGAGCAGAACGCCGACCTGCTCGCGCTGGACACCGTCGATGTCAGCTACCGGCTCCTGGTCGTAGACCTCTGCCCCCGAGGTGCGCGCCGACATCTCCATTGCCCGCCCAGACCGGAGACGACACCCTCGCCCCCGGCCTGACGCTGCTCGCCGACGACCTCACCACGGGCCGCTGGCACACCCGGTACGCCGACCTGCTCCCCCGCGACACCCTCGACGTCGGCTACCGGCTCCTGATCGCGGACTTCTGACCTGCGCGTACGCCAACGGCCTTAAAACCAGGGCGAGTCGGGAATGAAGCCGGCCCGGTCGCACGTTGGCAGGCCCATGACGTCCTCGCCGAGCACCATGCGTGCCGTCCAGCTCTCCGGCCCCGGCCCCGTGGAGAACCTGCGGCTGATCACGCTCCCGCTGCCGCCCGAGCGGGACGGGTGGGTGCGTATCCGGGTGGAGGCCTTCGGGGTCAACCGGTCGGAGTTGAAGCTGCGGCTGGGGGTGAGCGAGGGCGTCAGCTTCCCGCGGGTGCCGGGCATCGAGGCCACGGGGACCGTCGACGCGGCCCCGGCCGGCAGTGGGCTGGCTCCCGGGCAGAAGGTCGTCGCGATGATGGGAGACATGGGGCGGACCTACGACGGCGGGTACGCCGAGTACACGTCCGTGCCGCTGGCGCAGGTGATCCCCGTCCAGACCGAGCTGCCCTGGGAGGTGCTGGGCGCGCTGCCGGAGATGGTGCAGACGGCCTACGGCTCGCTCACCGTCGGGCTGGATCTGCAGCCGGGGCAGTCCCTGCTGATCCGGGGCGGTACCTCCTCCGTGGGCTTGGCCGCCGCCGCGCTGGCCCGCCGGCGTGGCGCCACGGTGCTGTCCACCACCCGGCGCCCCGATCGGCTGGCTCTGCTGAAGGAGCGGGGCGTCGACCACCCTCTCCTCGACACCGGCGAAGTGACGTCCGCCGTACGGGAGTTGTACCCGGACGGTGTCGACGCCGCCCTCGACCTCGTCGGCACCCCGACCCTCCAGGACACCCTGCGCACGGTCCGCGTCCACGGCACGGCCTGCTTCGGCGGCAGCCTCTCCAACCAGTGGACGGTGCGGGACTTCTCCCCGAACGAGTACCTGCCGAGGGGAGTTCGCCTCGCGGGCTACTTCGGCGACGCGTCCGACCTGTCCCCCGCGGTCTTCCAGGACATCCTCGACGCGGTCGCCGCCGGCCAACTCGCCTTCCCTGTCGACCGGGTGTACCACGGCCTGGAGCAAGTACCGCTGGCCCACGGGGACATGGAGCACAACCGGGCCACGGGGAAGCTGGTGGTCCGCGTCCGCCCTTCCTAGCGCGTGGAGATGAGGGCGATCAGGGCGATGAACAGCCCGAGGATCCCGGCTATCTCGGCGGCCACCGTCAGCATGGGACGTCGCCCCGGGTCACCGGCTGCTGGAGGGGTACGGCCCCCCTGGTTGTGCGCCTGGGGGACGCGTGGCAGGACGGTCGGTCCCGTCCCGGCCTGACGCCGCGCCTGGGCCCGTCGCGCGCGGGAACGGACCAACGCCCAGATCAGCAACCCGATCAGGACGACGACCACGATGTCGAACGGCAGCACTGCCATCATCCACACCCCCCGTCACGCACGTTCCGCTCACCGACCGCAGGTCCGTGAGCGCCCTGCACCGACTATGCCCGACGGGGGACGCGGGCGAGGGCCGAATCTCAGGGGGCCTTGCCCGCCCCGGCCTCTTCCGCCGCCTTGAACGCGATTCCGTCCAGGATGTCGTGCTCGCTCACCACGACCTCGCTGGCCCCGACCCGCTCCATGATCGAGAGGAGGACGAGGGCGCCCGCGCCGATGACGTCGACGCGGCCCGGGTGCATGGAGGGGATGGCGGCGCGTTCGGCGTGGGTGGAGCGGAGCAGGGACTCCGTGATCTCGCGGACGCGGTCGTAGGAGACGCGGGAGTGGTGGATGGCCTCCGTGTCGTACTCGGGGAGGTTCTGGGCGATCGCCGAGACCGTGGTGACCGAGCCGGCCAGGCCGACCAGGGTGCGGGCCTCGCGGAGGGGGACCGTCTGTTCGGCGAGGTCGAGGGCGGCCTCGATGTCGGCGCGCATCGCCGTGATCTGGTCCGGGGTGGGCGGGTCGGTGACCTTGCCGTCGCGGACCAGGTGGCGCTCGGTCATGCGGACGCAGCCGATGTTCACGGAGCGGGCGGCGCGGACGGCGTCGTCGCCGACCACGAACTCCGTGGAGCCGCCGCCGATGTCCACGACCAGGTAGGGCTTGGCGAGGGCCAGGTCGTCCCGGCCGGCCAGTTCCGCCGTCGCGCCGGTGAAGGAGAGTTCCGCCTCCTCGTCGCCCGTGATCACCTCCGGCTCGACGCCGAGGATGTCCAGGACCCCGCGGACGAAGTCGTCGCGGTTCGAGGCGTCGCGGGAGGCGGACGTGGCCACGAAGCGGAGGCGTTCGGCGCCGAGTTCCTTGATGATCGCCGCGTAGTCGCGGCAGGCGGCGAAGGTGCGTTCCAGCGCCTCGGGGGCCAGCCGGCCGGTCTTGTCCACACCCTGGCCGAGGCGCACGATCGTCATCCGCCGGTCCAGGTCGACGAGTTGGCCTGTCGCCGGGTCCACGTCGGCGACGAGGAGGCGGATCGAGTTCGTACCGCAGTCGACGGCGGCGACCCGGGTCACTTCTCGTACTCCTTCGTCACCGTCACGCACGGCCCCTTGGCCCACCACTCCGGCAGCATCGCGAGCGCCTCGTCGCCCAGCGGGTTGACGCCCGGGCCCGCGGCCAGGGAGTGGCCCACCAGGACGTGCAGGCACTTCACCCGGTCCGGCATGCCGCCCGCGCTCGGGAAGCCCTCCAGGACCTCGATGGCGTCACGGCGCGCGATGTAGTCCTCGTGGGCTGCGCGGTACGCGGCGGCGAGTTCCGGGTCCGTCCGCAGCCGCTCCGTCATCTCCTTCATGACGCCGTTGGCCTCCAGCGTGCCGATCGCCGAGGCGGCGCGCGGGCACGTGAGGTAGTACGTCGTCGGGAAGGGGGTGCCGTCGGGGAGGCGGGGGGCCGTCTCCACCACGTCCGGCTGGCCGCACGGGCAACGGTGTGCGATCGCGCGCAGCCCGCGCGGCGGACGCCCGAGCTGCTGCTTGAAGGCCTCGACGTCCGCGTCGGTGGGCTCGGTGCGCGGAGTGGACGGCGGGGGCTTTTCCATGCCGGTACGAAAATCTCTCTGTCAGTTCGGTGTCACTGGTCGGAGGCGTCGGACTTGTCCACGCCGTCCCAGACGTTCGAGTACCACGGGCGGTCGGCCGCCCCCAGCTCCGCGCGCGACTGCTTCGCCGCGTCCGGGTCGATCACGATGTAGCCGGTCTCCCCGGGCATCACGTAGTGCAGCCGCTGCCGGATCTGCTGCTCCGCGTACGAGTCGTCCTGCCAGCGCGCCTTCAGGTCGCGCAGCTGCTCGACCCGCTGGCGGGCCTGGGCCTGCTGCCGCTCCAGGTCGGAGATCTCGGCGCGCTGGGAGACGTACTGCCTTATCGGGTACGCCAGCGCCACGATCAGCGAACACAGCACCAGGGCGAGGAGGGCCGCCCGGCCGGTGAGCCGGGAGCGGCGGGCCTGCCGCTTGGTCTGGGAGCGGTAGACACGGGCCGCCGTCTGCTCGCCGAGCAGCTTGAGCCTGGTCGCGGTGGAGAACCGGTCCCGGTCCTTCACGGCCATGTCCCGCCTCCCCTTCACACGTGCGTACGTCCCCGCACACGGTACGGGACCGGGTGCGGGGACGTACGTACGACTGGCTAAGGATTGACCCGGGGGGTCCCGGGATCAGCCCTTGAAGCGGGGGAAGGCGCTGCGGCCCGCGTACTCGGCGGCGTCGTCGAGGATCTCCTCGATGCGGAGCAGCTGGTTGTACTTGGCGACGCGGTCCGAGCGGGCCGGGGCGCCGGTCTTGATCTGGCCGCAGTTCACCGCGACGGCGAGGTCGGCGATGGTGGTGTCCTCGGTCTCGCCGGAGCGGTGGGACATCATGCACTTGAAACCGTTGCGCTGGGCCATCTCGACGGCGTCCAGGGTCTCGGTCAGCGAGCCGATCTGGTTCACCTTGACGAGCAGGGCGTTGGCCGTGCCCTCCTCGATGCCGCGGGCGAGGCGCTCGGGGTTGGTGACGAAGAGGTCGTCGCCGACGATCTGGACCTTGTCGCCGATGCGGTCGGTGATGACCTTCCAGCCGGCCCAGTCGTCCTCGTACAGCGGGTCCTCGATCGAGACGAGCGGGTACGCGGAGACGAGCTCCTCGTAGTACTCGGTCATCTCGGCGGCCGAGCGGGACTTGCCCTCGAACTCGTACTTGCCGTCCTTGTAGAACTCGGACGCGGCGACGTCGAGCGCGAGCCCGATCTGCTCGCCGGGGATGTAACCGGCCTGCTTGATGGCCTCGATGATGAGGTCGAGGGCGGCGCGGTTGGACTCCAGGTTCGGGGCGAAGCCGCCCTCGTCGCCCAGGCCGGTGGACAGGCCCTTGGTCTTCAGCACCTTCTTGAGGGTGTGGTAGACCTCGGCGCCCCAGCGCAGCGCCTCGGAGAAGGACTCCGCGCCGATCGGGGCGATCATGAACTCCTGGATGTCCACGTTCGAGTCGGCGTGCGAGCCGCCGTTCAGGATGTTCATCATCGGAACGGGCAGCAGGTGCGCGTTCGGACCGCCGAGGTAGCGGAAGAGGGGGAGGTCGCTGGCCTCGGACGCGGCGTGCGCGACGGCGAGGGAGACGCCGAGGATGGCGTTGGCGCCGAGCGAGCCCTTGTTGTCGGTGGCGTCCAGGTCGAACATCGCCTGGTCGATCAGGCGCTGCTCGGTGGCGTCGTAGCCGACGAGCTCCGGGCCGATCTGCTCGATGACGGCGAGTACGGCCTTCTCGACACCCTTGCCGCCGTAGCGGTTGGGGTCTCCGTCACGCAGCTCGATGGCCTCGAAGGCACCCGTGGAGGCGCCGGACGGAACGGCGGCACGACCCGTGCTGCCGTCGTCGAGGCCGACCTCGACCTCGACCGTGGGGTTGCCTCGGGAGTCCAGGATTTCCCGGGCTACGACGACGTCGATGGACGGCACGAGCATCTCCTTCTTGGGATCTGACGCGGCTACGGCAACACCGCAGCGGCTCTGCGAGACGAGCCTAACCGGCTCGGGGCGATTGGCCATCCGGTCGGCCGCCTGATGGACAGAACCGAGAGTAAATTGTTTCCGAACGGAACAAAAAGTCCCGGCAAGCGGCAGGCATGGGGACGGGAACGCGAAAAAGCCCCGCCCCGGTGCGTACGGGGGAACACGCACCGGAGCGGGGAGCCCGTGGGGGACGGGGGTGACCCTCACGGGGTCTCCATGATGGACACCACGGATGTGAGGGCGCTGTGGTTCAGCTACGAGCCGCGTAGGTCACTTCAGGTGGAGCTGCTGGCCCGGGAAGATGAAGTCGGCGTCGTCGATGATGTCCTTGTTCAGCTTGAACAGCTGCTGCCAGCCGCCCTTCACCTTGTGCTTCTCGGCGATGGAGCTGAGGGTGTCGCCCTTGACGACCTTGTACTCGCCGTCACCCTTCTTGACCTTCTTGCCGGTCGGGGTGGTGACGGTCTTCTTGGCGGCCGGGCGCTCGGCGGAGCGGGAGGCGGTGGTGTCGGTGGTGGAGCGCTCGGTGGTGCTCTTGCTCGACGAGCTGCTGCTGTTCGAGGAGCTGGAGCTGCTGCCGCCGGAGTAGGAGGCGCCCGACAGGCCGGTGCCGCAGGTGGGCCAGGCGCCCTTGCCCTGGGCGGCGAGAACCTTCTCGGCCACGGCGATCTGCTGGGACTTGGAGGCCTGGTTCGCGGTGGAGGCGTAGGCGGTGCCGCCGTACGCGGCCCACGTCGAGGCGGAGAACTGCAGACCGCCGTAGTAGCCGTTACCGGTGTTGATGGACCAGTTGCCGCCGGACTCGCAGCTGGCGACCGTGTCCCACTCGGAGGCGGTCGCGGCGGAGGCGCTGCCGGTCGCCATGAGCGGGGCGGCTATCGCGACACCGGTGACGCCGGCGAGCGTGGCAACGCGGGTGGCCTTGGACGGACGGCGGTGCTTGCCCTTGCTGGAAAACAGCATGGAAAATCCCAATCCCCTCACCGACGCCTACGAGGTGAGCTGTCGGGTTCGGGCCGTGTGAGTTGCCCGGCCGCACACCTCTCGGTGCGCGACTTCACCCCAAGCCGGTTCCGGTCGTCTCTCAACTCCCGGGCCCGGCGCTTACCTTGGGTCCCCCGCTCCTGCCTACGGCGCTTGACGCGACGAATGTTCCCGGAGGCCGCTGGCAGGACTCGGCGTGTGCGGCAGCCGGGGCTCGTGGTGACGAGCGGCCTTGACCGTAGACACGGAATCCACGGAATTTCAAAGACGATCAGGCCTTCTGAGACTCATCCCACACTTTGATCAAACCGGACATTCCCGAGCGAAGCGTGACGCGAACTCCCGCCGCTCTCTTGCTACTTTTCGTCCACTTCCGTGCCGACATCCAAGGTCTGACCGGCGGCGATCTGGGTCGGATCGGCGCCTATCACCTTTTTGTTCTCGGCGTAGAGGGCACGCCATCCGCCGTCGTAGCCAAGGGAGTCGGCGATGGACGCGAGGGAGTCGCCGGCGCGGACGGTGTAGGTCTGCGGCGACACGCTCTCCTCGGCGCTGGCGCCGCGATGCTTGCCGGCACTCTGCTGACCGGTCGACCGGGTGCTCTGCTGGTCGTCGGCATCGCCGAGCGCTCCGGTGTCGACGAGGCTCCACTTGCCCACCGCCTGGGCGGAGTTGTCCGTTTCGTCGATTTTCGGGGAGGCGGCGACCGAGTCGTTGCCGACCGAAGGAGTGGTGGACTTGTCGGACTTGCTGGAGTTGTCCGTCGCGGTGGGCGAGGGGCTGTCGGTCGAGCCACTACCCGAATCGCCGGACGCGTCGGACGAAGTCGAGTCCGTGGTGCCGGAGTCGGACAAGCCGGAGGAAGCAGACGAGTCCGACGAACCGGAGTCGGAGTCGGAACCGGAGTCGGTCGGGTCCGCCGACGGGGAGTCGCTCGCGAGGCCGGTGTCGACGTCCGTCGAACCCGAGGTGGTGGTGAGGCCGGAGAGCAGCGCGCAGGTGGTCCAGGCGGAGGTGCCCTTGTCGGCGAGGATCTTCTCGGCGACGGCTATCTGCTGGGAACGGCTGGCCAGGTCGGCGCTGGGCGCGTAGTCGGGGCCGCCGTACTTCTCCCACTCGTCCTGGGTCATCTGCAGGCCGCCGTAGTAGCCGTTGCCGTCGTTCTCGCTCCAGGAGCCGCCGCTCTCGCAGTTGGCCACCTTGTCCCAGGTGGTGCCGTCGGCGGCGTTCGCGGCGGCGGCGCCGAGGAGCGGGATGGCGATGGCGGAGCCGGTCACCCCGGCCGCGACGAGGAGAGCCGGAGCCTGACGGGGGCGACGGTGACGACCGTTCCCGGAGAGCATGCGGAGGCCTTTCGCGTGACAGCGGGGGACCGCGCGGCGGAAGGGGGTGGGGGTGGTGCGGGGCGCCGCGCTGGTAGGTGAACGTATCCACAGTCGATCACTTGTCACAAGTTAATGCCACGGAGATCACGTGAAGATCACAGAGTTGAAGAACTGTCACTTTCAGGTTTAGGGAGTCGGATCGCCTGTCCGACGGCGCCCCGGACCACCTGTTCAACGGCGTTCCGGGGTGAACTCCACGGGCAGGGTGCGCAGTCCGCGCATGATGAGGCCGCCGCGCCAGCGCAAGTCGGCCGGATCTCCGGCGAGTTGCAGGTCGGGGAGGCGGGTGAGGAGGGTCGCGAGCGCGGTCTGGCCCTCCAGTCGGGCGAGCGGGGCGCCGAGGCAGTAGTGGATGCCGTGGCCGTAACCGAGGTGTTGATTGTCACGCCGTCCGAGGTCCAGGACGTCCGGGTCCGCGAACCGCTCCGGATCACGGTCCGCGGCGGCGAGTACGACCAGCACGGGGTCGCCGACCGCGATGTCCTGCCCGCCGAGGGTGAGCGGACGCGTGGCGAACCGCCAGGTCGCGAGCTCCACCGGGCCGTCGTAGCGCAGGAGTTCCTCTACGCCGGTCTCGAGGAGGCCGCTCTCCCCCGCGGCCAGGGACTTCTCCAGGCGCGCACGCTGCTCGGGGTGGCTGAGCAGGGCGTACATCCCGTTGCCGATGAGATTGACGGTCGTCTCGAACCCGGCGAAGAGGAGGATGAAGGCCATCGCCGCGGCCTCGTTCTCGGTGAGGTGCTCGCCGTGGTCGGAGGCGCGGATCAGGCCGGAGAGGAGGTCTTCGGTGGGGGCGGAGGTGGGGGTGCCGGGGAGGTTTTCGCCGGGGTTCGAGGTGGGGGTACCGGGGAGGTTTTCGCCGGGGTTCGAGGTGGGGGTACCCGAGAGGCTCCCGCCGGGGTTCGAGGTGGCGGTGCCGGAGACGCTCCCGCCGGAGTTCGGGGTGGGAGCGTCGGAGAGGGCCTCGCGCTTGCGGTGGATGAGGTCGGCGAGGTAGGCGCGCATCTTCTTGACGGACCGGGCGACTCCGCCCCGCGGGCCGCCTCCGTGACGGATCATCATGCCCGCCCAGTCGCGGAAGTCGTCCTGGTCCTCGCGGGGGACGCCGAGGAGGTCGCAGATGGCGTAGATGGGGAGCGGGAAGGCGAAGTCGTGGATGAGGTCGGCGGAGCCGTCGGCCGCGAACCGGTCGATCAGATCGTTCGTCAACTCCTGCACCCGGGGCGCGAATTCGGCCACCCGCCGGGGCGTGAACGCCTTGCTGACCAGTCGTCGCAGGCGCGTGTGGTCCGGCGGGTCGATGTTCAGCAGATGCGTCATCAACTCGGCCTTGCGCTCACCCGGGATCCCGGTCTTGCCCTTCGCGTGCGCCGGTTCGTCGTGGTGCGCGGGGTTCTTGGAGAGACGCGGGTCGGCGAGCGCCTGCTTGGCGTCGGAGTAACGGGTGACCAGCCAGGCCTCCACCCCGCTGGGGAGGCGGGTCCTGTGCACGGGGGCGTGCTCGCGGAGCCAGGCGTAGGTGGGGTAGGGGTTGGTGGCGAATTCCCAGGTGAAGAGGTTGGGGGCCGGGTCCGGAGCGGGGGTCGCGGGAGCCGCGGAGGTCGGCGGGGTGGGGTGGCTGGGCTGGTTGGTCACTCCTTGACGGTATCCGGGGTGGGGGTGGGGGCGCCCAGTTCCACCGCTGTGCAGCACCAGCGGAGGTCCGCGCCGCGTTCCAGGCGGAAGGCCATCGCCCGTACCTGGTCACCGGCGCCGATGCGGGCGAAGGCCTCCACGGCGCCCTCGCGGGCGACGTAGTAGCCGATGCCACGAACCACCGGGCGGGTGCCGCCGGTGACACGCAGGGGACCGTTCTCGGCGAGCCGGGCCAGTTCGTCGTAGGCACGGCCCGCAGTGTGCCGGAGCATCCAGTGGACGGGCCGCTGACCGCTCAGCACGGCGAGGAGACGGTCGGCGAAGACGTCGGTGGGGCGGGGCTGCGGAACGCGGCTGCGGGCCGGCACCGTACGGGGAGCGCCGCGACTCGCAGCCACCTCGCGACGCCCCGCCGCCGCGGCCTTGCGGTACCAGCGCAGCGCCTCGCCCTCTCGGCCGGTGCCGACCAGCATGTCGCCGAGTTGGTGGGCGGCCGCGGCGTTGCCCGCATCGGCGGCCTGGCGCAACCAGGTCTCGGCCTGGTCGCGGAGCAGGGTGCCGAGAGTGGCGGCGGCTTCGGAGTCGCCGGCCTTGGCGGCCTGTTCCAGGTAGGGCTGGGCCTCGGTCAAGTCGCCGCGGGACATGAGGAGTTCGGCCAGTGCGGCGGCCGCCCGGTCGTGGCCCTGCTTCGCCGCCTCGGAAAGGCAGTGTTCGCGGCGGACCAGTCCGAGACCGTGGTCGTACCTGCCGAGACGGAACAGTGCCTCCGCGCTGCCGGCCGCCGCTTGGGGCATGAAGTGCGCGACTGCTGCCTTCGCGAACCGCAGGTGGAACGCGGACCCCTCGCCCTCGTCGAGCGCGAGCGTCCTGACCGCCTCCAAGACCTCGTGGGGAATCGTGCGCGTCTGCGACGACCGCCCCGCGTCCGCCGCCAGCGAACCGAAGGCACGCAACCCGCCTCGTGGATCGTCACCGTCCCCGACGAGCATCCCGGTCACCCCGTGCCGAACCTCAGTGGCCCAGGCGAGGGCGTCCGCCCATGACTCGCGTCCCGGGTCGAACCCGTCCAACGGCTCGTAGTAATCGCTCAGTTCCTCCAGAACGTCCGGTGTCACCCCCTTGTCCACCCCGAGCCGAGCCAGGTCGACCGCCACTCGCACCACCCCATGCCCGCGCGGATGCGCCGTCACCCGGCGTGCCCGCCACCACTCGTCCCACAGCTCCGGGCCGACCGCCAGGTACTCGGTCACGCCCCGCTCCCGGTGCCATCTGCGAGCGTCGGCTAGGCGTGGATCGTCCTTCTTTCCGAGCCTCGTCAGCTCCGCCTCGCTCCAACGGCACGTCAACTCCAGCGTCTCCGCCCGCGCGAGCACCCGTGCCGCAGGTCCCCCGCCGAAGCGCCGCGCGTCGTACGCCTCGTCGCTCATCGTCGCGACAACCGGCACGTGCAGCTCGGACAGCTGCGCCAACAGGGCCGAGTCCAAGCCGCGTTCACCCAGGTGACCCTCCAACTCGTCGAGCCAGAGCACATACGAACCGTTCCGGTCCCGCAGCACGCCGGGCAACGCGTGCAGATCGACGCCGGGCGAAGGGCCGTAGACCCTTGTCTTCGGTGACAGTGCGTCGCGTACGGCGGCCCATGCGGTGCGGCTCTTGCCCGCGAGGGGTTCGCCCGTCACCACCACCAGGCCACCGGTACTCACGAGCGCGCCGAGCTGTTCATCGATGTCCCGCCTTACGTAGGGCGGGAGTTCGGGGTCCCGGTCCAGGCGCCGGGTCCTGCGCACGCCCAGGCCGATGGGGTCGGCGGCCTCCACGGTGGTCCATCCGGAGGGGTCGTGGAGAGTGCCGGTGCCGTAGTGGTTGTGCTGGACGGCCGCCACCGTTCCGTTGAAGGTGCTGCCCCGGAAGTCGAGGTGATCCTGGGACGGATGCGGCTCGTGCGGGCACGCTGCAAAGTAGGGGGTCAACTCATCGATGAGCGAGGCGAGTTCAGCGGCGGCCAGGACGGGTCTGGACGCGTTCACGAGCACATGGTGCAGCCTGAGGTACCACTGCCTCTCAGCAGTGTTCGGGCTGAGCTCGGCCAAGTCGCCGAAGGAGCGGTCGGTCGCCGCATGGCGGCGGAACCACCCCGCGAAGCCGTCACGAACCGGGACCCACAGAGCCGTTGAGGCTGCCCCCTCCGCGAGGAGACCCGCCCCGTCCACCGCCAACCGCTCAACGTCCGTCGCCACACTCGCCCCCGCGCACACTCCAACGACTCCACGCCAAAGGTACTGAGTCGGAGGGCCGCCGATTCAGCCTTCGGTCACAGTCCCATTGCCGACCCCGGTCTCCTTCTCCCTGATCGCATCCCGATAAACCCGCCCCGCCGCCCGCAACGCAGCCTCCGGATCCACCCCTGCCGCCTCCGCCCGCACGGCCAGCGCCAGCAGTTCGTACCCGATGCCGTCGTCCCCCGTGGGCAACGGCACCTCAAGTCCCGCCGTACGCACGCGTGATGCCAGCTTGGACGCGAGGGCGAGGCCCGGCTGGCCCATGGGGATGCCCTCGGTGATGGAGGTGCGGCGCTTCTCCTCGGCCTTGGTGCGGAGCCAATGCGCCTTGACCTCCTCGGGAGTTGACGCCGTTTCGTCGCCGAAGACATGGGGGTGGCGGTGGATCAGCTTGGTGACGATGCCGGCGGCCACGTCGTCGATGGAGAAGGGGGTGTCGGGGTCCTCCTCGGCGATGCGGGCGTGGAAGACGACCTGGAGGAGGACGTCGCCGAGCTCCTCGCGGAGTTCGTCTCGGTCGCCCTCCTCGATCGCCTCGACGAGTTCGTACGCCTCCTCGATGCCGTACTTCGCCAGGCCCTTGTGGGTCTGCTGGGAGGACCACGGGCACTCGGCGCGGATGCGGTCCATGACCTGGACGAGGTCGAGGAGGCGGGCGCCGGGCAGGTCGTAGGAGGCGGGGAGCAGTTCCAGGTCCGGCATCTGGATCCGGCCCGAGCCCGCCAGGCGGGCCAGGCCGTCGGTCAGGGCCGGTTCGCCCTCGCCCGTGGCCACGATCACCACCGTGGAACCGTCCGCGCAGGCCGCGACCAGTTCCTCGGCGGTCGGGGACGCCTCGTCCACCTGTATTCCGGCCTCACGGAGATACGGCAGCTGCGGATGCGCGCCGTCCGCGCACAGCACCCGGTCGGCGTCGCGCAACGCTTGCCAGGCGGGCCAGGACAGCAGACCGGGGGCGACGCGGTGGCTGGTGGTGAGCAGGACGATGCGGCCGGGGGTGGGGGCCGGGATGCCCTCGGGCACGGGTGCCGGGTTGCCCTCGGGGGCGGGGCTGGTTGCGTTCACCCACCGAACGTAACCCACGCCGCCGACACCCCCGGAGTTGTCCACAGGCCGGCGAGCAGTCGCCCCGTTGTCCACAGGCAGGCCTCCGACCTGCCCGCCCCGCCTACCGCCTACTGCCGACCGACCCGCCGTACCGTTACGCCGCCTTACGCCGACTGCTGAGTCGCCGTCGCCGTAACCTCCCGCACCCACGGCGTCTTCGCGTCCACCCGGCTGCTCTTGGCCACGTCCCACGTGCCGTAGCGCGGGTTGAGGTCGACGTGGAGTTCCTTGGAGGCGGTGGAGAGGGCCTTCCAGAAGGCGGGCTGGGTGGTGTCGGTGCCGAGTTTCGCGGCGAGCTTGCGGCCCTCCACCTGGAGGCGGAGGTTCTCGTCGAGGCGCTGCGGGGGGACGCCGTACTGGGCGAGCCAGGTCGCCTCCAGGGCCTTGGCGCCGCCCGCCTGCTGGGCGAGGGCCGCCCGCATGTCCTGGATGTCCTTGCGGGTGACGGTGACCCCGGCGTCCTGGGCGGCACGGTGGACTACCTGGTCGAAGACCATGCCGTAGAGCGTCTCGCGGGTGAGGCCGCCGGTGGTGGCGATGGCGCGCTCGTACTGCGCCTCGTTCTGGACGGACGACCGCTGGGCCGTGCGCACCTCGTTGACCCGGCTCTGCAGCTGCGCGACGGTGATGCGTTGCCCGCCCACGACGGCCGCGGCGCCGGGATGCGCCTCGCTGCCGCAGGCGGTCAGGGCGGGGGCCGCGGCGGCGATCACGGCGGTGAGGACGAGCGCGGTGCGACGGCGGCGGTGCAAGGGAGCCTCCCGAGGAGATTGTGCGACGGTGCACAAAGTCTTGCGGTGATCGATGTTAGGCAGTGGGTCGCCTGGGGCCAACCCATTCGACCAACGATTCACCAGGACTTCGGGCACCGGCACGCACGCGTGGGCTCAGCTCTGTGCGTCGACCGCTCGTTCCACCGCGGCGGCGACACCCGCGCGCAGCCCGTCGCCGTCGGGCACCCAGGCCACGTTCGTACCGGCCTTGCCCCCACCGCCGCTGCCGATCAGCACGAAGCCCAGCTTCGGGTACCGCGCCGTCGTCTCCTGCGCCGCCGTCACCTCGGGGCCGCCCACCGCGAGGACGACCTCGCAGGAGCCCTGGAGCATGGCGTTGAGGAAGGGGCGGGCGTTCGCGGCGCTCTGCTGGCCGGTCACCGAGGTGTAGTTCACGCGCGCGTGCGTCTTGAGCGAGGCGTCCTGCATGCCCTTCCAGACCGCGGCGGCGGTGCTCCCGTTGATGCCCTGACGGTCGGTGAGCAGGCAGGCGTCGGTCTCGGTGTAGTGCCGGGCCCGGGTGGCGGGGATCGGCGGGCGGCTGGGGTCGTGCCGGGAGAGGACGATCCCGGTCACGATCACCGCGAGGGCTACGGCGACGGCGCCGGCGATCATGGCGATGGTGCGTCCGCCGAGCGAGCGCAGCCCGACGACCACGGCGCGCCCCACGCGGCTGAGCCGCCCCTGTCTCCCCGCCGGGACCGCACGCGCCTGCGTGACCTGCCGGACCTGCTTGGCCATGTACCGCTACTCCTCAGCCCGTTCGACCACCACGTCCTTCGCGCGCTCGACCACCGGGGCCTCCGGCCGTTCGACCATCGGGACCTCCGGCCGCTCGACCGCCAGGGCCTCCGCCCACTCCCCCGCCGGCTCGACCGCGAGAGCCTCGGCCCGCTCCCCCGCCGGTACCCCGGCCCCGGCCCCGACCCCGGCCTGCGCGCCGAGCCACCGCCACCGCCACCGCCAAGGCCACCGTCGCTCCCGCTGCCCCGCCCGCCGGGGCCACGCCGTCCACGCGTGCGCCGAGGCGCCCGCCATGGACAGGGTGATCAGCAGGAGGTCCACCCCGAAGAGCACGCCGTGCGTGTCGACCGGCGTCAGCGCGACCTCGGTGATCCAGGCCGCGAGGACCGCGGTGAACCCGGCGAACGCCAGCCAGTCGGCGCGAGTGCGACGGCGCAGGGCGAGGACGAGAGACGGGACGGGACACAACAGGCCCAGGCTGAGGACCGGCAGCGCGGCGAACCCCACCCGCACGGCCGGCGTCCGCAGCACCGGCGCGCCCGTCGCCCGCAACACCCGCAGCATCCTCATCGCCATCACCCCTCACCCTTGACCCTTGCCCCTTCACCCCTCAGCCATCGGCCCGTTCTCCGCGCGCCTCAGCCGGTGATGGCGACCGGCGCGTCCCACGTGTCGCGGTCCACGGTGATCGTGTAACCGCCGCGGGTCTCCTTGCTGTTGACCAGGTACTGGTGCGCGCGGCTGTGGCTGGTGAACTGGGTGGAGCCCCACGGCCAGTCCGAGGTCGTCGTGTACGTCTTGTCCCACAGCGCGTACCAGAGGTTGCCCGGCAGGTCCGTCTTGTTGGTCGCGGTCGCGATCGCCTTGGCGCTGGAGCTGGAGAAGCCGTAGAGGCCGCTGCGGTAGATCTTGGCGTGCAGTTCCTTGTCGAAGGCACGGACGTACGTCAGCACGGCGTTGTTGCAGGCCGTGTTCGTGATGTCGTACGACTCCATGTCCAGGTAGACCGGGCTGCCGGCCTTGAAGCCGAGCGCGGCGGACTTGGCGACCGCGTCGTCCGCCTCGGACTTGCCGACCGCCGCGGCCGTGGAGGCGCTGATCTTCACCGAGCCGCCGGAACCGCAGGACGGCTGCGAGCCGACGTAGAGCGGGATGAACTTCCAGCCGACCGTGGTGAGGGACTTGACCCAGGACGCGGTGAGGTTGGGCTGGCTGCAGCCGCGGTTCTTGCCGCCGATGTAGACGGCGGCCCCGCCGTAGGCGCCGTCGGTGTGCCAGGCCTTCATCGCGGCGAGGGAGGGCGCGGCGCAGGTGTCGAAGGCGCGGCCCGTGTAGGTCTTCTGGGCGGGCCAGGTGGTGGCCGCCATCGAGTTCGTCGCGGCGATCCCGCCGCCCGCGACGACTGCGGCACCGGCCACGCCCCACGTGATGTATCTGCGCTTCCTCGACTGCCGGTGTTCTGCCATCCCCGCCCCTGTTCATGACAAGCGGACGCCTACGACGTCCGCGGAAGTTACCGAGCCCCGAAGGCCCCCTGAAGCGGCGCGAGCCCGGCGCGGCGACGCCGTACGACAGTCCGGCGTACGGCTGCTCCCGAACTGTCCGTGTTCTCACCGAACTGTCCGTGCGCGCGCGGGGCTTGGGCGCCCTGAACGGTTCGCAACGTAACCGACGGCGTCCTTTCGTCCGGGAAACAGCTCCCCTGGAACGCCACAAGATTCCCTCATGGCACGGCAAAAACTCCTGCCCCCGGGAACGCGGACCGGACAAACCCCCTCCTGGCGCGCGGATCTCGGCGAACGCCCGGAGCTCCGCGGAGCCGTTCGTCCCCCCGCACGACGGCCGTTGCCCTAATCTTGCCCCGACCTTGGGGGGTTGACATGGAGAAACGGCTCGAGGCCGGTTGGTGGCAGCGGATCGCCTGGGTGGTCCTCGCCTGGGGATCGTGCGGCGTACTGATGTGGGTGCCCTTCCTGTACGTCGCGATCCGCCGCGGCCGGGTGTCGGACTGGGGCGCGGTCGCCTCCTTCGCGCTCTACGAGTGCGTGACGCTGCCGCTGATAGCGGTCCGCGGCAGCGGGGACGACGACCCGTTCCTCGGCCTGGCCCTGATCGTGAGCATGCTCGTCGCGGCCGTGCTGCTGCTGTTCGGGGTGTTCGACAGGACGACACCGAAGCAGCCGGGGTACATGGGGATTCCCACTCCTGCGCCGGCTCAGCAGAATCCGTATCTGCGGTAGATGTCCGCGGTGGGTCGCGTCTTCCGGGGCAACCGGGGTGACAGAGCGGGCGAGTTGGGACCGAGTCCCTACGCGGCGGAGGCACCGGGTGCGCCGGACTCGCCGGACACGGCGAGCAGTTCGCACCAGACGTACTTGCCACGCCTGCCATGCCTGGCGAGCGGCTGCCAGCCCCACTGATCGGAACAGGCCCGGACCAGCGCGAGCCCCCGCCCGTCCTCGGACTCCGCGAGCTGGTCCAACGGCCTTGACGGGGGCGGGGGTTCGGGATCGGCATCCCACGCCCCGATCCGCAGCACACCGCCCGCCCACTGGACGCGCAGATCGGCGGGGCCGTCGGTATGCCGTACGGCGTTGGAGACCAGCTCGGTCGCGATGAGTTCGGCGGTGTCGACCAGGCCGATGAGTCCATGGACGGTGAGGATCAGGCGGAGGGTGCGGCGGCTCACGGTGACGGCTCGGGGGTCGTTGGGGATGGAGAGGGCGTACTCCCAGGGGGCGGGGGCGATGGGTTCGATCTCGCGCTCGGTTCCGGGCATGGGTCAACTCCGTTCAGGTGAAGGGGAGTTCGCGCGGTGGCTCTGCCACGGCCGTCGCGGCATGACGGGGTGGTGCACTTCCGCAGCGTGTGCGTTGCATCACCGACGGTAGACCTTAGATTTAAGAAACGGCAAGCCGATCGCGTAATCTGCCCCCGAACGAGGAGGAGCAGTCGATGGCGACCAAGCGCGAACCGACCGCACGTCAGATGCGGCTGGCAGTCGAACTGCGCAGACTCCGCGAGGCGGCAGACCTGAGCGCCCGCGAGGCGGCGGCGCTGCTGGGCGTGAACTCCGTCCAGATCAGCCAGATCGAGTCCGGCACGTCGGGTGTGAGTGAGAAGCGTCTGCGCCAGCTGGCCGCGCACTACGCCTGCACGGACGAGGAGTTCATCGACGCGCTGGTCGAGATGGCCACCGATCGGACGCGGGGATGGTGGGAGGAGTACCGGGGCCTACTGCCCACGTCGTTCCTGGACCTGTCGGAGCTGGAGCATCACGCCCGGTTTCAACACCACGTGACGATCCTGTACGTGCCCGGCCTCCTGCAGACAGAGGACTACGCCCGCGCCGTCTTCTCATCCCGACTTCCCGAACTCACCAGTGATGAGCTTGAGTTGCGCGTCCAGCACCGTCTGGCCCGCCAGAAGGGCACCATCCCGTACGAAGCGGTGATCCACGAGGCGGCACTTCGGATCAGAGTCAGCAACCGGGCCACGTCGAGGGCTCAACTCACCCGACTTCTACAGTCTTCCGAAGCGGACCACATCACCTTGCGCGTGATCCCCTTCGACGTGGACGACTTCGCCAAAGCCTCCAGCACGATGACGTACCTGGGCGGCGCCGTGCCCAAGCTGGACACGGTGCTGCGTGATGCCCCGCACGGCTCGCTGCTCGTGGATTCCGAGGCTCAACTCAGCACCTACCGAACGAGGTTCCGTATGGTGGAGGCCTCATCACTCGAACCCGCACAGTCGCGCGAGTTCATCCACAAACTGGCGAAGGAACTGTAGGGCACTCCATGGACAACTGGCGGAAGTCGTCCTACTCGGGCGAGGGAGACGGCAACGAGTGCGTTGAGATCGCCAGCTCCCCCGCGTACACACACGTATCCGTACGCGACTCGAAGGCGCCGGCCGGGGCCACGCTCACGTTCCCTGCGGGAACCTTCGCCGCCTTCGTAGACGTACTCAAAACGACTACGGGCGACCGCTGAAGCCCGCGGGGCGACCGGCCTTCTCCCACTCGACGAAGGTGTTGGTCCGGGCGAACACGAACTGCTTGACCGGGTCGTCGAAATAGCTCCACGGCACGCTGCCGATGTACTGGCCGACCGCGTGGAACTGCTCGACTCCCTCCGCGTACCGCTTGGTCCGGAACAGGGTGTAGGCCAGCATGTGCCGAATCGACGGCAGCCGATAGTGTCCGGGCGGCATCTGGGCCACCGCGTCCAGCGTGGCGTCGACGGCCGCCTTCACATACGGCCGTTCGTAGACCGTGAGGTCATTCTCACGGGTCTCGTACTCGAAGAGCGCGTCAAGACGCAGTGCGGGCAGCAGGCTGCCGGGCGGGGCCGAGGCCGCGGCCTGCTCGGCGAACGCGAACATCGAGTCGTGCGAGCCACGCCACTTGGCGCACCAGTACTGGAGGGCGCTGCAGTGGGCCCTGTAGTGGTACGGATCGCGGGCTGTGATCTCGGCCCACAAGGCGCGGAATTCGTCGTGCGACCAGCCCAGGCCCAGGGCGATGGAGATCTGGGCGATCCAGGGGCTGGGATCGTCCGGCGCCATCCGCGCGGCTTCCTGGCAGGCGGGCAGCGCCTCGGCCAACAGCCGGTGGAAGCCCTCGAACTGCTCGGCCGAGGTGAGCTTCGCGAGCTTGGCGCCACGGACCTCGCCGGCGATCGTGACCAGCGCGTCGGCGTGTACGAGGGCGGCGGCCGGGTCGTACGGGTACTCGGTACGCCAGGCCTTGAGCCAGGTGTCGTCCTTCGCGGCCGCGTGGGTGAGGATGCCCACCCGGTACCACCTCAGGTCCCAGTCCCGGCCGGCCGCCGCGAGATACGTGGCCGCCTGACGCCAGTCACCGGCGAGGGCGTTCTCCGCTACGGCGTCGGCCTCCGGGTCGGGTCCCGCGAACCTGGTGTCGAGCTGGTTGGCCGGAGCCAGGCCGTACGCGGCGGCGTCGATGACGACGCGCTTGCTCTTCGCCTGCGCTTCGGCTCGTTTGGCGCGGCCCTTGCGGACGTTGCGGGGGAAGGTGACGGCGGCGTAGACGAGTACGCCGGATCCGGCTATGGCGACGAGTGGATTCATCGAGGTCTTCCAAGGAGTCACGGGAGGGGTGGAGATTACAGGGGTGGTCATCGGAGTCGGACACCGGTGAGCAGGCCACGCAGCGGGGCGGTATCGGGCGGATCCGCTGTCGCGGCGTCCAGGGCGACCTTGAGCGCCTGGCCGAAACCGTCGGGCGCCACCTCGCGTACGGCGGGGCCGGCCCAGCACACTTCCCAGGTGACGTGCCCGGCCTCCGCGAGCGCGGACACGGACAGGTGGTACAGGGCGGACCGGAAGGCCGTACGCGCGAACTCCCGGCGCGCTCGGCCGCCGCTCCGCGCGGCCACCTCCGACTTGGGCAGCAGATCGGCGGCTTCGAACCACAGTCCGCGATCGATCATGTCCAGGAGCACGTCCAACTCGGAGCGCGCGCCAACGGCCCAGCCTCGCGCGGCGGCGGCCTGACCCACTGCCGCCCGCAAGGGCCCGGCAAGACGCGTGTGCTTCGCGCGCCGGACACACAGTGCCAGTTCCTGCCAGGCGACACGTCGCGGCTCGGGCTTCGCGGTACCGGGCCACGCGGCTTCCAACTCCACGAGGACGCCGTGCGGTTCACGCAGCAGGGCCAGCGCCCCGCCGCGCGCGACATCGGCCTGCCGCATGTCGTCGGGCAGCGCCTCCATGGCGGCGATCCGCTCAAGGACAGGCGGATGGGAGTCGTACGGCGACGAGGGCTCCGCAGGCGGGTTACGCACCAACTCGGACATCTCTTCCTGGCGTAGGCCGTCGGCGAGGAAGTGGAGCAACCCACCGTGCACTTGCCCGGCGGGCGGCAAGAAACCCTCCGTGCGCCCCATCAGCGCGTAGTGCGCCAGATAGACGTCGTGAGCGCCCTCCAGAGTCGGGAGTTGGCGCAGCGCCGCGATCGCGTTGTCCCGGCCGGCGACATGGGCGGCCACCAGATCGGCGGCGAACTCCTGTCGGCGGCTCACCGCCTGGGTCGCGCGGAGGGAGAACCGGGCGTAGGGGATGAAGACCTTGGCCAGATAGTGATCCGGGCCGTCGGCCGCTCCCTTTCCGCCCTTTCCCTCCTTTCCGTCCTTTCCGTCCTTCGTGCCTTTCGCGCTGTTCCCGCTCAGCGCCAGCACGGTGCGCAGCAGACGGTCACGCGCCGCCCAGACCAACGCCTCCAGTCGGACGTCGCTGTTCGCGTAATGCCCCATTTCATGAGCGAGTACGGCGTCCAACTCTCCTGCGGACAACCCGATCAGCAGCGGAGCGCCGATGTAGAGGCGTCGCTCCCCCGGGACGAGTCCCCACAGCCGGCCACCGTGCTGAACGAGGGCCGTGGCGTCCGCGGTCAGGAGCAACTCCGTCGGCGGCCGGGTCCCCACCTGCTCGGCGATCTCACGTACCCGACGCCAGAGTCCGGGCTGTTCCGCCGAGGTCAGAGGAAGCGCCGCGGGCTGGTTCGCGCGCTCGGCTCTGCGCACGAGAAACACACTCCGCACGACCACCCAGGCGATCGCCACGGAACCGACCAGTCCCTCAAGGACATTGAACGTGAAGAGCTGCCCACTGCGGATGAGAAAAACATCGACGACAGCCAGCACGGCAAGAACAGCCAAGGCCAGCAGGTACTGGCCGACGATCACTCCGAGGGCGAGTGCGGCCCGCACAGAGACGGAGAGAACGCCTCGACCGGGCTTTCCCATGTGACTCCCTGTCATCCAATTCCTCAAAGGGAATTTTCATTGGCCCGAGCATCAAGCGACGCTCAGCATCTCTCCTACGCTTTCAGCCTGCCGGGAGAGAGAAGCAGTCGAAAGCATTGATCCTATGCAGCATCCCGTGCTACCGCACCAGAATCTCTGCGCCCGTCTTCAGGCGATCTTCGACTTTGAACCACGCCGCACACTCAACTGCTCCATCGATACCACACACCCGCGCAGGGAAATTATTGAGAACGAAATACGCAAACCGGAAGGAAGTAATTCCCCACCATACAAACACGCAGAGGCCCACCAGACCGCCTCTCGTCATAGCCTGCGGGCTACCACAAATCATCACCTGTCAAGGTGATCACTACCTAATCTGACTCATCGGTACCATCTCCGTAGACATCAAAAGGTTCACCCGCCAACCAGAGCAACGAACTACCCATCGAACTCTCGACCGACGCAGACCTGCCCAGGCCGGGAGTGGATCCGCACCGTCGAGCTGAATCGACCATGCTAAAAAGATGGCCATTTCGAACCGGAAGGAGGCACGATCTGCATCCGGTTCTCATCGCGCATATCCAATGGCCGCCGTCGGCCGACAACAACCGCAGCATCCTTCCAGGCCTCGCACGCATTGCCCGATCCCGGAACCCACAGTTAGAGCAAGGAGACGTGCCGTCTCGGCGGCTACGGCAAAGGGGTCACGTTGAAGTACCCGTACGCATGTGAAACGTCAGAGGGAAGCCCTTCCGAACCTGCTCGCTCTCAGCGCAGGTCCATGAGGAAGCACGTCGGTCGTGACACCTCTGATGTCCACACACATCACGGCCTGCCCCTTTCGCACGGCCACTGACCGAAACAACCTCAGATGTCAGCCTGCACGGGTACCAGAACCCCAGGCGTAGCAGCAACAACCAGACAGTGGGCGAATCATGTCGTACACGAGGTGAATAACGTCATCAAGTTCACACCAAGAAAGCATCCACGCCGAAATACCCCTCTCGGCTCACCAATCACTCCACCAGGAATGCGGTAAGAGCCAAAGCAAGCCGATCGCTGTATTCATCGCAGAGATCCAACAGTTGACGGCCCATCACGGAGGAGAGTAGATCATCATTTTCGGGCGCAGTCAGGATAGTCTCATGACAGGCACTTTCAACTTCTAGATTCCTGGTGCCGAAATATCCCAAACCATACGAAAGGAAGTGCTGGTCAGCACTACTTAGATAGCGCTCGCGGTCTCCTTCCCCTTCGACCACGGTGAGCGAACTATCCATATACTTGTCAAGGTAGTCGGCCAACTCCCGCGCAAGGTAAATCACCCTGTCGGTTTGGATCTCGCTCAGCTCTCCCAGCGCTTCCCCAAGCATGAGCCAGCCATTAATGGCCTCCAACTGGAAGCTCTCAGTGAACTCCGGCTCGATATCGGACTCAAACAATGGTGCAGAGCGGAGTTCGATGATGGCCTGCTGCAGCCCTCCATTGATCTCCCCATCCATCTGCGCCTGGCCAGTTCGGATCAGGGAATCGACTGCCGCAGGGTCCACTCCCCACTCCTCCGGCATGGCGATCCTGAGGAGTGGCGCCTGCAGTCTGCGTAGAGCAAGGCACGCGGCCTGATTGCGCTGCTTTCGCGACATGGCACGGATCTGAGTCGACAACGTTTCGTCATCCCGCCAGTCCAACTAACTCACCATTCCGTTCACCGATAACCCGCCGCCGCCAAGAAATTCGTCCACGCCTCATGGCCTCGCCAGACGTACATGGACTGCCCTGGAATCTTCGCACTGGTGCCAGGGGTGACTGGTCCAGTCATCTCCGCACCCACCTGGCCGAGGAAGTCCTCACAGCCGTCGGGGGCACAGGCATTGCGCGACACACCACCAGCCACTGGTGTCAGGTCATTTTGCGCCATGTAGTGGACTGCTGTCGCCTCCGCATGAGCCCCTTCCATGTTGGTCGCGATCTCGATGTCCGAACGCCCAAGGGAACTAATGTAGTCAACTTGCGCCTTCTCCAACCCCCGACCAGCACCTGAGACTACGTGGACGAGCGAGCCATCAGCCCTACGGGCAGCAGTCACTGCTGTCGTTCTGAACACGTCTCGCGCAAACGAGCTCGGGATGCTCTGGTGGATGTCGTCAGCAAGGCTCTTGGCTCCTGCTGCGATCTTCTCCGCATCACAGTTGTGGACAAGGACTGACGTGCTGCCAGCCTGCACAAAGTAGGTGTGAAGGCTGCCGATCGTCAGGTCGTACGTAGTGGTGTTCGCGTGGTACAGCCGGACACCGGTGACCTCCGCCGTCCCGGTCGGCGTCTGAAGGACGTCCCCGGCCTTCAGGTCCTTCCCCTCGACGAACGCCGACTGGGTCTCGTCGTAGAACGGGTGGTGGAAGGTCGTCGTCAGGTGCGCGCCCTGCGCATCGGACGAACCGCCCTGGGCAGCCTTGGTGCTCTGCCCAGACGTCGCCGAGGAGACCGCCGCGACCGTCTTGGTCGCTGGTGCCTGATCGGCGCCGTGGCCGTGGCTCGCGCCCAGGGCACCCAGTACCGCTGCCGACGCCGCCAGGCCGAACGCCGCCTTGCGGGCGACCTTCTTGCCCAGGGACTTCGCCCCGGCCTTCACGCCCTTCTTCGCGCCGGCCACCGCCGTCGCCTTGATCGTCAGATCGACGAAGTCGTGGTCCGTGTGGGTCACGATCACCGCGGTGACCTTGTGTGCCTCCGTACTCGTAACCCCGGGCACCGAGTTGGCGATCGTGTCGCCGACCTTCATCTGCTCGATCGCCTTGGTCGTACCGTCGGCCATCAACACCCGGGTCGAGCCCGTGAAGCTGTGGGGGCAACTACCCGACTGGGACTGAGACTTGGTCCCCGCCCCCTCACTCTCCGCCGCCGAAGCCGCCTCATCCGTGGCATCCGCAGCCCCGGCCTCCCCGGCCTCACTCGCCCCCTTGCCGAACAGGCCGCCAACGACCTCCATCGCCTTCGGAGCTGCCTTCGCCAGGAGCTTTCCGCCCAGGGAACCCAGGGCCCCGCCCAGCGCCCCGCTCACCGCCCCCTCCACCGCCGAGCCCGCGAACGCGCCCGCGCTGCAGTCGCCGCCGCCGTTCTCCGCGCACTTGAAGCCCTGCTCGACCAGCGAACCCGCCGCACCCGCCAGAGCCGCGCAGCCGATCGTGCCCACGCCCCACGTCGCCGCCTCGCAGCCCGCGAAGACCGCCGTGGAGACCACGATCGAGGTGATCGCCGCCGCGTGGTTCTTGACGAACTTCGCGGTGGTCTTCACCGCCTTCACCGTCGCGTGGTACGCCGTCCGCGTCGCGTGCGCGACCGCCTTCGCCGCCTTCTTCACCGCGTGGGCGACCTTGTGGGCCGCCTTCTTCACCGTGTGGACGACGCGGTGCGCCGCCTTCGACACCTTGTGGTACGCCGTATGGACCGCGTGAACTGCCGCGTGGTACACGCGTTTCACGTGTCTGACCGTGTAGTGGTAGACCCGCCGCGTCACCCGCACCGTCGCGCGGTAGACGTCCTTCACCTTGTGGACGACCTTCTTGGCCGCGTGCTTCACGGCGTGGACGACCTTCTTGGCCACGTGCTTGGCCGCGTGGTAGACGGCCTTCGCCGCGTGCTTGACCTTCTTGACCGCGTGCTTGGCCTTCTTCACGTCGCACGAGAAGCTCCACATGGAGCAGTGTCCGGACTGGTCCGTGCCCACCATCGGGTTGTCGTCGACGTAGGCGAAGGGGTTCGCCGCCACCGAGTCCGGGGTCGCGTCCAGCGAGACGCTGTCCTTGTTCAGGAACTCGCCCGTGTCCGGGTTGTACCAGCGTGAGGCCGTGCCGACGTCGCCTGTGCCCGGTTCCGTCCAGCCGGACTGGAAGCCCAGGTGGCCGATCAGCGTCAGCGTCGCCGTGACCTTGCCCAGCGGGTCGTAGGTCGCCGAGCCCGACAGCGTCGTCGCGCCGGATGCGAACGTCCCCACCACGTCGTCGTGCAGGTCCGTCAGGGCCAGTGCCCCGGTTGAGGAGCCCGTCTGTTTGATGCCTACCAGGCCGCCGCCCGGGTCGTAGGTGTACGACGCGTCCCCGTCCGTCGCGATCGTGTTGTCCGCGCCCGAGTAGGCGAACGCCCGGGTCGAGGACGCCGCCGTGTCGGTGTCCGTGATGTTCCGGCCCAGCGCGTCCAGCGTGTACGACTGCTCGCCCGCCACGATCTGGCCGCCGAACGCGTCCGTCCTGAACGCGGCCGTGCCGTTCGCCGTCGACGACTCCGAGGTCATCGTGCCGCGCGCCGAGTACGCGTAGGAGTTCGTGCCGTCCGACGTCAGCTGGTCGCGGGCGTCGTACGTGTACACGTCCGAGCCGACCCGCACCCGGTTGCCCGAGGCGTCGTACTGGTACGCCGTCGTGGTCGTGCCGTTGTTCCAGGACGTCAGGCGGTCCGACCAGTCGTACGCGTACGTGTTCGCCGACGCGCCCGTCACCCCCGCCGTCGTCTTCGACGTCAGGTTGCCGTTGTTGTCGTAGCCGTAGGCGAAGCTCGACAGCGTCGACGCGCCCTGGACCAGGACGTCGTTCGACAACTCGTGCGCGCTGTTGTAGGTGAACGTGCGGGTCTGGCCGGTGCTCCCGTACTTGATCGTCTTCAGGTCGTTCAACTGGTCGTACGTGTACGAGAGATGGGTGCCGCTCGCCGCGTCGTCGAGCGTGGAAAGCCGGCCCGCCGTGTCGTAGCCGTACGACTGGGTGCCCGCCGCGTCCGTGCGGCTGAGCATCGAGCCGTCGTCGTTGTAGGTGAAGCTCGACGAACCCGCCGAACCCGAGGCCGACAGCACGTCACCGCGGTCGTCGTAGGTGAACGCGTCGTGCGTGGACGCCTGGTAGTCGACGGCGCCCGCCGTGCCGGCCGTGTCCGTGTCCGCCGACGTCACGCGGCCGTCCGCGTCGTAGGAGAAGCTGTGCTTCGCGCTCGCCGCCTCCGCGCCCGCGCCCGTCATGGTCTTGAGCTGGTCGTTGGCGTCGTACGTCATCGACGTCGTCGTGCCGCCGGGTGCGGTGGCCGAGGTGACGTTGCCGTCCGCGTCGTAGGCCAGGGTCGTCGTCGTGTCCGCGGCCGACGTGTACTGGGACGTCGTCGGCTCGATCGTCTTCTCCTGCTGGCCCCACGGGGTGTACGTGTAGCGCCAGGAGTTGCCGCGGCCGTCGGTGAAGCGGGTGCGGTTGCCGGCCGCGTCGTAGCCGAACGACGTGGTGATCGACGTTGTCGCGTCCACCGGTTCTACCTGCTGGGTGATCGTGCCCGCCGCGTCGTAGGTCCAGCGGGTGGTGTGCTGGTTGGCGTCGGTGGCGGCGGTCAGGTTGCCGTTGCCGTCGTACTGCTGCGAAGTGCCGTACAGGAGCGTGCCGTTGGCGTCGTAGCTGCGGGTCGCCGTCGGGTCGTCGTCGGCGTTGTAGTCGGTGACCGTGTAACTGCCGTCCGCCAGCGTGGTCTTGGTGTTGTTGTCGTCGAAGTCGTAGGCGTAGGCGGTGGAGTTGCCCGCGCCGTCCGTCGTCGAGGTGACGTCACCCGCGCGGTTGTAGGCGTACGACGTGCTCACGTTGCCGGGCGACTTCACCGAGGAGACGTGCGCGCCGTAGGGGTTGCCGCTGGTGACGTCGTAGAGGTACTGCGTCGTCAGCGTGCGCGTGGACGGGTAGCGCTCCAGGGTCGTCGAGGTGGCCTGGCGGCCCAGGTAGTCGTAGGTCGCCTGGGTCTGGGCGCCGGTGCCGTCCGTCGCGGTGCGCTGCTCGCCGTCCGCGTCGTAGGTGGCGTGGGTCTTGGTGCCGTCGGGCTCGGTGATCTGGGCCAGGTCGCCCAGCTGGTCGTAGAGGTACGACGTGGTTCTGCCGCCGGGTGTGGTCTCGCCGGTCTGGTTGCCCTCGCTGTCGTACGTCCAGACCGTCGTGCCCGCATCGGGAGTTGACGCCCCGGCCGGGGTGTACGACGGGAGGGTCTCGCTGACCTTGTTGCCGACGGCGTCGTAGGCCGTGGTGGTGACCTGGCCGAGCGGGTCCTTCTCCGCGACCGCCTCGCCGAAGGTGTTGAAGCCGCTGGTGGTGACCGGGTTGACGGGCTGGGCGCTCGCGGGGGTGCCGTCCGGCTCCGCCTGGACCGTCGGCGCGG
This sequence comes from Streptomyces sp. N50, assembly GCF_033335955.1. GTDB lineage: Bacteria > Actinomycetota > Actinomycetes > Streptomycetales > Streptomycetaceae > Streptomyces. Next base: position 3,593,130 of record NZ_CP137549.1, read on the forward strand.
TGGTGACCGCGAGGTTGCCGGCCTCGTCGTACGCGTAGCTGGTGGTGTGCTGCTCGGGGTCCGTCATGGACGTGGGCAGGCCGCGCTTGTCGTACGTGTACGTGGTGGTCTGCTGGTTCGACGAGCCGACCGTGCCGCCCGAACGGCCCTTGCCGTACAGGGAGTTGATCTCGCTCGCGGACAGCGCGCGCTGGTAGGTCTGGACGTTGCTGGCCGCGCCGTTCACCGCGTTGCTGACGGCGCCCGAGGCGGTCTTCGCGCCGCCGATGGACAGCGGGCCGGAGCCGGTCCACGGGGCCGGGTTGCTCGCGGTGCCCGCGAGCGTGCCGTTGACGTACAGGTTCATGGTGCCGGTCGACGCGTCGAAGACGCCGACCAGCTGGGTCCAGGTGTTCAGCGCCGGGGCGCTGGAGGCGTAGGCGTTGTAGTACGCCGACGGGGTGCCGGAGGAGTCCGTGCTGGGTGAGATCAGGCGGTAGACGCCCTGGCTGGAGGAGTACTGGAGGTAGAAGGACGAGCGGTTGGTGCCGCCCTGCGCGACGAAGGTGCGGAACGTCGAGGTGTCCGACAGCTTCACCCACGCCGAGACGGTGTAGGAGGAACTGGTGTCCAGGACCGGGCCGTTGGTGGCGATGATGTCGCCGTTGCCCGAGGTGTCGCCGCTGAACTGGGCGGCGTCGTCGGACCAGGTCACGCCCGGTCCGGCGGTGGCGGTGTTGCCGGTGCCGGACGCGTCGGTGACGGATCTGCCGGACGTCTGGTTCAGCTTCCACCAGCCCGCCGGGTGCCCCGAGGAGTCGCCGTACAGCGTCTCGCTGAGCAGGTTGCCCATGTCGTCGTACGAGTCGGTGGTGGTGTGGTCGTAACCGGTCGAGTCGTGGTCGTTCTCCGACGCCACCTGGTCGTCCGGGGTGTACGAAACGGACGACACCCGGTCGACACCGGTCGGGTCGACGGTCGTCGACGTCGTGCGGTCGGAGGCGTCGACCGTGTACTGGGTGACGGTCTCGCCGTTGTCGGTCGCCTGGCTGAGCAGGTTGCCGGCCGCGTCGTAGGTGTCCGACTCCAGGACGTACGTGCCGGTGCCGTCGGAGCTGGTCTTCTTCACCGTCGCGGTGAGGCCGTCGTCGGTGTAGGTGTACGACGTCTTGTTGCCCATCGCGTCCGTGATCGACGCCAGCCGGTCGGCCGGGTCGTAGGCCCGCGAGGACTCCACCAGCTTGGCCGCGGTCTGCGGGCTGACGGGGTCGCCGGTGTACATCAGCGACTGCGTGAGCAGGTTGCCGTTGTCGTCGTACGTGTAGTCGGTCTCGTTGCCGGCGCTCGTCACCTCCTTGGTCTTGTTGCCGGAGGTGTCGTACGTGTACGTCGTCGTGTTGCCGTACGACGTGCCCGCCGCCACGTTGGCGTCGGACTCGGTGGCCAGGCGGTCGTAGGCGTCGTAGGTCTGGGTCTCGGTGCGCGGGGAGTCGCCGCCCTGCGCGTCGGCGACGGTCTGGGAGAGGACGTCGCCGTCGTCGTCGTAGACCGTGCTGGAGACGGCGGCGTGGTCGGCGCCCTGCGCGCGGTCGGAGATCTTCGGGTCGCGCTCGGTGACCACCTGGCCGTTCTTGTCGTACTCGTAGCTCGTGGTCAGGCCGGCCGGGTAGGTGTCGGAGACGACCTTCTGGCTGAGCACCTGGCCCACGCCGTCATAGGTGTACGACGTGACCAGGCCGATGGCGTCCGTGGTGGAGGCGACGTCGCCGTTCGCGAGGTACGACACCGAGTTGACCGCGCCGCCGGGGCTGACCGTCTTCACCGGCAGACCCTTGGGCACGACCCCGCCGTCGGCGGACGGGTAGGTGCTGGTGCCGTCGCTGTAGACGGTGGTCGTCGCGCGGCCGGCCGGGAAGCCGGGGACGGCCGGGCCGGTGACGGTGGTCTGGTTGCCCGCCGAGTCGTAGGCGTACGACGTCAGGTACGTGGTGTCCGTCGCGGACGCGGAGCGGCCGTCGCGCTCGGTCAGCAGCTGGTCGTTGCGCGGGTCGGCGGTGGTCAGCTGGGCGGTCGTGTCGTCCGGGTAGTACGTGTAGTACTCGGTGTCGCACTTGTTGGCGACCTGGTCCTGGCAGGACGTGGACGAGACGATGTTGCCGCGGACGTCGTGGCCGGTGGTGCTGACCGCGCCGTTGGGGTCGGTGACCGTGTGCTCGAAGCCGGCCGTGTCGTAGCCGAAGCTCGTCCTGTTGCCGAGGCCGTCGGTCTCGGTCAGGGCGCGGTTGCCGTTGGTGACGTCGTAGGTGTACGTCAGCGTGGAGGTCGTCGGCGAGGTCACCTTGACCGTCTCCACCGGGAGCAGCCCGCTGGAGTTCTTCGCCGCCTCGACGTGTGCGGCGACGTCGGCCGCGCTGAGCGCCGAGTGGTAGAAGGCCGCGTCGGCGATCGAACCGGTGAAGTGGCTGACGTCTCCCGGGGAGTCGAGCCAGCTCTTGGCGAAACCGGCGCCCAGGTAGAGGTGGGTGTAGGTCTGGTCGGCCGGGGTGCCGGAGTAGCTGGACTGCTGGACGCCGTCCAGGTACAGGGTCTGGGTGGCGCCGGAGACCGTGAGGGCCACGTGGTGCCAGGTGTTGTCGGTGACCGTGCCGGTCGAGCCGAACGCCGTGGAGCCGGAGCCGCTGCCCGAGTAGTAGTGGCCGTGCAGTTTGTTGTCACTGCCGACGTACAGCAGGGGCGCCCAGGTGCCGGACGTGGTGGTCGCCCCGGAGATCGCCGTCGACTGGGCGCCGACGATGACGCCCTTGGTGGCGGTCTTGAACCAGAGTTCGAGGCTGCGGTCGCTGGTGCCGAACTGCACGGAGGTCGGCAGTTCGACGTAGGAGGCGCTGCCGTCGAAGGTCGCGGCCTTGGAGTCGCTGAACGGGCCGGTCGCGCCGAGTGTCACCCCGCTGTACGTGCCGTTGCCGCCGTGCACCTCGTTGAGGGCCGCGGCCGCGCCGGCCGCCTCGCCGAGCCGGTAGTAGCCCGCGGGCCCGCCGCCGAGCACCGCGCCGCGGTAGGTCTGGCTGGAGCCGGCGACCGTGGGCGCGGCCAGCTTCCAGACGCCGCCGTTCTCGTCGGTGAGCTGCGTCAGCGTCGTGGTCGCCGGGTCGTACGTCATCGTGGCGAAGGACTTGCCGGACGGGCGCTTGACCGAGGTGAGCAGGCTGGAGGAGTGAGTGCCGTACTGGTAGAGGGAGTTGACGTCGGCGGCGACCAACGGCCGTCCGTACCAGGCGGCGTCGGCTATCGAGCCGTTGAAGTAGGTCGCGGTCCCGGTGCCGTCGGTGGTGCTGCTGTGCGGCTCGTCGGGCCAGCTGCCGCCGAGGAAGCCGGTACCGAGGTAGTTGAAGACCTGGTTCTTGCCGAAGGCCACCGCGCTCTTGATGGAGACGGTGCCGGTGCGCGAGCCGACCTTCGTGTTGTCCAGGAACAGCGTCTGCGAGTTGCCCGCTGCGCTCAGCACCACGTGGTGCCACTTGCCGTCGGCCACGGACGCCGAGGACACGATCGGGTTGATGCCGCCGCTGTACCAGAACTCGGCGTTCAGCTTGCCGTCGGTGCCGACGTAGACCGACGGCGTGTAGAAGCCGGCCGCCTTCACCGAGCTGATCGGCTGGGAGGCGTACGAGTAGAGCACGCCCGCTCCGCCCGAGGTCTTGAACCACAGGGACAGCGCGCCCGAGTCGGTGTCGTTGCCGGTGTTCTTCGGCAGCGCGACGTCGGAGGTGGTGCCGTTGAAGGTGGCCGCGGTGGAGGAGGAGCCGGTGAGCGGTCCTGCCGCGCCGAGCGTCACGTTCTCGTACGTGGCGTTCTTGGTGCCCTCGTTGGCGAGGACCGCGTCCTTGGCGGTGGTGCCGGAGCTCTCCGTGAGCGGCCAGGCCGCGCTCGGGTCGAGGTCGAGGGAGGCGTTCTGGTACTGCGAGCCGGTCGTGTAGCCGTATGCCGTGCACTTCGTCGTCGACGACGGCGCGCACACGGTGGTCAACTGGTCGCCGGTGTAACCGTAGTTCCAGGTCAGCACGGTCGCCGGATCGGGCTTGCCGTTCGCGTCGACGCCGACCGGATCGGTGGTCACGGTCGCGACGTGCGCGGCGAGGGCGCCGGACGGGGTGGACCAGGCGAGGTTCAGGGTGCGGCCGGACACGGTGGACTTCATCTGCGTGACCTGGTGGCTGGTGTTCCAGGTGAGCGCGATGGAGCGCCCGTTGGCGTCCGTGACGGTGGTGAGGCCGTAGTTGCCCGACGTCAGCAGGGTGGTGAAGGCGTAGACCGTGTCGTCCTTGTCGGTCAGGCGGTAGCCGCCGGTGCTGACCGTGGCGAACGTGGCCCAGCGGCCGGTGCCGGGGGCGAAGGTGCCGTCGCTGTTCTTGCCGTAGCCGACCTGTGAGCCGTCCGGATAGGTGACGTTGACGCTGGTGACGGCCCCGGCGGCGCTGTACTGCTCGGTGGCGCGCGCGTCGAAGATGGACGACCAGCCGGAACCGAAGGCTCCGGTCCAGCGCGGGTCACGGGAGTTGTAGTCGCGCTCGACGTCGAGGGACGGGCCGACGGTGGAGATCGAGGCGTCCGTGTCGGAGGTGGTGTAGTTGCCGATGGACGCGTCGAAGCCGTGGTCGCTGCTGTTCTGCGACAGCTCCGAGGTGACGGCGGGCTGGGGTACCTGGACGGACAACTCGTAGGGATCGGCGGGCGAATAGAGCCCGGTCGCCGAGTCGTACGCCTGGACCTCCCAGTTGTAGTTCTTGCCCCAGGCCAGTTTCCCGGCCGGCACGGTCCAGTCGCCGGTGGTGACCAGGCCCGAGTCGGCGACCAGGGCGTTGTTCGCGTCGTAGACCTTGAACTGGTAATTGCCCGCGCTGCCCGAGGAGTTGGCGCCGCCCGCCCAGGCGGTGAGCTCGGGGGTGGTGGTGCCGACGACCGCGTTGTCGGCGGGGAACTGCTCGTACAGCTGGGGGCGGTGTTGCCGGTGTAGGTGACGGAGAGGACCGGGCCGTATCCGGGGTCGTTGAAGGAGCCGAACTGCTTCCAGTGCACGGCGTCGGTCGTCGCCGCGTAGAGCGCCAGACCGTAGTCGGCCGTCGTCCCGCTGAACCAGCCCTGGATCGCCGAGGTCGTCAGGGAGACGGTCGTGAAGTCACCGACGGTCCGGTCCGCCCCGGTGTTCTTGCAGGCCGCCGCCACGCTCGGGCTGCCGCCTCCGATGGAGGTGCTGCCGTGGGTCGGCCCGGGGTAGGTGGTGACCCCCTCGGGCGTCCACGCCTGTGTGACGAGGGCGACGTCGAAACGCTCCGGGTCGCAGGTCGGGGACCAGGTGGTGAACAGCTTCAGGGACGCCGCGGTGACGGTCAGACCGCTCGAGTCCCAGGCGGTGTCCCAGTGGTTGATGAAACTCACCGCGTCGTGCGTGCCCGCGTCGTACGAACCGACCTTGATCGTCTGCTCGTAGGAGTGGTCACCGGTCGAGTCCGAGCCCGACTCGGCGTAGGTGGTGGTCCAGCCGTCGGTGACCGTCGGGTCGACGGTGACGGGGAAGACGCGGTGCGTGTCCTTCAGCCAGGCGTCGTCGAGGGTGATCTTCAGCGCGTAGCCACTGCCGTCCCGCACGAGGGCCGTGGTCACGTCGTGCGTGGTGGTCGGGTCGCCGGAGCGCTGGTCGACCTTCGCGTCGTAGGCGTACGACGGAGGGACGCGCTCCACGGTCTTCCCGGCGGCGTCGCGCAGGACGATCGAGCCGTCCTTGTCCTGGACGGGGGTGAGTCCCTTGAGGTGGAGCGGGAAGGTCCAGGAGTTGCCGGCGTCCGCGGAGTGCAGGACGACCGCTTCCTTCACGCCGGTGGCGGTGGGGGCGACCTGGAGGTCGGTGTCGGTGAGGACACCCGGGTAGGTCACGCGCGAGCCGTCCGCGGTGCCCTCGACGGCCTGGGCGCCCTTCAACTCGTAGGCGACGGTGTGCTGTTCGTCAGGGGCGAGGGAGACGAGCGTGGAGTCGTCGGCCCTGGCCGCGAAGTCGACGTCGAGGGAGTTGGCCTTCTCGTGCCACCGCCCGTCGGGTCCGGCCCGCACGTCCACGTCGATGGGGGCCCATTTCCCCTTGCTGACCTGGTAGTTGACGGGTGAGGTGGACAACTGCCGGGTGAGGGACCCGTCCGCGTTGTCGAACACCGTGTCGGTCCGCGAGGACTTGGCCGCGTCCCGCTTGCTCGTCCGCGCGTTGAAACCGGCCTTGCCGGTGGCGCTCTTTCCCTGCTTCACGGACGCCTGGTGCGCGTGGTACGCGGCGAGTTCGCCCTTGCCCTTGCCGGGCTTGCGGCCCGCGCCCCGGTGCGCCTCGGTGGCGGCGGCGGAGACATGGTGCTTCTTCCCCGCCGCCGTGCCCGACTTCTCCCCCGGCAGCCGGCCCCAGTGCGGGTCCTCCAGCCAGGCCGTGAGCGAGGACAGGCTCGGCAACGAGACGTCCACGGCGTGCAGTTCGATCCCGTCGGCCATCGCCTGCTGCGTCGTCCACAGGAGGGCGAGCGCGGTCAGCAGGAGCAGGGCGACGCCACGGCGGGCGCGCCGCGTACGACGGGGTGAGCGAACACGGCGAGCGGGCCGGATACGCACGGCGAGGACTCCAACGGTCAGCAGACAAGGGCGCGACTGCGGTTGTCTCGCCATCAGTTACCGCTTGACCGGGTCCTGACAGAGAAGTCGCAGAAACGCACAGATCTTGCATGCTTCACACACAGATCGAACAGACCCGAGAAGGGATCATGATCCGATCTTGACCGCTACCCGGTAAACCGACCCGAGTTGCCGCACATATCCGTTTCCCGCTTGCCGATTCCTTTACGGATACATCGACTTGAGCAGGGGAGATCCTCACCTCTCGTACGTGGTAGGCACAAGGAGGGCGCGAGGGCTCAGTTCGCGTGGAACCTCGCCGGCGCGTTCGTCGGGTTGCCGCCCGTCGGCAGAGCCTGCTTGGAGCAGGTGGAGAGGACCTTCACCATCGCGGCCTTCTCCGCCGAGGTGACCCACAGCCCGTACTTCTTCTTCACGGCCACCTGCGCGGCGACATACGTGCACCGGTACGCCTTGGGCGGCACCCAGGTCGCCGTGTCGCCGTCGCCCTTGCTGCGGTTGGGGCTGGCACCGACGGTGAGGAGGTTGAGCGGGTCGTTGGCGAGAGCTATGCGCTTGCTGGCGTCCCAGTACTTGGCGCCCTTCTGCCAGGCGTCGGAGAGGGCGACCAGGTGGTCGATGTCGACGAGGCTGGCGCCGCGCTTGTAGACGACCTCCTTGCCGGAGTACGGATCGGATTCGAGGACGCCGTACGACACCTTGCAGTCGCCGTCGGTGAACTTCACCTGCTTCAGGTCCCGTTTGAGGATGTCGTCCCTGGTGTCGCAGCTGTTGGAGTCCGTGTCGGCCCAGGCGGTGCCGAACCGTTCACGGGAGTAGCCGGTCTTCGGCGCACGCCCCTTCACGGGCAGGGCCTCGGCGGCGGTCAGGGCCGCGCCCCCGCCGGAACCCGTGCCGGCACCTCCACCGGCCGTCGCCTGGGGACCGGAGTCTCCCGTTCCCGTCGTGTCCGTCTTGCATCCGGCGACCGACAACATGACCAGGGCGGCAATGGCCGCCCCACCCCTCAGACGCATCACGTGCGCCCCTCCCCTTGCTCACCCGGCCCCGCCCCTGCAGGGGCGGATATCGCCTGGTCCCCACGGTAGCGGCGGACGCGTCACGGGCATACAGGACCTAAGCCCGCATGACTCGCAACTCGCCTGCGCCGCAGCGGTGGAACAGGCCGAAGTACCGGCTTCCCTCACCCCCTCTCCTTAGTCCCCTTACTCCGCCCCGGATTTCACGCTCTCTCAGACCGCCAGACCGTCAGACCCTCGCCCCCTCAGCCCTTTCCTCAGCCCTTTCCTCAGGACTTCCCTCAGGACTTCCCTCAGACCTTGCCGATGCCCAGCGTCGACTCCGAGGGCAGCAGCCCGGAGCCCAGTACGGCGACCCAGAACTCCCCCAGCAGGTCGGCGAGCCGGTCGGTGTCGGTCCGGCCGAGGAACTCCCAGGGCGCGGCGGCCAGTTGGTCGGTGCGGTGTTCGACCTCCTGGCGCAGATCGCGGCCCGCCCGCGTCGCCGTACCCCTGTCGTCTATGACGCCTCGGGCGACCAGCCGTTCGCGGGCCGCCGCCCACTCCTCCCGGCTCCAGCCCCGGCTCTCGAAGCGCTGGACGGAGGCGGCGCCGATCGCGGCGAAGGAGACCAGGGACTCGACCGGGTCGAGGCCGGCGACGAGGAGGGCGGCGAGGTGGCCGTCACCCCGGTGTTCGCGCAGGATCGTCGCCGCCTGCCACAGCTGGAGATGAGGTTCCGCGGGCCAGGGCAACTCGGCGTTGGCCGCGGCGAGTTGGCGGCCCGCGGTATTCGCCGCCTCGGCGGCGCGGCGGGCGAGGGCGGCGGCCTCCGCCAGCTCGGGGCTGTCGACACGGTCGCCGAATATCGCGCGGTAGGCCCGGTCCATGCCGCGCAGCCTCGCCTTCAGTACGGCGTCCGGGCTCGCGGTGCTCCACGCCGGGTCCATGTGCTCGGCGACCATGCGGGGGCTGAAACTGTAGAAGGCGGAGGCCACCCGCTCACTGCCGACCGGGCCCAACGGCGCGGCACGCAACGGGAAGTAGCTCGGCCAACGCTCCTCGGTCCCGTATCCGAGCGCTGCGGCCTCCTCGAAGACCTCCGGCGCGTAATACAGCACCGCGTGCAGGGGTTCGAGCAGATGCCAGAGCTGGCGCACGCGACTCAGCTCCACGGTGGGGAGGCTTTTCGTGGTCTCCGCTCCACGCACGCTTTCCGACATGACGTAACTCCTCGTCGCGTCCCGGTCGTTCCACAACTTGACACTGACTAGATTGCCTCAGCCGCCCGAACTTGTCAATGCCTAGATTCGGCGTACGCTGCTGACCATGAGCACAGCCAAGCCCGCGAAGACGGACGAGACCGCCGGGAGCGCGGAGAGCGCCGGGACCGTGCAGAGCACGGAGAGCGCGGAGAGCGCCGAGACCGCCGGGAACGTCGGGAACGCCACGCCCGCCTGGAACGTCGGGAACTCCACGCCCACCGAGCCCGCCAGGAACGCCACGCCCACCGAGACCGCCGGGAGCACCGAGAGCGGCAAGAACGCCAAGGCCTCCGAGGGCACCCGCCGCCCGTACCACCACGGCGATCTGCGCCGCGCCATCCTCACCGCCGCGCTCGACGTCATCGCCGCCGACGGCCCGGCCGCACTGAGCCTGCGGGATCTCGCCCGCCGTGCCGGTGTCTCGCACGCGGCGCCGGCGCATCACTTCAAGGACCGCACCGGGCTGTTGACGGCGATCGCGGCGGAGGGGTTCGGGCTGCTGGCCGGCGCGATCGGGGAGGCGGCGGACCTGAAGGACGCGGGCGTACGGTACGTGCGGTTCGCGCGCGAGCATCCCGCGCACTTCCAAGTGATGTTCGCGCCCGAGCTGTTGCGCGACGGCGACCTCGAACTCACCACGGCCCGCGCCCTCGCCACCGACGCCCTGCGCCACGCCGTGTCCGCCGTGCCCCCCGAGGGCCGCGGCCCCGACGACCGCCTCGCCGGTGTCGCCGCGTGGTCCCTGGCGCACGGCTTCGCGACGCTGCTCCTGGGCCACAACCTGGACGGGGCGGTGGGCGAGCAGGATCCGGAGGAGGTGTTCCGGGTGCTGGCGGGGATGCTGTTCCGCGCCGCCTCCGCCTGACCCGACCGACCGACCGAGGCCCTCACACCCTCCGCCTGACCCGACCGACCGCCCGAAGCCCTCACACCCTCCGCCTGACCCGACCGACCGCCCGAAGCCCTCACACCCTCGGACGCCCGGTCGGCATCGGTACTTCTACGACCCCAGGATCGTCGCCAGGAACTCCCCCACCCACCCGAGCAACTCCCGCCCGACCAACGGCTTTCCGCCCACCTTCGCCGTCTTCGGGCGGGGTACCAGCACCTGGTGGGCGGCCGGCTTGATGACCGTTCCCGGGTAGAGGCGCTTGAGGCGCAGCTCCTGGGACTCCCTCAACTCCACCGGTGCGAAGCGGATGTTGGTGCCCTGGAGGACGATGTCGCCGACGCCGCACGCGCGGGCGAGCATGCGCAGGCCGGCCACCAACAGCAGGTTCTCCACCGGCTCGGGCAACTTGCCGTAGCGGTCGACGAGTTCCTCGCGTACGGCCTTGATGTCCTCCTCCGTGTTGGCGGAGGCGATGGACCGGTAGGCGGAGAGGCGCAGGCGCTCGCCGGGGGCGTAGTCGTGCGGGACGTGGGCGTCGACAGGGAGCTCGATCTTGACCTCCAGGGGCGGCTCCTCCTCGACACCGCCCTCCAGGGAGGCGCGGTAGTCCGCGACGGCCTCGCCGACCATGCGGACGTACAGGTCGAAGCCGACGCCCGCGATGTGGCCGGACTGTTCGCCGCCCAGCAGGTTTCCCGCGCCCCGGATCTCGAGGTCCTTCATCGCCACGTACATGCCCGCGCCCATCTCCGTGTGCTGGGCGATCGTGGCGAGGCGCTCGTGGGCCGTCTCCGTCAGCGGCTTCTCCGGGGGTACAGGAAGTACGCGTAGCCGCGCTCGCGGCCACGGCCCACCCGGCCCCGGAGCTGGTGGAGCTGGGACAGGCCGAAGTTGTCACCGCGCTCCACGATCAGCGTGTTCGCGTTGGAGATGTCGATGCCCGACTCGACGATCGTCGTCGACACCAGGACGTCGAACTTCTTCTCCCAGAAGTCGACGACCACCTGCTCCAGCGCCTGCTCCGACATCTGGCCGTGGGCGGTCGCGATGCGCGCCTCCGGGACGATCTCGCGCAGCCGGGCCGCCGCGCGGTCGATCGACTCGACGCGGTTGTGGATGTAGAAGACCTGGCCCTCGCGCAGGAGTTCGCGGCGGATCGCGGCGCCGATCTGCCTCTCCTCGTAGGGGCCGACGAACGTCAGCACCGGGTGACGCTCCTCCGGGGGCGTCGTGATCGTCGACATCTCGCGGATGCCGGTGACCGCCATCTCCAGGGTTCTGGGGATCGGGGTGGCGGACATCGTCAGGACGTCGACGTTCGCGCGGAGCTTCTTCAGCTGCTCCTTGTGCTCGACGCCGAAGCGCTGCTCCTCGTCGACGATGACCAGGCCGAGGTCCTTGAACTTGGTCTCGGAGGAGAACAGGCGGTGGGTGCCGATGACGACGTCCACGGAGCCCTCGCGCAGGCCCTCCAGGGTCGCCTTCGCCTCCGTGTCGGTCTGGAAGCGGCTCAACGCCCGTACGTTGACCGGGAATTGGGAGTAGCGCTCGGAGAACGTCCCGAAGTGCTGCTGCACGAGGAGGGTCGTCGGGACGAGGACGGCGACCTGCTTGCCGTCCTGGACGGCCTTGAAGGCGGCCCGTACGGCGATCTCGGTCTTGCCGTATCCGACGTCGCCGCAGATCAGGCGGTCCATCGGGACCGACTTCTCCATGTCGTCCTTGACCTCGGCGATGGTCGTCAGCTGGTCGGGCGTCTCCACGTACGGGAAGGCGTCCTCCAGCTCGCGCTGCCAGGGCGTGTCCGGCCCGAAGGTGTGCCCGGGGGCGGCCATGCGGGCGCTGTAGAGCTTGATCAGGTCGGCCGCGATCTCCTTGACGGCCTTCTTGGCGCGCGCCTTGGTCTTCGTCCAGTCGGCGCCGCCCAGGCGGTGCAGGGTGGGGGACTCGCCGCCGACGTACTTGGTGATCTGCTCCAGCTGGTCGGTCGGGATGTACAGCCGGTCGCCGGGCTGGCCGCGCTTGGCGGGGGCGTACTCGACGACCAGGTACTCGCGCGTGGCGCCCTGCACCGTGCGCTGCACCATCTCGATGTAGCGGCCCACGCCGTGCTGCTCGTGGACGATGTAGTCGCCCGTCTCCAGGGTGAGCGGGTCGATGGTCTTGCGGCGGCGGGCCGGCATCCGGGCGCCGTCCTTGCCGGCGGCCTTCTGCCCGGAGAGGTCGGTCTCGGTGAGGACGGCGAGCTTGAGCGCCGTGTCGACGAACCCGTAGTCGATCGAACCGGTCGCCACGTGCACCACGGACGGGGCGATCTCCCCCAGCTCCGTCTCCAGGCGGGCCGCGACGCCCTCGGTACCGAGGACCTCGACCGTGCGGGCGGCGGGGCCGTGGGCCTCGGTCACGAAGACCGTGCGCCAGCCGTCCGCGAGCCAGCCCTTGGTGTCCGCGAGGGCCTTCGCGGTGTCGCCGCGGTAGGTCTCCGGGGCGTGCATCCCGAGCTTCAGGGTGTCCGCGTCGAGCTCTTCGTCGGCGGCGAACGGCGACACCGACCACCACATCATGTCCAGCTCGCGCGCCCGGTCGCGTACGTCCGCGATGGCCCACAGGGAGGCCGCGCCGACGTCGATGGGCGCCTCGCCGCCACCGGCCGTAGCGGCCCAGGACGCCAGGAGGAACTCCTGACTCGTCGCCACGAGATCGGACGCACGCGTGCGTACCCGCTCCGGATCGCATACGACGGCCATCGCGCCCTTGGGGAGCACGTCGAGCAGCAGCTCCATGTCGTCGACGAGCACAGGGGCCAGCGACTCCATGCCCTCTACGGCGATGCCCTCGGCGATCTTGCCGAGCAGCTCGCCCAGTTCGGGGTGCTGCTCGGCGAGGGCACGCGCGCGTGAGCGGACGTCTTCCGTCAACAGGAGTTCACGGCAGGGGGGTGCCCACAGGCCGTGTTCGGCGACCTCCAGGGAGCGCTGGTCGGCGACCTTGAAGTAGCGGATCTCCTCGACGTCGTCGCCCCAGAACTCGATGCGCAGGGGGTGTTCCTCGGTGGGCGGGAACACGTCCAGGATGCCGCCGCGCACGGCGAACTCGCCGCGCTTCTCGACGAGCTCCACGCGCGCGTACGCGGCGGCGCCGAGGGCGTCCACGATCGCGTTCAGGTCGGCGCTCTGGCCCGTCCTCAGGGCGACCGGCTCCAGGTCGCCGAGCCCCTTGACCTGCGGTTGCAGCACGGACCGCACGGGCGCCACGACGACGGAGACCGGGCCCGTCTCCGGGTCGTCCTCCCTGGGGTGGGCCAGGCGGCGCAGGACGGCGAGGCGGCGGCCCACGGTGTCGCTGCGCGGGCTGAGGCGCTCGTGCGGGAGGGTCTCCCAGGACGGGTAGTCCACGACGCCGTCCGGCGGGAGCAGCGAGCGCAGGGCTGCCGCCAGGTCCTCGGCCTCGCGCCCTGTCGCCGTCACCGCGAGGACGGTGCGGCCGGTCTCGCGGGCCAGCGCGGCCACGGCGAAGGGGCGGGTCGCCGGGGGGCCCACCAGGTCGACGTGCATGCGGTTGCCGTCGGTCGCGGCGCGGGTGGCTTCCGCGAGGGCGGGGTCCTTGACTACGGCGTCGAGCAGACCGTGCAGGCTCATGGAGGGCTTTCCGTCTGGGGGTGGGCAACACGAAGGGCCCGACGCGGAGGGTGGGCCGGGGGGTATCCAGCGTACGTCGGTGCGGTCGCCGGTGCCGGGGCTGTGGATAACCCCGCTTTCCCAGCACCCTGTACTGGTGTTGACGTACCAGGGGGCTCCGCCCCCTGGACCCCAGGGCCTATGCCCACCGACCACCCGTTCACCGGCAACCAAGAAGTCACCCCACAGACAACAAAACAAACCCGGCGCCGAGAAGTCCCCCGTGACTTCTCGGCGCCGGGCCTGCCCCCGTTGGACAGTGGCTCGGTTGGCTACTCCGTGGCGATCGCGTTGAGGACGTTCATCCGCCCCGCCCGGAACGCCGGGATCAAGGCCGCGAACAGGCCCACGAACGCCGATCCGATGAAGACCGCGATGATCGTGCCCCAGGGGATCTCCAGGACCTTCAGCCCCTCCAGGGCGAGCAGCTGCTGGGCGGTGGCGCCCCAGCCCATCCCCAGCCCCAGGCCGAGCAGCGCTCCGAAGAGGGCGATCACGACCGACTCCATACGGATCATCCGGCGGAGCTGGCGGCGGGACATGCCGATCGCTCGCATCAGGCCGATCTCGCGGGTCCGCTCGACGACCGACAGGGCGAGGGTGTTCACGACACCCAGGACAGCGACGATGATCGCGAGGGCGAGCAGACCGTAGACCATGTTCAGGAGCTGGCCGATCTGGTCCTTCAGTTCCTGCTTGTAGTCGGTCTGGTCGCGCACCTGGTACTGCGGGTACGGGGCCATGGCCTTCTTCAGGGCCGCGTACGCCTGCTTCTCCTGGCCGTCCTTGGCCTTGGCGAACATGATCTCGTTCGGCGGGACCTTGTTGGCCGGGAGGTACTTCTGCATCGTGGCGATGCTGGTGTACCGCGCGCCCTGGTCGATGGCCACGTCGTCGTCCGTGATCGCCGCGACCTTCAGCTTCGCCGTCGAGCCGCCCTTGAAGGCGACGCTGATCGTGTCGCCGACGTGCACGCCGTGCTTCTTGGCGTACTTGGAGCCGACCGACATCGCGTTGGTGCCGTAGGCCGCGGACAGCTCGCCTGCCGTGGTGGCGCGGCGCAGGTCCTGGGCGTAGGACGGGTCGGCGGCGGTGATGCCGTCGGTGTCCTTCTGGCCGTCGGGCGAGGTGAGGGTGGCGTCGATGTCCTTGTAGCGGGTGACGTGGACGAGGTCCGGCGCCTGTTCCATCGCCTTCTCGGCCTGCGGCACGATCCGCTGGTTGCCCTGGACGATGAAGTCGGCGCCGACGGACTTGTCCAGCTCGCTCGTCGCCGAGGCGACCATCGAGGAGCCGACCACCGACAGGCAGGCGACCAGCGCGAGGCCGATCATCAGGGCCGCACCCGTAGCACCCGTACGCCTGGGGTTGCGGAGCGCGTTGCGTTCGGCCAGGCGCCCCACCGGACCGAAGGCCCGCAGCAGGACCACACTGATGACCCGTACGACCCCGTTGGCCAGCAGCGGGCCGATGATGACGAAGCCGATCAGGGAGAGCACTACACCCGCCCCCAGTACCAGCGAACCGTCCGTCGCCTTCTTGGCGGTGGCCGCCGCGAACAGGGCGGCGACACCGGCGCCCGTCAGCACCAGGCCGATCAGACCCCGCACCCAGCCCGCCTTGCCGTCGGCCGGTGTACCGGCGTCGCGGAGCGCGGCCATCGGGGAGACCTTGCCGGCCCGGCGGGCCGGGAGGTAGGCGGCGAGGATCGTGACGATGACACCCAGCAGAAGACCGAGCACCGGGGTGGTCCACTTCACCGTCAGGTCCCGGGTCGACAGGTCCATGCCCGCCGCGCTCATCAGCTTCATCAGGCCTACGGCGATCCCGACACCGGCGCCGACGCCGAGGATGGAGCCGACGATCCCGAGCAGGGTCGCCTCGACCAGCACCGAGCGGTTGACCTGCCCGCGGGAGGAGCCGACCGCCCTCATCAGGCCTATTTCGCGGGTCCGTTGGGCGACCAGCATCGAGAAGGTGTTGATGATCAGGAAGATGCCCACCAGGAACGCGATCCCGGCGAAGCCGAGCATGGCGTACTTGATGACGTTCATGAACTGGCCGACGCCCTGGCGGTTCTCGTCGGCGTTCTCCTTGGCCGTCTGGATCTTGTACGACCCCGACGACGCGAGGGTCTGTCCCACGTTCTGCTTGAGCTGGGTGTCCGTCACACCGCTCGCGGCGGTGACGCCGATCTGGGTGAACCGGCCGGTGGTGCCCAGGAGTTCGCGCTGCGCGGTGGCGGTGTCGAAGTAGACGACGGCCGCACCGGGGTTGGTCACCTTGAAGGTGGCGATGCCGACGATCCGCGCGGTGAAGTCACCGGTCTGCGAGATCGTGCGCAGCGAGTCGCCCATCTTCAGGTGGTGCTTGTCCGCGGTGTCGGCGTCGACCATCACCTCGGTCGGGCCGCGCGGGGCGTGGCCGGAGGTGATCTCCATCGAACGCAGGTCGTTCTTCGTCCAGTTGCCCGCGATGGTGGGCGCGCCGGTCGAGGACCCCATGTTCTTGTTGGCGCTGTTCACGACCGTCACGTTCATCGAACTGACGGCGCCTTCAACGGACTTGACGCCCTGCACCTTCGCCACCCGCGCGACCGTGGAGGCCGGCAGCGACTCGGGCAGTCCGTTCTGCGGGGTGCTGCCGTCGGACTTGGCCGCCTTCGGCAGGACCGTCACGTCGGACGCGGTGGCCGCGAAGAGCTTGTCGAACGTCGTGTTCATCGTGTCCGTGAACACCAGCGTGCCGCAGACGAACGCCACCGACAGCAGCACGGCTATCGCCGAGAGCGCCATCCGCCCCTTGTGCGCGAAGAAGTTGCGCATCGAGGTCTTCATGACAGTCATGACGTACGCCCCCGCGCGTCGAAGTCCTTCATGCGGTCGAGGACGGTGTCCGCGGTCGGCTTGAACATCTCGTCGACGATCCGGCCGTCCGCGAGGTAGAGGACGCGGTCCGCGTACGAGGCCGCCACCGGGTCGTGGGTGACCATCACGATGGTCTGCCCCAGGTCGTCCACGGAGCGGCGCAGGAAGCCCAACACCTCCGCTCCCGCACGGGAGTCGAGGTTTCCGGTCGGCTCGTCGCCGAAGATGATCTCGGGCCGGGCCGCCAACGCCCGTGCCACGGCGACGCGTTGCTGCTGACCGCCGGAGAGCTGGTTGGGCCGGTGCTTGAGCCGGCTGGAGAGTCCGACGGTCTCAACCACCTGCGCGAGCCACCCCTTGTCGGGCTTGCGGCCGGCTATGTCCATGGGGAGGGTGATGTTCTCCAGCGCGTTCAGCGTCGGCAGCAGGTTGTAGGCCTGGAAGATGAACCCGATCCGGTCCCGGCGGAGTTGGGTGAGCTTCTTGTCCTTGAGGCCGGTGATCTCGGTCTCGTCCAGGTAGATCTGCCCGGAGGTCACGGTGTCGAGCCCGGCGAGGCAGTGCATGAGCGTGGACTTGCCGGACCCCGAGGGGCCCATGATCGCGGTGAACTGGCCGCGGGCGATGTCCACGTCGACATGGTCGAGGGCGACGACGCGGGTCTCCCCGGCCCCGTACGCCTTGACGACCTGCCGCGCTCGCGCGGCAACGGCCGTACGCCCTCCAGTGCCCCCGTGCCTGGGAATGGTCACAGCCGATGTCACGGTATGTCTCCTAAGTCGGTCAGCGGGTGAAACGTGGGAAGTTCTTGTGTGGATGAGTCTGGCGGCGGGAGGGGGTCCTGCGCGCTGGTGCTCAGCGCAGTCTTTTCCTGGGGAAAACCCCACCCTCCTGGGTTCGGCCTGCCGCCCCCCAGCGGCATAAAGCCAGGTTAAGGACGACCCCCCGCCCTTCTCCTCCTCCGCCGGTACGAACCGTCCCCGGGTCGTAGTGGGGAGGCACCCCTAGGGGCTCTCCACCGCCGGGTGGAGTCGATCTCGGGGTTCGGTCCACCCAGTGACACCGCCGGCTTCCGCCCTGCCGCAACGTGAGGGTCAAGTGGGAAGCTGGTGCCCGGCAGATAGATGCAAGGGGAAAGGATTCCTGTGGACCAGGGGGACAGGGACAGCGACACCGAGATACGGACCGAGGCGGCCGAGCAGCCCACGCAGACACCTCCCGGGCAACCGCCGACGCCTCCCGAGCAACCCACGCCGGCCCCTCCCGACCGCCGCAAGCGCGCGGTCGTCGCCGCCCTCATGCTGGCGATGGCCCTGGCCGCCCTCGACTCCACCATCGTCTCGACCGCCGTCCCGCAGATCGTCGGCGACCTCGGCGGCTTCTCCGTCTTCTCCTGGCTCTTCTCCGGCTATCTGCTGGCCGTGACGGTCACCCTCCCCGTCTACGGCAAGCTCTCCGACACCTTCGGCCGCAAGCCGGTGCTGATCGTCGGGGCGGCGGTGTTCCTCGCCGGTTCGCTGCTGTGCGCGGTGGCCTGGAACATGGGCGCGCTGATCGCGTTCCGGGTCGTACAGGGCCTGGGCGGTGGCGCGTTGCAGGGCACGGTCCAGACACTCGCCGCCGACCTGTACCCGCTGAAGGAACGCCCGAAGATCCAGTCGAAGCTGTCCACGGTGTGGGCGGTGTCGGCGGTCGCGGGCCCCGGTGTGGGCGGGCTGCTCGCCGCGTACGCCGGCTGGCGCTGGATCTTCCTCGTCAACCTCCCTGTCGGAGCAGTGGCGTTGTGGCTGATCGTCCGCCACCTCCACGAACCGGAACGCGCCCGCACCTCCCGCCCGCGCGTCGACTGGGCGGGCGCGCTGGCCGTGTTCGCGTGCGGCGGCGTACTCATCACGGCCCTCGTCCAGGGCGGCGTCGCGTGGGACTGGCTCTCGGCACCTTCAATTGCCTTGTTCGCCACGGGACTTGGGCTCGCCGGAGTGGTCGTCGCGATCGAACGCCGGGCGGCGGAACCGATCATCCCCGGGTGGGTGTGGCGGCGCCGTACGATCGCGGCCGTCAACTTGGCCCTGGGCGCACTGGGGTTGCTGATGGTGGCGCCGAGTGTGTTCCTGCCGACGTACGCGCAGTCGGTGCTCGGGCTCGCACCCGTGGCGGCCGGATTCGTGCTGTCCGTATGGACGTTGAGCTGGCCGGTGTCGGCCGCGCTGAGCCAGCACGTGTACCGGCGGATCGGTTTCCGCAACACGGCGATGCTCGGGATCGGGACGGCGACGCTGATCCTGTTCGCGTTCCCGTTCCTGCCGTATCCGGGCGCGGCCTGGCAGCCGATGGTGCTGATGCTGCTGCTCGGCGCGGCCCTCGGGCTCTTCCAACTCCCGCTGATCGTAGGGGTGCAGTCGACGGTCGGATGGGAGGAGCGGGGCGTGACGACCGCGTCCGTCCTGTTCTGCCGCCAGACCGGCCAGACGATCGGCGCGTCCGTCTTCGGGGCGGTCGCCAACGGGGTGCTGGCGTCCCGGCTGGGCGGCGCGAGCGACCTGGACTCGGTCACGCGGGGCCTCGACGGGGGCGCGGTCCCCGAGGCCACCCGGCGGGCGATCGCGGACGCGGTGCACGCGGTCTACATCGGCGCGGGGTGCGCGGCGGCGGTGGCCTTCCTGGTGCTGCTGTTCCTGGCGCCGCGACGGTTCCCGGTCCTCAAGGAGCAGTGAGCGGGCCCGAGTTGGGCGATCCCGGCAACACCCGAGGTCAGCAGGTGTTGACGCGACGGCGCCCACCGACCGCCCAGTTCGGCGAAAACCACCCACATCCCCCAACCGGCGAGTAACGTGCGTGGCTCGCGCCGCCCACTCCCTGCGGTCCGCCGCCACGGACCCGAGCCACGCAAGGAGCACGGGATGTCCTACGACCCGTACCCTCCGCATGATTCGTACCGCCCGGATGACGTGCATTCGTCACCCGACCCGTACACCCCGTACGACCCTGACGCCGACCCGTACACCCCGTACGACCCCAAGACCGGCCACTACACCCCGTACGACCCGGACTCCGTCCCCTACATCCCGTACGACCACGCACCGCCCCCGACCCAGCCCCCGCCCACCATCACCTACCCCTGGCAGCCACCCCCGCCCCCGCCCGAGCGCCGCCGCCTGCCCCGTCGCCCCGCGCTCGGCAACCACAGCGATCTGCGCATCCTGCGCGGCGCGTACCGGCGGCAGCGCCGGGTGGCGACCAGCGCCGCGCTCGGCTACTTCTGTCTCTTCCTCGCGCTCTCCGCGTTCGCGCCCGCGCTGATGACGAGCACCGGCACCGGCGGTGTACCCACCGGGCTGCTGCTCGCGCTGGCCCAACTGCCCGTCACCTGGCTGGCGATAGCGCTCTACGAGCGCACGGCCCGGCGTCGCGTCGACCCCCTCGCGGACCGCTTCCGCAGACAGGCCGAACTGGACGCGAGACGGGAGGCGGCACGATGACCGGAACGACCGCGATGACGACCGTCACGGCGATGACCGGCCTCAGGGACTCCTCGCAGACCATGTCGCTGGTGGCCTTCACCTCCGTCGCGACGATCACCCTCCTGCTCTGCGTGATGACGGGCCCGGACCGCGACGACCTCGACGAGTTCTACACGGGCTACGGCTCCCTCTCCCCGCTGCGCAACGGCCTTGCCATAGCGGGTGACTACATCTCCGCGGCGAGCGTGCTGGGCACGGGCGGGGTGATCGCCCTGTACGGCTACGACGGGGTGGTGCTCGCGCTGAGCACGGCCCTGTCGCTGATGCTGCTGATGTTCCTGCTGGCCGAACCGCTGCGCAACGCGGGCCGGTTCACGATGGGCGACGCGCTCGCCCGCCGGATGCCGGGACGTTCCGTACGGATCGTCGCGTGCGCGGTGACGATCGTCGCGCTGCTGCCGCTGATGCTGGTCCAACTCGCGGGCGCGGGACAGCTGTTGGCGTTCATCCTCGGCTTCTCCGGCGACTTCCTGCAGACCGGCTGCATCATCGGCCTGGGCGCGCTGATGATCAGCTACGCGGCGATCGGCGGCATGAAGGGCACCGCGCTCATCCAGATCCTGAAGATCGTGATGCTGCTCGGGTCCGGGGCCGTGATCGCCGTACTCCTCCTGAACCGTTTCCACTGGGACTTGGGCACGTTCTTCGACACGGCGGCGGAGCGCAGCGGCGCCGGACCGGCCTTCCTGCACTCGGGACTTCAGTTCGCGGGCGGGCCAAGTCCCCGGCTGGACATGATCAGTTCGGAGCTGACGGTGGTGATCGGCGGCGCCTGTCTGCCACACATCACGATGCGCATGTACACCGCGTCGAGCGCCCGGCAGGTGCGGCGGTCGATGTCGTGGGCGGTGTCGGGCGTCGCGCTGTTCGTGGTGATCGTGACGGTCGTCGGGTTCGGCGCGACGGCGCTGCTCGGCCGGGCGGCGATCGCGCGGGCCGACCCGCAGGGCAACACGGCCTATCTCCTGGGCTCACGGGCGGTGTTCGGGTCGGGTCTGTCGACGACGGAGACCCTCCTGTTCACCACCGTCACCACGGCGATCTTCCTCACCCTGCTCGCCTCGGTCGCCGGGATGATCCTCGCCTGCGCCAACTCCCTCGCCCACGACGTCTTCGCGACCCGCGTCCAGGAGATGCCGGTGCGCCGCGAGATGACGCTGGCCCGCTACTCGGCGCTGGCGGTGGGCGTTCCGGCGATCGTGCTCGCGACGCTGATCCAGCACCGGGGCCTGCAACCCCTGGTCACCCTGTCCTTCTGCCTGGGCGCCTCGGCCATAGCGCCCGCCCTCGTCTACAGCCTCTTCTGGCGCCGCTACACCCGAACAGGCCTGCTCAGCACGCTGGTTGGCGGCACCCTCTCCGTCCTCATCCTGATGCCGGGCACCAACCTGGTCTCCGGCTCGCCCACCGCCGCCTTCCCGGGCGCCGACTTCAACTGGTTCCCGTTCACCACGACGGGCCTCGTCACGATCCCCCTCGGCTTCGCCTGCGGCTGGCTGGGCACGGTCGCCTCGGGCCGCCGCGAGGAGGAGGAACAGCGGCGGCGGTACGACGCGATGGAGGGGTGGATCCTGGCGGGCGCGGTACGGAGAGACAGCGGCCAGACACCCGGAGAGACCCCGCATGACCGACGCAAAAGCACCGCATGACCGGTGTTGTAGCCGTGCATGACTCGTTCTTTGCCACACCACCGCCTCGACTCCCGCTGTTCACCGCTCCTTTCCAGACTCTGCACGTCCGAGCGTGAAGGTCCCCCTGCATCAGCGGGAGTTGAGCATGAGCCACGGCCACAGCCACGGCGACCACGGTCACCACCATCACCACCACGGAGACGGCGACGGTACGTCGCTGCCGCCCGCCCTCGACACGTCCATACCGGACGCCGAATTGACACCCAGTCAGCTCTCGCGCAGAGGCATGCTGCGCCGAACGGGCCTGCTGGGCGCGGGACTTGCGGCGGGCAGCGTGCTCGCGGGCGCGGGGGAGGCAGCCGCGTCGGTGCAGCAGTCGGCGCAGCAGCAGTCGTCCCAGAAGTCGCGTGGCGGTGGCTACTTGTGGCTGGCCGGCGACCACCACATCCACACCCAGTACAGCAGCGACGCGAAGTACCGGGTCATCGACCACGTACGCCAGGCGAACGCGCACGGCCTGGACTGGATGGTCATCACCGACCACGGCAGCGTCGCGCACGCCAAGATCGGTGTGGAGAAGGTCAATCCGGACATCGTCGACGCCCGTGACAAGACCGACGACACCCTCGTCTTCCAGGGCCTGGAGTGGAACATCCCGGGTGCCGAGCACGGCACGGTCTTCGTACACCCCGGCTCCAACGAGGTAGCCGTACTCAAGGAGTTCGAGAACTCCTTCGACGGCAGCGTGAAGAACGCGAGCGGCAACTCGCCCGCGAACGAGGCCCTCGCGATCGCGGGCGTCAACTTCCTCGCCGACCAGGTCCGCCGCCGCAAGGTCAAGGACGCGCTGTTCCTCGCCAACCACCCGGCGCGCAAGGGCATCGACTCCCCGCACGAGATCCGCGGCTGGCGCGACGCGCAGCCCTCGATCGCGGTCGGCATGGAGGGCGCCCCCGGCCACCAGGCGGGCGGCATCCCCAAGCCGAACGGCCCCGGCGGCGGCCGCGGCATCTACGACGGCAGCCCGAGCGCGGACTCGTTCCCCGGTTACCCGCTGGAGAGTTACCGCACCTGGGGCGGCTTCGACTGGATGACCTCGACGGTCGGCGGCCTGTGGGACAGCCTCCTCGCCGAGGGCAAGCCCTGGTGGATCACCGCCAACTCCGACTCCCACAACGTCTACGCGGACACGGCCGTACGCGGCCCGGGCGGCGACTTCAACGCCAACGGCCGTTACGAGGACCCGGTCTACGGCACCGGCATCAGCCTCACCGACACGGACTTCTGGCCCGGCCAGTACTCCCGCACGCACGTAGGCGCGGCCTCCTTCTCCTACAAGGCGGTCATGGACGGCATCCGCGCGGGCCGCGTCTGGGTCGACCACGGCGGCCTGATCAGCGGCCTCGACGCCCGCCTGTCCTACGGCGGCCGCGAGGTCACCCTCGGCGGCGCACTGCACGTCCGCCGGGGCGCGCAGGTGGACCTGACCATCAGAATCAGCCTGTCGAACGGCCCCAACTGGGCCCAGTTCCAGCCCAAGTTGGCCCGCGTCGACGTCATCCAGGGCGATGTCACCGGCCCGGTCAAGGACAAGGACACCTTCGCCACCCCGGCGACGAAGGTCGTCAAGTCCTTCGAGGTCGACAAGGCCAACGGCACCGTCCGCCTCACGTACTCCCTCGGCCGCCTCGACAAGCCGGTCTACGTCCGCCTCCGCGGCACCGACGGCAACCGCACCGCCGTAGGCATCAACGGCCCGTCCGTAGACCCCGTAGGCCCCGCGATGGACGTCCTCGGCGACGCCGACCCGTGGAAGGACCTCTGGTTCTACTCCAACCCGATGTGGGTCCTCCCCGCATGACCACCCCCTACGACCCGTCCGGCGTCCACCCCGTCATCGGGGTGGACGCCGGCACGACCACGCTCCGCGAGGCGGACCACCTGATCCACGACCTCGCGACCACCCTCGCGCTTCCACCCGAGACGGTCGCCTGCACCCACCTGATCCGCACGGAGACGCGCAGGGGGACGGCCGTATCCCTGGAGTTGCCTGATGGCGAGGCGGCGGAGAAGGCATGGCAACAGCTCACGGCGACGGAGATGGGCGCGGCCCTGGACGACCGTAGACACGGGCCATCCGCGGCCGCGGTGCTGGCCGCGGCGGAACACACCGCACACCGGTCCGGCCGAGCCGTACTCTTCCCCGGCTCGGATCAACTCACCGGCACGGTCACAGTGGCCGACCTCCTGCAACTGTCCGCCGTGGACAGGGTGATCGTGGTCGGCGCGACGTCGGGCGAGGCTCCGGACCCTGTCACGCCCGTACACACTCAGGACCACGTACGCCCCGAGTGGCGCGAGGGCCACCTGACCCTGGCGCTGGTCCCGGCGGCAAGCAACACCCTGGCCCCCTTCGAGGTCCCCAACCCAACCCCCTGCTGCGCAGACCACCCATGACTATGCCCACCCAAGGGGCGCGGGGAACTGCGCGACCAGCCCCCACGCAGCCGCACTATGACGACAACCGCGCCCCCTTTTCCCCCCGTCACATCACTCCGCCGCAGCCCGCCCCGTAAGCGCCGTCAAACTACTCCGCACATGATCCATATGTGCCTGCACGTCATCCCACGTCTCCCCGTGCTCGCGCAGCACCCGCTCCGTATCCCGAGCAACCCGCTCCGCCCGCACCCGAGCCTCCGCCACCACCTCATCCGCCCGCGAGGCCGCCTCCTCCTGCCGTCGCCGATCCGACAACTCCGCCTCGGCAAAAGCCTGTTGAGCCTCCTCCAACGCAGCCTCCGCAAGAGCCACCCGCTCGGCATACTCCGCATCCAGAGCCGCCGCCCGAGACGACGCCTCCCGCTCGGCCACCGCCCACCGCTCCTCGTGCTCCTTGGCCTGCTCCCCCAGCATCCCGGCGGTACGCTGCCGCACCTCACGCAACGCGGACAACGCCTCGGTACGCCCCTCCTTCACCTCCCGCCGAGCCCCGATCCGAATGTCGTCGGCCTCGGCGCGGGCAGCGAGGAGCCGCTGCCGAGCCCGTTCCTCCACCTCCGCACGCAGCGCGTCGGCGTACTCCCGCGCAGCCTGAAGCACACCCGAGGCGCGCGCCTCGGCCTGCGCGACCTCCTCCTCCGCCGCACGCCGCGCGGACTCCCGTAGCGCCGCGGCCTCCTCCACCCCCAACCGGAACAGCCGCTGAGCCCGCTCCCCCAGCGCCTCGTACGTCTGCGGAGCCAGCCGGGACACGGCACCGCGCATCCGCTCGGCCTCCGCCTCCATGTCCTTGGCCAGCACGGTCAGCCGCGCGGCCCGCTCCCACGCCACGTCCCGGTACTGCGAGATCGCCGCCGCGTACGCGTCGACCTGGTCGGGGCGGTAGCCGCGCCCCCGTACGGCCACGAAGCCACGTGGTGACACCGTTGCGCTGCTCATCCTGGAACCCCTCTCCATCCGACGGACACGACATGATGATTTGCCGCATATCTTGATGGATCGGGCGGAAGTGTTCATAACGCGACACTCCGCAGACAGGTAACGGGCATCAGGCAATACAAAAGGGCCGGACCCGATCACGCGACCGGGGCCGGCCCTTCAATACAGCTCAATAGCGCCTGTTCAGCGGATCGACGTCACAACAACCCGTCCCACATCTGCTCCAGCAACACCGACCACCAGCTCTCCGGCGACCCCAGCGCCGCCGGATCCAGCGAAGCGAGCTGCGCCTGGAAGTCGACGGTCCAACGGCCGGCCTGTTCCTGGTTCAGCCCGTACCGCAGTCGCCACATCCGCCCGAGCAGCGCCAGACAGCGCGCGAACTCGGGCAGCCCCGTGTTCACGAACTGCGGCGGCACGGGCGCTCCGCCCGGCCCCGCCTCCACCGGCACCGCGACGATGTTGGCCGTGCCGTACTGGACGCAGATCGCGCGGCCGAAGTCGCTGCCCATGACGAGGTACGAGCCCGCGTCGGCGGACGGCCGTACCCCGCGCTCCTGCGCGAGTTCGGCCAACGTCGGTACGGGGCGCCCCGGTTGGGCCTGCGCCCAGAAGAACGGGCCCATGTCCATCGGCAGCCCCGCCGCGACCAGCGTGTGCGCGACGACCGGCGGCACGCCCTGCCGGGACACCGCCGCCTGCTCGAACCGGAACACGCCCGGCCCGAACGCGCCCGCCAGTTCCTGCGCGATCGCCTCCGGCGGGATCGGCGGCGTCGGCTGCACCGGCGGCAACGGCGCCCGCACCGGGGCGAGTCGGGCCGGCCCGTCGGCGACCTGGTGCAACTCGCCCTGGTGGGCGAGGAGTTCGCGCATCCCCTGCTGCCGACTCGCGTGATCCGTACCGTACGGCGCGATGCTCGCGATGCGGGCCTGCGGCCACTGCTCGCGGATCATCCGCGCACAGTACGCGCCCGGCAACTCACACGACTCCAACTCCGTGTGCAGTTCGAGGACTTGGTCCGGCGGGATGTTCATGCCGCGCAGCTCGTGGAAGATCTGCCACTCCGGGTGCGGCGTCCCCGGCGCGGACCGCCGGATCAGCTGCTGCTCGGACCCGTCCGGCGCGCGGTACCGCAACACGGCCTGATACCCCGGTCCTACGGTCGGCTGCCCCTGCTGCGGATAGCCGTACGCGGGCTGCTGCTGCCCGGGGAACGGCTGCCCCGGCGCGGGCATGGGCGGCATGCCCTGACCGGGCATGGGCTGCCCCGGCGGCGGCATGGCACCCGGAGGCATCGCACCGGGAGGCATCGCGCCCGGCGGCATCGGCTGCTGCTGCGGAGCCCCCGGCGGCATACCGGGAGCGCCCAACGCACCGGGCGCGCCCGGGAATTGCGGCGGCGGAGGCACCCCGGGCCCACCCGCCGGCGGCCCGGCGAGCATGGTCTGCGCGTGATGCACGGCACCGTGAGCACCGCCCTGCGAACCGGGGTTGCCGGGGCCGTTCGGTGGCTGAGGCGCGCCGGGAGCACCGGGGGCACCATGCCCACCGGGTGCGCCGGGAACTCCGGGAGCACCAGGCGGCTTGGGCGCCCCCGGAACCCCAGCCACACCCGGAACCCCAGGGGCACCCGGCGGCTGCGGAGGCCTCGGCCCCGCCGCCCCAGGCCCACCCTGCCCCGGATCGGCAAGCATCGTCGCGGCATGGTGCACCCCACCCGGAGGCGTACCCCCGGGCGTGCCCGGAGCACCGGGCACGCCGGGCGGACCAGGCGGCTGCGGCGCACCGGGCCCCGCCTGATTGCCCTGACCGCCCGGCCCCTCAGGACCGAGCCCCGGAACCATCTGCGTCGCCACATACCCACCGGGCGGCGGCGGAGGCGACGCAGGCGCACCGCCCGGCCGCGCCCCCGGCGTCCCGGGCGCACCCGGCGGAGGAGGCGTGGTCGACCCACCGCCCCGGCGCGGCGGAGGCGCCGCCTTGCTGGTCGCGGCGTCGGCGATGTCCCCGGCGTTGGGCGCGAGCGCCCGCCCCGGCACCCCGGGCCCACCAGGAGGCGGAGGCACGTTACCGGCCCCTTGGGGATACCCGTACGACGACGGAGCCGGCTGCGGCGCACCCTGCGGATACCCGTACGACGGCGGCGTGCTGCCCTGCGGCGCACCACCGGGCTGTCCACCCGGCCCCTGCGAACCCCCGCCCCCAGCACCGGAGTCGGAGCTGGGGCGGGAATCATCGAGAGCCGGAGACATCGCCGTGCGCGGGAGTTGGCTCCCCCCGGAGATCAGCGCGGTCTTGGCGTCGGACGGGGTGTTGTCCTCGGGCTCGCTCAGCGGCGGCGCGAAGACGGTCGCGGGCAGCGGTACCGAACGGTCCTCGCCGGCATCCGCGTTGGTGTCGGTCCCCGCCCAGGGAGTCGCCCCGGCAGGCACGGCAGGCGCGTCGTCCGGCACCCCGGCCCCACCGGCATCGGGCCAAGCCGAAGCGGCCGGCACCCCGGCCTGAGTCTCAGGAAGCGCACGCCCCGCCGAACCGGGAGCGCCAACTCCCGCACCGGCACCGGGACTTGACCCCTGCACCCCAACTCCCGCACCAGCAGCCGGAGTCGGAGCCGGAGGCGAAGCAGAAACAGCCCCCGACTCCCCCCGCCGATCCGGAATCCCCAGCTTGTCCGCCGCCTCCTGCAGCCACTCCGGCGGACTCAGCAGGAACGAGGTCTGGTTGAGGTCCACCCGGGCGGCCGGAGCCGCCGGTACGGCGTCGGCGACGTCGTCGGCGCGGCCGTACTCCTCCTCGTAGCGGCGGACGACCTCACCCACCGGCAGCGAGGGCCACAGCGTGGCCTCGCCGCTGTCGCGGGCGAGCACCATCCGCTGCGCGCCGCCGTCCGAACGCGGTCCGTCGGCGCGGTCCTCGGCCCAGATCACGAAGCCGAGGTCGAACTCCCGCACCCGCACCTCGCGATGCTGGTACGACGGCACGTCGCCGTTGATCCACTCCTCGGCGCGCTCCTGCGCCTGCGCGAAGGTCACCATGTTCAGCTCACTCCCCCACCGCAGGCGCCGCGGACGACACCGGAACGGACTGGGCGAACCCACCGTCCACCATCAGATTCGCCACCGTCTCCAACTCCGGGGGATTTCCCGCGAGTCGGGCGAGGAACTGGTCGAAGTCGTCCCCGGCACGCAGCAGCAACCGCTCCACGCGGTCGGCCGGAGCCTGGGACGGGTCGACGTCGCGGGCGTCGTCGTAGGCGCAGAACCAGACCGAACCGATCGCCTGCCCTTCACCTTCACCGCGAGCAGGCCGCCCTGGACGAAGCCGACGGCCAGGTAGTCCTTGGTGAGATGGTCGCGCAGGCATTTGTTGACGTACACGAGGTCGTTGACGGCGGCCTCGTCGCGGACCGTGAAGAACGGCTGGTCGATCAGCAGCCCCAACTCGGCGTCCAGCGCGGTGCCGACGGGCGCGGAGCCGCCGGCCGCCTTGAGGAACGAGCGGTAGGCGCCCGGGAGCCGGTAGCCGAGGTCCTCCTCGACGCCCTGCACCTGCGCCTCGGTCACCGCGACCGTCGACTTCGGCAGGCCGAAGTGCGCGGGGCGGGTCTCCTGAAGGGGACGCGTGCCGCGCTTGGCGTGGTCGACGCCGGCCGTCGCGATCCCTCCGTGATGACGCAGCAGCGCTTTCACTTCCACGGGGACGAGTTCGAGACGCCGGGTGCCGACCACGTGATGCCAGGTCCAGCCGTGCGGGGTGGCCACCGCGGGCACGGTGTCCCACAACTCATGACTGGTGGCGGCGAGCGCGGCGTTGGCCGACACATAGTCGGTCAGCCTCAGCTCGTCGACCCCGAACCCCTCCGGAGGCTCCGCGATCTCCGCAGCCGCACGGGCGTACGGCGAGAAGTCGGGATAGCCGCGCTCGTCCATCCGCACCCCTCGCGGGTGACGGGCCGCCCGGACCGGGTCCGGGAAGTGCACGACCTGCCCGGCGTAGGCCGCGTTCGGTGGCGCGGCTCGCTGCCCGAGCCGACCTGTCGTCATGGCGGTTGCCCCCTGCGGCATTCAGTACGATTCACAGCAGGCCGAATATCCAACTCGCCCCACTACGCCCCGTATCGACTGTCTCGTCTTCTTCTTGCTCTTCTTGACGTCTGCGTTCGACCGTCTCCCCGCGTGTCTCCACGCGTCGACCGCGTGGATCGCGGTGCGGACAGCCTATGCGGTACGGCGACACCGGTCACCGGCAGCGGTCGGCCGCACCCGCTCACCGCACTCCTCACCGAACGCACCGCACCCGTCACCGAACCCCCACTTCCGTGACCTGCCGTCACCCCCTCGTGACAGCCCGCCGAAGCCCTGGCGTGTCGCACCGCCCCAGCTACCGCACCAGCCACGGCATTTGGCACTCTGTGACCCGCCGGGGGATGCTCGGGAGGGGATGACGATCATGAACGCGACGCAGACGGGACCGCACACCGGGGCGCACACCGGGCCGTCCGGCGACCCCCGGGTCGGCTGGAGCGCCACCGAGGCACGGCACACACCGGCCCTCAACCACCGCCGTGACGGCATACTTCCGACCGTCGCCGCCGCCCTCTCCGTGCGCGGCGCCACCACCCTCACCGGCACCGCCGCCCGCGGCGACCAGCCGCCCGCGCTGCACCCACTCGTGCAGGACTTCCTCGACACCCTCACCAGCGCCCAGCGCGACCGCTTCACCGGCCGCTGCGCCGAGGCGATCCTGATCTCCCGCCACATCACCGCGGCGGACGAGGCCCGCAGCAAGCGCGCCGCCCGCAAGCCGATGACCAACGGCGAGGCCCGCAAGACCCTCAAGCAGGCCAAGCTCACCGCCCGCCGCATCCGCGAGGACGGCGACCCCCTGCACGGCAGCTTCGCGCCCCCCTGCCAGGCCTGCACAGCCCTCAGCGCCCACTTCGGCGTCCGAGTCGTCGACCCCGCGACGGAATCAGGCTGACCCCACCCCCGTAGCACCAAGGCAAGACAGCACCACCACAGAACTCCAGCACCACCGCACCACCGCTCCACCGTCCCTGACGCCGACGATCGAAGGGCAGATGCACGCCGACCGCCACTCCACCACGCGCTTCTCCGTACCCGTGGACGCCGCCCTGCGCGCCGCCGGCTGGCAGCCCGGCCGCTGGGACATAAAGCAGGCCGAGATCTGGGCGGACACCCTGCGCGACCACACCTCGCCCGCGGGCCACCAGCACGCCGTCTTCCCGGCGGCGGTGGAGGCCTGGGCCGAGTTCGGCGGCCTGCACATCGCGCCCACCGGCCCCGGCCGCCAGATCTCCCCCGTGGCGCTCCACCTGGACCCCCTGCACGGCCTCCACATGGCCCGCACCCTCGGCGACCTGGGCCGAGCCCTGGACACCGACGTCAGCCCCCTGGGCGAGGAACCGGACACCCAGTCCCTCCTGGCCATCGACTCCGAGGGCCGCGTCTACGCCCTGGACCACACCGGCGACTGGTACCTCGGCCCCGACATCGACCAGGCCCTGGCGACCCTGGTCTCGGGCATAGAGCCGGTACGACTCACAGCGGGCTGACCGCACCCAGGACGACCGCAACCTTCGTACGGCGAGAAGGCGCCGTGTCGGGGGGTGTCCGCCCGCAGCGGTCGGCGCTCACCCAGCCGCACTCCCAAGAAACGCCCCGCGCCGATCCGAGGACGGATACCCCCGGCGCGGCGCCGACCCCCAAACCACCTAGGGGCGCGGGGAACTGCGCGACCAGCCCCACACAACCCGCACCCGACAACTCAACCCGCCGGAATCACCGCAGACACCCGAAACCCACCCGCATCCGTAGGCCCCGAAACAAACACCCCGCCCAGCGCGAGCACCCGCTCCCGCATCCCCACCAGCCCGTTCCCTCCAGAGGGCAACCGCGCAGCCGAAGCAGACGCAAGCTCAGGCGGCGGCTCATTCTCAACCTGCATGGCGATCTCCGACACCCGATGAGCAAGCCGCACATGCGTCTTCGCGCCCGCCGCGTGCTTGTGGACGTTCGTCAACGCCTCCTGCACCACCCGGTACGCGGTCTGCTCGATCTCCGCCGCGTACGACCGGGTCTCGCCCTCCACCGACAGATCCACGGCCATCCCGGCCGCCGCCGACTGCCCGAGCAACTCGTCCACGTCCGACAGACAGGGCCCGTCCCCCGCACCCTCGTCCTCCACGGCCCGAGAAGCCGCAGCCGCAGCCGCCGCGGCAACGCCCACCGCGACCAGCGGCACGGCCGCCCGCTCGCGCGCGTCCCGGCTGTCACCGCTCCTCAACACCCCGAGCATCTCCCGGAGTTCGGTGAGCGCCTGCCGCCCCATGTCCCCCACGAGCGCCGCGTTCTTGACGGCCTTCTCGGGATCCTTCCGGGCAACGGCCTGCAGCGCCGCCGCATGCACGACCATCAGACTCACCCGATGCGCGACGACGTCGTGCATCTCCCGCGCGATCCGGGTCCGCTCCTCACCCCGCGCCCACTCGGCACGCTCCTCGGCACGTTCGGCAAGCAGTTGAAGCTCCCGCTCCAGACTGTCCGCCCGCTCCCGGAGACTCTCCATCAACCGCCGCCTCGCACCCACGTACAGCCCGAGCAGCACGGGCGGCGCGGTCATCCCGACCGCCGTGGTGATGGAGGCGAACGGAACGAACCAGTCCCCCAGTTCCCACGTCCCCCGCTGCATGTCCTGCCGTACCCGCACGAACATGACGATCAGCATCCCGAGGAACGACATCCCGGCCAGCGACCCGATGATCCGCCGCGGCAACTCGGAAGCGGCCAGGGTGTACAGCCCCACGATGCCCATCAGGTAACCCATCTGGGCCGGGGTGATGGCGATGGACACCAGCACAACCGCGATCGGCCACTTCCGCCGAACGATCAGCGCCGACCCGGCCAGCACCCCGAAGACAACCCCCACCGCGGCCGGGATCCCCGCGTCGTGCGCGAACCGGACCCCCTCCGCCCCGCACTCCGCGGCGGACCCCGCCGCGAGCCCCGTGTCCAGCACCGCACTGCGCCACCTGGTCCACCACCCCGGCCCTCCCCGGGCCGCGGCATGGTCTTCCCCCGTCGTGGTCATGCCTCCAGCCTACGGGCGTTCAGGCCCGCTTTTCCGGCGAGTTTTCGCGACCTGCCCACACCACGGCGCGTAATCGAACAGCCACGAAACCGATCACCCGCGACAAGTCCCGTCGCACGGAGGGCATCACGTACGGCATAGTGTTCTGTGCCCACTCGGCGACCAGGCTAAATGTCCGGTTCTCACGAGTTTGATCCCCCGTGGTGTAATTGGCAGCACCGTGGCTTTTGGTGCCATTTGTCCGGGTTCGAGTCCTGGCGGGGGAGCAAAAACCGATCGCGACTGATCGACATCTGATCGGCACCTGAGCAACTCCCTCCCCCCGCACCCCTGTTAGGGCCCTGACAGCACAGTCAGGGCCCACTCTCATGTCCCCCATGAAACGCCCCGGTATCCTGCGAATGTCCACCCCCCAGCATTCCGAAGCCGAAGGGCAAACCCGTGAGCGCCATTCGCCCGGCAGCCGTCGTCGTCCTCGCAGCGGGTGAGGGCACCCGTATGAAGTCGGCCACACCGAAGGTCCTGCACGAGCTCTGCGGCCGGACCCTGGTCGGTCATGTGCTGGCCGCCGCCCGCGAGTTGGAGCCGGAGAACCTGGTCGTCGTCGTGGGCCACGCCCGCGAGCAGGTGACCGCCCACCTCGGTGAGACCGACCCCGGCGTACGGACCGCGGTCCAGGCCGAGCAGAACGGCACGGGTCACGCCGTACGCATGGCGCTCGAAGAGCTCGGCACCGTCGACGGCACCGTGGTCGTCGTCTGCGGGGACACCCCCCTCCTCCGCGGCGAGACCCTCCGCACCCTCGCCGCCAACCACACCACCGACGGCAACGCGGTAACGGTCCTGACCGCCGAGGTCCCCGACGCCACCGGCTACGGCCGGATCGTCCGGGACGGCGCCTCCGGCGCGGTGACCGCGATCGTCGAGCACAAGGACGCCTCCGACTCGCAGCGCGCGATCCGCGAGATCAACTCCGGGGTCTTCGCCTTCGACGGCCAGCTGCTCGCCGACGCCCTCGGCAAGGTGCGTACCGACAACAGCCAGGGCGAGGAGTACCTCACCGACGTCCTCGGCATCCTGCGCGAGGCCGGGCACCGCGTCGGCGCCTCCGTCGCGGCCGACCACCGCGAGATCGCCGGCATCAACAACCGCGTGCAGCTGTCCGAGGCCCGCCGCATCCTCAACGACCGCCTCCTCACCGAGGCCATGCTCGCCGGCGTCACCGTCATCGACCCGGCGACCACCTGGATCGACGTCGCCGTCACCTTCGGCCAGGACGCGATCGTCCACCCCGGCACCCAGCTGCACGGCGCCACCCACATCGGCGAGGGCGCCGAGGTCGGCCCCAACACCCGCCTCACGGACACCACCGTCGAGGCCGGCGCCCGCGTCGACAACACCGTCGCCGTCAGCTCGCACATCGGCCCGCAGGCGTCCGTCGGCCCGTTCGCCTACCTCCGTCCCGGCACCCGGCTGGGCCCGAAGGGCAAGATCGGGACGTACGTCGAGACGAAGAACGCGACGATCGGCGAGGGCACGAAGGTCCCGCACCTCTCCTACGTCGGGGACGCGACGATCGGCGAGTACACCAACATCGGTGCCGCCAGCGTCTTCGTGAACTACGACGGCAAGGACAAACACCACACCACCGTGGGATCGCATTGCCGGACGGGTTCGGACAATATGTTTGTGGCACCCGTCACGGTCGGGGACGGCAGCTACACCGCCGCCGGCTCCGTGATCACGAAGGACGTACCGCCCGGTTCGCTGGCCGTGGCCCGTGGCCAGCAGCGGAATATCGAGGGCTGGGTGGCCCGCAAGCGTCCGGGCAGCGCGGCGGCGAAGGCCGCGGAAACGGCTTCCCGCCAGGGCGAGAGCGAGAACTGACCGGAAACGGGCGCGTCGAACACGGCGTACCGTGATAAACGCACACCCAGTTGAATGACCTCTGAGGAGACAGTGCTGTGACCGGGATCAAGACGACCGGCGAGAAGAAGATGATGTTCTTCTCCGGCCGCGCCCACCCCGAGCTTGCCAAGGAGGTCGCCCAGCAGCTGGGTGTCGGGGTCGTCCCGACGAAGGCCTTCGACTTCGCGAACGGCGAGATCTACGTCCGCTTCGAGGAGTCGGTGCGCGGTGCGGACTGTTTCGTGATCCAGAGCCACACGGCTCCGATCAACCAGTGGATCATGGAGCAGCTCATCATGATCGACGCCCTCAAGCGCGCGTCGGCCCGCTCCATCACCGTGATCGTCCCCTTCTACGGCTACGCCCGCCAGGACAAGAAGCACCGCGGCCGTGAGCCCATCTCGGCCCGCCTGGTCGCGGACCTGATGAAGACGGCGGGTGCGCACCGCATCCTCACCGTCGACCTGCACACCGACCAGATCCAGGGCTTCTTCGACGGCCCCGTGGATCATCTCTTCGCCCTCCCGCTCCTCGCG
The DNA here is from genome assembly GCF_033335955.1 of Streptomyces sp. N50. GTDB lineage: Bacteria > Actinomycetota > Actinomycetes > Streptomycetales > Streptomycetaceae > Streptomyces. Next base: position 3,627,621 of record NZ_CP137549.1, read on the forward strand.
GACTATGTGGGCTCGAAGGTCGACCGCAGCAAGCTGACCGTCGTCTCCCCGGACGCCGGCCGCGTGCGCGTCGCCGACCGCTGGTGCGACCGCCTGGGCGCGCCCCTCGCCATCGTGCACAAGCGGCGCGACAAGGACGTGGCGAACCAGGTGACCGTCCACGAGGTCGTCGGCGAGGTCAAGGGCCGCGTCTGCGTCCTGGTCGACGACATGATCGACACCGGTGGCACGATCTGCGCCGCGGCGGACGCGCTGTTCGCGCACGGCGCGGAGGACGTCATCGTGACGGCCACCCACGGCGTGCTCTCCGGCCCTGCCGCGGACCGCCTGAAGAACTCCCGCGTCAGCGAGTTCGTCCTCACGGACACCCTGCCCACCCCGGGCGAGGTGGGCGCCGACCTCGACAAGATCACGGTCCTGTCGATCGCGCCGACCATCGCGAGCGCGGTCCGAGAGGTGTTCGAGGACGGTTCGGTGACGAGCCTGTTCGACGAGCACTGAGCGCTCCGCTGGAAGAGCCGCGAGATGCCGTCGATCGTCTGCGGCGCCGTCGTGGCTGGTCGCGCCCACGCGGCGGAGCCGCATATCGACACAGCCCCGCGCCCCTTTGGGGCGCTCGTGAGCTGAAGATCGATTTCCGGTACGGCCTCTCCGCCGAGTAAGCTGCCACAGTTGCTCGGCGAGGGAGGCCGTACCGATATCCAGGTGCGGCGGTCCGTTATCGACGCGCTCTTCGTAGCAGGCCGATGTTCGGCCGGGTGACCTCCCCCACTCTCGACTTCGCTCGAGCGGGGGGACCCCCATCCCCGACTGTTCTACGAGGAGTGACCATGGCCGACGTCAAGCTCGCCGCCGAGACCCGCACCGAGTTCGGCAAGGGTGCCGCCCGCCGTATCCGCCGTGACAAGAAGGTCCCCGCCGTGGTCTACGGCCACGGTGTCGACCCGCTGCACATCACCCTGCCGGGCCACGAGCTGCAGCTCGCCCTGCGTACCCCGAACGTCCTGCTCACCCTGGACATCGAGGGCAAGACCCAGCTCGCCATCCCGAAGGCCGTCCAGCGTGACGCCATCAAGGGCTTCCTGGAGCACGTCGACCTGCTCACCGTGAAGAGCGGCGAGAAGGTCACCGTCGAGGTCTACGTCCACACCGAGGGCGAGCTGGCCCCGGGCTCCTTCCTGCTGGAGCACGTGCTGAGCACGATCACCGTCGAGGCCGAGGCCACGCACATCCCCGAGTCGGTCACCGTGTCCATCGCGGGCCTGGAGGCCGGTGCCTCCATCGCCGCCAAGGACATCCCGCTGCCCAAGGGCACCACGCTGGCGATCGACGAGGACGCGGTCGTCCTCCAGGTCCTGGCCGCCCAGGCCGAGGAGGCGTCCGCCGACGCCGAGGCCGAGAGCACCGAGGCCTGATCCTCACCGCTCACTGTTTCGTCAGCCGCTGTTCCCACCGGGAGCAGCGGCTGGCGCGTATCGATGGAGACATGGACGTGACGACCGACGCCAATGCCCCCTGGCTGATCGTGGGACTCGGCAACCCGGGCCCTGAGTACGCCAACAACCGGCACAACGTGGGCTTCATGGTGGCCGACCTGCTGGCCGAGCGGATCGGCGGCAAGTTCAAGCGGGCCGGCAAAGCACAGGCGCAGGTCCTGGAGGGCCGCATCGGGGCGCCGGGTCCGGCGAGCCGCCGGGTCGTCCTGGTCAAGCCGACGTCGTTCATGAACCTCTCGGGCGGCCCGGTCAACGCGCTGCGCGACTTCTACAAGGTGCCGCTCGCGAACGTCGTCGCCGTGCACGACGAACTCGACATCGACTACGGCACCCTCCGCCTCAAGCTCGGCGGCGGCGACAACGGCCACAACGGCCTGAAGTCGATGACGAAGGCGATGGGCCCGGACTACCACCGGGTGCGGTTCGGCATCGGACGCCCGCCGGGCCGTATGCAGGTCGCCGACTTCGTCCTGAAGGACTTCTCCTCGACGGAGCGCAAGGAACTGGACTTCCTGGTGGACCGCGCGACGGACTCCGTGGAGTGCCTGGTGAGCGAGGGCCTGGAGCGGGCGCAGAGCGCGTACAACTCCTGATCCGTCCGGCTTGCCCCACTTAACCGACTTGTCCCGTGCGGGAGTTGACCGCGCGTGCGGGTATGGCCAATGATCCCCGCCATGAACTTCGGACGGCTCGCGGCAATGGGCACGGTCGCCGCGCTGATCCTGATCGCCGGGGTGTGGGGCTCCTGGCCGACCGCCCACAACGTGATGCTCACCAAGGGCCGCGAGACCGGCACGATCCAGGTCACCGCGTGCGGCGACGACACCTGCACCGGCCCGTACACCCCGGTCTCCACGGGGTCGCAGGCCCGCGCCGAGGTCGTCATCGACCACACCGTCGCGGTGAAGAAGGGCCAGACGTACGCCGTGGTCGTGAAGCCCGGCACCGACGAGGTCATGCGTTCCGGTCCCGCCGGCATCCTCTACGCCTGGGTCCCCCTCGGCGGCGCCCTGTTGCTCGCCTCGGTGGTGGTCGCGGGCGGCCTGCGCCTGACCCGGGCCGCGTGGGTGCTGGCCGGGTCGGGGTTCGTGCTGCTGACGGCCGCGTTCCTGGCCCTCTGACCGCTTGAACGACGGGTGCCCCCGAGCCTCTACGACAGCTCGGGGGCACCCCTCGTCCGTATCCGGTCAGCCGGTGTTGCGCAGGCCCGCCGCCACACCGTTCACGGTGAGGAGCAGCGCGCGGCTCAGCAGCGGGTCGGGGTCCGCGCCCGCCGCCGCCTCGTCACGCTGGCGCTTCAGGAGCGTCACCTGGAGGTACGAGATCGGGTCGAGGTAGGCGTCCCGGATGGTGAAGGTCTGCTTCAACACCGGGGTGGCGTCGAGGAGTTCGGCCTCGCCGGTGACGCGGAGCACCTCGGCGACGGTCAGGTCGTGCTCGGCCCGGATGGTGTCGAAGACGTGCTTCAACTCGTCGGGGACGAGGGTGTCGACGTAGTGCTGGGCGATCCGCAGGTCCGTCTTGGCCAGCGTCATCTCCACGTTGGAGATGAAGTTGCGGAAGAAGTGCCACTGGCCGTGCATCTCGTCGAGCACGGTGTCGAGGCCGGCCTCGCGCAGCGCCTTCAGCCCTGAGCCGACACCGAACCACCCCGGCACGATCTGCCGGGACTGGGTCCAGCCGAACACCCACGGGATCGCGCGCAGTCCGTCGAGCGAGACGCCCGAGCCGGGGCGGCGGGAGGGCCGCGAGCCCAGGTGCAGTTCGGCGAGCTGGTCCACCGGCGTGGAGGCGAGGAAGTACGTCGGCAGGTCCGGGTCCTCGACCAGCCTGCGGTAGGCGGAGTGGGCCGCGTCGCTCACCACGTCCATGGCCGCGTCCCAGCGGGCCAGCGCCTCGTCGGACTGGCGGGGCGAGGTGTGCAGCGCGGAGGCCTGGAGGGTGGCGGCCACCGTCAGCTCCAGGTTCTCCCTCGCCAGCGACGGCACCAGGTACTTGTCGGAGATGACCTCGCCCTGCTCGGTCACCTTGATCTCGCCCTCCAGCGTGCCCCAGGGCTGGGCGAGGATCGCGTCGTGCGACGGACCGCCGCCGCGGCCGACGGTCCCGCCGCGGCCGTGGAACAGCCGGAGCCGGACGCCGTAGCGATGGGCCACGTCACGCAGGCGCCGCTGCGCCCGGTGGATCTCCCACTGGGACGTCGTGATGCCACCGAACTTGGAGGAGTCCGAGTACCCGAGCATGACCTCCTGGACATCGCCCCGCAGCGCCACGAGCCGCCGGTAGGACGGGTCCGAGAGCATGTCCTCAAGGATCGTGTCGGCGGCCTTCAGCTCGTCCGTGGTCTCCAGCAGCGGGACGATGCCGACCTTCGCCCACCCGGCGTGCAGGTCGATCAGCCCGGCCTCGCGGGCGAGGACGGCGGCGGCGAAGACGTCGTCGGCGCCCTGGCACATCGAGATGATGTACGACTCGATGACCTCGGGCCCGAAGACGGCGAGCGCCTTCTTGACGGTCTCGAAGACGCCGAGGGTCTTCTCACCGGCCGCGTCGACGGGCGCCGGGGTGGGCGCGAGAGGACGGCGGGACCTGAGCTCCTTGGCGAGCAGCTTCGCGCGGTACTCGCGGGGCATGTCGGAGTACCGCCAGGACTCCTCGCCGAGCCGGTCGAAGAGCTGGCCGAGCGCGTGGTGGTGGGCGTCCGCGTGCTCGCGTACGTCCATGGTCGCGAGCTGGAGGCCGAACGCGCCGAGCGTGCGGATCGTACGGTCCATGCGGCCGTCGGCGAAGAGGCCGCCGCGGTGGGCGCGCAGGGAGGTCTGGATCAGGGTGAGGTCGTGCAGCAGCTCGGCGGTGCCGAGGTAGTCGCGGCCGTCCTCGTGCGGGGTGCCCTTGGCCAGGCGGCTCTTGGTGTTCTCCAGCTTCTGCCGGATGCAGGTGGCCTTGAGGCGGTACGGCTCCTCGGCGTTGAGGCGCTTGTAGCGGGGGCTGATCTCCGGCAGCCGCTCCAGGTCGGACTGGAGGGAGCCGAGCAGCTCCTCCGTCGCGCCCGTGTAGCGGATGGAGTTGGAGAGGAAGCCGCGCAGCTCGTCGATCGTCTCCAGGGCGTCGTTGATGCCGTGCTCGTGCTGGAGGATCAGGACGTCCCAGGTGACCTGGGGCGTGACGTTCGGGTTGCCGTCCCGGTCGCCGCCGATCCAGGTGCCGAAGGTGAGCGGGCGGGTGTCGTCGGGCAGCTTGACGCCGACGCGCTCCAGCTCGGCGGTGAGGTCTTCGAGGACGTCGCCGACGGCGCCCGCGTGCAGCTCGTCCAGGTAGTAGATGGCGTTACGGGCCTCGTCCGCGGGCTCCGGGCGTACGACGCGCAGCTCGTCGGTCTGCCAGACCAGGTCGATGTTCTCGGCCAGACGGGTGTCGTAGCGACGGCGGTCGGACTCGATGACCGGGGTCTCCAGGAGCGTGGCGATGCGCCGGAGCTTGTTGAGGACCGACCGGCGCGCGGCCTCGGTGGGGTGCGCGGTGAAGACCGGGCGGACGTTCAGGTTCTTGACCGTCTCGCGCAGGTGGTCCGGGTCGGCGTCCTTGAGGCGGTCGGCCGTACGGGCGAGGAGACCGCCCTCGGCGGCACGGCGGGCGCGCAGCTCGCGGCCGCGGTGCACCTGCTCGGTGACGTTGGCGAGGTGGAAGTAGGTGGAGAAGGCGCGGACCAGCTTCGCGGCGGTCTCCAGCTCTATGCCGCGCAGCAGCTCGGCGGCGGCCTCGCCGTCCTCACGGGTGAGGCGGCGGACCTTCTCGACCAGTTCGAGCAGCTCGGGGCCCTCCTGGCGGACGAGGGTCTCGCCGAGCAGGTCGCCGAGGCGCCGGATGTCGGCGCGCAGCTCGTTGGTGGTCGTGGTGGCCTGGTCGTCGGCACTGCTCACAGGTGCGGCTCCTTGCAGTGTTTGAAGCTCGTCTGGAGGGAACCCGGACGGCGGTCCCGCGGCGGCTGCCGCATACGGGACGGACATCCGGGAAGAAAACAGAGCGGACCGCGCTGTCCGACCGACACCCAGGATAGGTGTCCACTCTGACGCGCGGTCTCACGGGCTTCGTCCACCGGTCGACGCGCTGCCATACTTACGTCGCCGTAGGTTACGGAACCGTAGGGAAGTCCATGCTGAACTGTTGCTGCCCGGCTCCCGCCGTCCGACGCTCCGCCTCCACCTCCGAACCCCACAGGGGACGCCCATGACCACGAGCTCCGATGTGATCGACGACGCCCCGCGGGCGAACGACGACGGCACTCCGCTCCCCGCCGCCACCCTGGGCGGCGAGAGGAAGGGGTCGCTGGAACAACTCACTCTTCTCCTCTTCATCACGGTCCCGTTCCTGGCCCTGCTCGCGGCGATCCCGCTGGCGTGGAGCTGGGGGGGCGTGAGCTGGCTGGACCTCGGCCTGCTGGTGTTCTTCTACTACCTCGGCTGCCACGGCGTGACGATCGGCTACCACCGGTACTTCACCCACGGCTCCTTCAAGGCGAAGCGCCCGCTGCGGATCGCCATCGCGATCGCCGGGTCGATGGCGGTCGAGGGCCCGCTGGTGCGCTGGGTCGCCGACCACCGCAGGCACCACAAGTTCTCCGACGCGGAGGGCGACCCGCATTCGCCGTGGCGCTACGGCGAGACCGTGCCGGCGCTGATCAAGGGCCTGTGGTGGGCGCACATCGCCTGGATGTTCGACGAGGAGCGCACCCCGCAGGACAAGTACGCCCCGGACCTGATCAAGGACAAGGCGATCCGGACGATCTCCCGCCACTTCATCTACTGGACGATGCTGTCGCTCGCGCTGCCGGCGCTGATCGGCGGGCTGGTGACGATGTCCTGGTGGGGCGCGTTCACGGGCTTCTTCTGGGGCTCGCTCGTGCGGGTGGCCCTGCTGCACCACGTCACCTGGTCGATCAACTCGATCTGCCACGCGGTCGGCAAGCGCCCCTTCAAGTCCCGGGACCGCTCGGGCAACGTGTGGTGGCTGGCGATCCTGTCCTGCGGCGAGTCCTGGCACAACCTGCACCACGCCGACCCGACGTCCGCGCGGCACGGTGTGATGCGCGGCCAGCTCGATTCCTCGGCCCGGATCATCCGCTGGTGCGAGCAGCTCGGCTGGGCCTATGACGTGCGCTGGCCGTCACGCTCGCGTATCGATTCGCGCCGTATCTCCGGTACGGACGGCTCTCAGCCCCGGAAGGAGTCGGCGGAGGCGGCATGATTGACGCCGTGGCGACCGATCCCAGCAGCACCCCGAGCAACGAGAAGCCCCGACGCGCGCGCCGCACCCGGATGACGGGAGCGGAACGCCGGGCGCAGTTGCTCGAGGTCGGTCGCACGCTCTTCGCGACGAAGGGCTTCGAGGCCACGTCGGTGGAGGAGATCGCGGCGAAGGCCGGGGTCTCCAAGCCGGTGGTCTACGAGCACTTCGGCGGCAAGGAGGGCCTGTACGCGGTGGTGGTGGACCGCGAGATGCGCCGCCTGCTGGACATGGTGACCAGCTCCCTGACCGCCGGCCACCCCCGCGAACTCTGCGAACAGGCGGCCTTCGCCCTCCTCGACTACATCGAGGAGTACACGGACGGCTTCCGCATCCTGGTCCGTGACTCCCCCATCCCCCAGTCCACCGGCTCCTTCGCGTCCCTCATCTCGGACATCGCGACGCAGGTCGAGGACATCCTGGGCCGCGAGTTCAAGAGCCGGGGCTTCGACGCGAAACTCGCCCCCCTCTACGCCCAGGCCCTCGTCGGCATGGTCGCCCTGACCGGCCAGTGGTGGCTGGACGTCCGCCGCCCGAAGAAGGCGGAGGTCGCCGCCCATCTGGTGAACCTCGCGTGGCACGGGCTGGACGGGCTGGAGTCGAAGCCGCATTTGATAGGGCGCCGAAAGAGCTGAACCCGCGAGACGGGGAAAGTGCTGAACCCGTGAGACGGGAAAAGTGAGGGGCCCCTGCCGTCCCGCAGGGGCCCCTCACCGCTTCCGGCGTCAGCGCTTGAACGCGTCCTTCGCCTTCTCCTTGGCCTGCCGGGCGTCCCCCTTGGACTTCTCGGCCTGGCCCTTCGCCTTCATGGTCTCGTTGCCCACGGCCCCGCCGACCTTCTCCTTGACCTTGCCCTTGACCTGTTCCTTCTTGGCCTTGGCCTTCTCGTCCTTCGCCACGGTTCATCAACTCCCGGTCGGATCGGAACTCGGTACTCGGTGCCACCACCCGGGTAGCCTCGATGCCGTCGCGCAAACACCGGTCAGACGTCGGGCTCCAGGAACTCCAGCCGGTTCCCCACCGGATCCTCGGAGTAGAAACGCCGGTGCCCGGGCAGGTCGTGGTCCCAAGTGACGGACACCCCAAGGGACTTCAGCCGCGCCGCGTACGCCTCGATGCCGGTCACGCGGAGCCCCGGGTGGGCTTTCTTCGCGGGCCTGAAGTTCGCTTCGATGCCCAGGTGCAGCTGGACAGCCCCCGCCCCGAACCAACACCCGCCCCGCGCCGCCAGCACAGCCGGCTTCGGGATCTCGGTCATCCCGAGGACGTCGACGTAGTACGCCCGCAGCGCGTCCTCCGACCCCGCCGGAGCCGCCAACTGCACATGGTCCACGGCCGCGAGCACCCCTCACACCTCCTTGCGGGCCACCGCGAACAGGCGGCGGAACGGGAGGACCGTGCCGTAGTCCTTCGTCGGGTACGCCTCGCGGAGGAGGTCGCGGTACTCGGTGACGAACGCGTCCCGTGCCTCCGGGTCGTCCGCCAGGGCGGTCAGGGCGGGGCGCAGGCCCGTGCCCTTGACCCAGTCGAGGACCGGGTCCTCGCCGGGGAGGATGTGCTGGTACGTCGTCTGCCAGACGTCCGGGGCGCAGCCCAGACGGGCCAGGTGGTCGAGGTAGACGCCGGGGACGTGGACCGAGTCCTCGCGGCGGAGGATCTCGCCGAGGCGGCTCTTCCAGCGTGTGCTGCCCGCCAGTTCGCGCATCAGGGCGTGCAGGGGCGCGTCGATGTTGTCCGGCACCTGGAAGGCGAAGGTGCCGCCGGGCGCCAGCGCGGCCACCCAGTCGCCGAACCGGTCCAGGTGACCCGGCACCCACTGGAACGCAGCGTTCGACACGATCAGGTCGTACGTCTGGGTCGGCGTCCACTCCGTCGCGTCCGCGTGGGCGAAGTCGAGCCGGCCGCCGCCGGGGGTGGGACCGGCGTAGGGCTCGGTCTTGGCGAGCATCTCGGGTGAGTTGTCGTAGCCGGTGATGTGCGCGGTGGGCCAGCGGTCGGCGAGGACGGTGGTCACGTTGCCGGGGCCGCAGCCGAGGTCGGCGATCCGGGGCGCGGCACCGGGGAGGTCGGTGACGCGGGCGAGGAGGTCGGCGAACGGGCGGGCGCGGTGGCCGGCGTGGCGCAGGTACTGAGCGGGATCCCAAGTCGTCATGGCTTCTACCTTCCCGCCGACATATCTTGATGTCAAGAGACTTTGGGCCAAGAGACTCCTAATCAAGAGGCTTGATATCAAGAGACTTCATGTCGACACAACCACTACACTGATCGTCATGGAGGACGAGGTCGATCGGCTTGTCGCAGCGTGGCGCCGGGAGCGCCCCGACCTCGACGTGGAGCCACTTGAGGTGCTCAGCCGGGTGAGCAGGCTGGCCCGGCATCTGGACCGGGCCCGGCGGCTGGCGTTCGCCGAGCACAGCCTGGAGCCCTGGGAGTTCGACGTGCTGACGGCGCTCAGGCGCGCGGGCAGCCCCTATCAGCTCTCCCCCGGCCAGCTGCTGACGCAGACGCTGGTCACGTCCGGCACGATGACGAACCGTATCGACCGGCTGGCGCAGAAGGGCCTGGTCGAGCGGCTCCCCGACCCCAGCGACCGCCGGGGCGTGCTGGTCCGGCTCACCGAGGAGGGCCAGGACCGCGCGGACCAGGCCCTGGCCGGGCTGCTGGCGCAGGAGCGCGCGATCCTCGCGGAACTCTCCCGCGCCCAGCGGGGCGAACTGGCGGGCCTGCTACGCCAGTTGACCGCCCCGTTCGACAACATCCCCGGCTGAGTCCGGCCGGGGGCACGGGGTCCCGCGCTCCCGTCCGGCCCCGCTCACCGGTACCGATCAGGCACTGCTGCTCTCCTCCGGCATGATCCGCGCGACAGGCCCCAGGTCGACGGGACCCACGCCCGCGCGCCGGGCGAGCGCGACCGCCGCGAGGGTGGAGTGGACGCCCAACTTGCCGAGCACGTTTTGCATATGCGTCCGGACTGTGTGCGGGGAGAGGAACAGCCGCTCGGCGACCGCCTTCCTCCCCAGACCGGCCACCATGCAGCGCAGTACTTCCCGCTCCCGCGGAGTCAGCGACTCCACCAGGCGCTCGCTCTCGGTGCGGTGCTTGCGCGCGGCCGTCAACTCCCGCAGGACGCCCGTCAGCAGGGCGGGCGGCAGGTGCGTCTCATCGCGAAGCACCCCTCGGATGACGGTTAAAAGCCTGGACAGCGAGCAGTCCTTGGCGACCCAGCCGGAGGCCCCGGCCTGCAGGGCCAGCGCGGCCCGGCGCGGATCGTCCTTCTCCGCCAGCACGACCATCCGTACGCTCGGCTGGGCCGAACGGACCCCGGCGACCAGGGAGATCCCGTCCACCAGCCCGTCCTCGTTGCCCGCCTGAACAGGGACGGCGGGCCGTACACCGGGCACATTGCCGCCCAGGTCGGCGTCCACCAGCAGGACGTCGAATCTGCGGCCCTCGGCGTTCGCGCGCTCCATGCAGCGCAGCGCGGCGGGACCACTGCCGGCCGCGGACACGTCGACATCGGGCTCGGCGGCCAGTGCCGCGGCGAGCGACTCGGCGAAGATGCGATGGTCGTCGACGACCAGGACTCGGATGCGAACCACGAAACCCCCTTCCCCAGGCTCCTGGTGGAGCAGGGGATACCTCATCGTCGGGAGACGAAGCGATGGTTGCGGGTACGACGCCCGGGAGCGGCCCGCGCCGCCCGGCCGCCGCCGTGCAGACACTGCTACCCCCACATCGGGCGTCGTACCCGACTTGTCTCGCCCCCTGATCAGCACCGGCCCCCACCGGTGCTGCTCACAGCGTACGGCCGGGGCGCGGCAGCGGAACCTCATTTGCAGAACTGATTGTCCGGCGCGTTTATGGTGAGCCGCATGTTTCGTATTGAGACGGAAGTCGACAAGGAGCGACGCGATCTGCTCCGCGCCCGGCTGCTCGAAACCAACACGGCCGCCTCCCCGGTGCTGCGCGCCCTGCGCGGAACCCCTCGCGAACGTGAAGTTCCGCTCCAGGTGTGGGCGTTGGACGCCGTCGGTGGTCTCGCGGGCGGGCTGGTCGGGCACAGCTGGGCGGACTGGCTGCACGTGACGTACCTGTGGGTGGACGGCCGGCACCGCGGCACGGGCCTCGGCTCCCGCCTCCTCGCCGAGGCGGAGCGCGTCGCCCGCGACGAGCGCGGCTGCGGGGCGGCCCGGCTGGAGACGTGGGACTTCCAGGCGCCGGAGTTCTACAAGAAGCAGGGGTACGAGGTGGTGTGCGTGATCCCGGACTACCCGCCGGGGCTCACCGAGTACACCCTGACGAAGAGGCTGGGCCGAGCGAACCCCGGGTGAACACGTCCGAGGTGAACACATCCGGGGCGAACGAGACGCTCAGCCCAGTCTCATACTCTCCTCTTACCGTGCCGCCATGAGCATGCTGCGGAAGCTGAACTCCAAGCTCGCCCAGGCGACCGGCTACCAGATCCGCCGGGCGCCCACGCCGCCCGCGGCGACGACGGCGGGCTCCCTGGGCGGCATCCCCGCACCGCGCGGTTCCCGTCCCGCGCGCCCGGACCCCGTGGTGACGCAGGCGCCGGCGGTGGATCCGGCGGTCGACCGGTTGCTGGAGCGACCGGTGTTCATCCTGACCTCGGTGCGTTCCGGGTCGACGCTGCTGCGCATGATGCTGGGGGCGCACTCCCGGCTGCACGCCGCGCACGAACTCCATCTCACCGGTATCGAGGTCTACTTCAGGTCGGGTACCCCCACGGAACGTTCGCTGCGCACCCTGGGCCTGGGCCACGAGCAGCTGGAGGGCCTGCTCTGGGACCGCGCCCTGCACCGTGAACTGGTCAAGTCCGGCAAGCAGTTCATCGTCGAGAAGACCCCCGGCAACGCCTTCCAGTGGCAGCGCATCGCCCGGACCTGGCCCGACGCCCGCTTCGTCTTCCTGCGCAGACACCCGGGCGCGGTGGCCCGCTCCTGGCACGAGGCGGTACCGGACCGCACCCGCGAGGAAGCGGCCGAACGCGTCCTCAAATACATGGAGTCCATGCAGGAGGCCCAGGCGGTACTCGGCGGCCACACCCTCCGCTACGAAGACCTCACCACCGACCCGACCACCGAACTCCGGTCCCTCTGCGCCTACTTGGACCTCCCCTACGAACCCGGCATGACGAACTACGCCAGCAGCCTGGAGAACGCCGTCCTGGGCGCCGGCTTCGGCGACTGGACCGACAAGATCCGCACCGGCCAGGTCCAACCGGACCGCCCGGCACCGGCGTTGGAGGAGATCCCGGAGGTGCTGCGGCCGATGTGCCGGGCGTGGGGGTATCTCTGAGCTCCATGAAGAGTCCAGGGCGGCTCCCGTGGCTCCCGCCGTACGCTCGCCCCATGGACGTCTGGTCGGACTGTTCCGCGTGGAGTCGTCGTCTCCTGGCCGCCGCCGAGCTGCTGTACGGCTACCGTCACCTGCGGGGCCGACGATACGAGGGCTGGTGGGTCCACCCGGATTCGGGCGACGCGGTCGTACGGACGCTCCTCGCGCTGGGCATCCACTCCCTCGTGCTGGACGCGATGGCCCAAGGGCGGCCGTACACACCGGACTTGATCGGGCGGCTCCGGCTGGCCGACATAGGCGACGCGGTGACGAAGCGGCCCGACCATGAGCTGCTCGCCGGTCTCCCGGCTCTCGGCGAGACCGACCGACGGCATGTCGACGTCGTACGGATCCTCACCTACGACCCCGCGTCCGCGCTGACCGCGGCGCGGCTGCGCGCAGTGGCCCACGGCGCGGTGCACCGGCTGGGCGAGAGTGTCTCCGCCGAGGATCCCGTGTGCGAGGACGTAGCCGGGATGCCTCGGTGAGCGGGACGCCCCGGTCCTCCCGGGGCGTCGCCGTGGCCCTTACTCCACCCGCCGCGCCCCCGCCGAAGGCACCGCAGGGAACACGCGCGGGGCCGTGTAACCCGCCGCCGCGAACGCCTCCTCGACCGCCTTCGTCACCGTGTCCGTGTCGGCGGCCTCCACCAGGACGACCGCCGAGCCACCGAAGCCGCCGCCCGTCATCCGCGCACCCAGCGCGCCCGCGCCGACCGCCGTGTCGACCACGAGGTCCAACTCCGGGCAGGAGATACGGAGATCGTCACGGAGGGAGGCGTGACCCTCGGTCAGGATCGGGCCGATCGCTCGTACATCACCCGCGTCCAGCAGACCGATGACCTGGTCGACCCTGTGGTCGTCCGACACCACATGGCGGACGTAGCGCTGGATCCGCTCGTCCGACAGGCGGGCCAGGGACGACTCCAGATCCTCGTACGCCACATCCCGCAGGAACGGCACGCCCAGCTGCCGCGCGCCCTCCTCGCAGCCCTCCCGGCGTTCCGCGTACGCGCCGTCGCCCAGCGCGTGCTTCACACGGCTGTCGACGACCAGGAGTGACAGGCCCTCCGACGCCAGGTCGAACGGGATCTGACGGATCGACAGGTCCCGGCAGTCGAGGTGGAGCGCATGGCCCTCCTCGCAGCAGGCCGAGGCCGTCTGGTCCATGATCCCGCAGGGGACGCCCACGAAGTCGTTCTCCGCGCGCTGCGAGAAGCGCGCCAACTCCGGGCCCGTCAGGCCCAGTTCGAAGAGGTCGTTCAGAGCGAGTGCCGTGACGACCTCCAGCGCCGCCGACGACGACAGGCCCGCGCCCGTCGGAACCGTCGACGACAAGTGGATGTCCGCGCCGGTGACTTGGTGGCCCGCCTCGCGCAACACCCAGACCACGCCCGCCGGATACGCGGCCCAGCTCGTGTTCGTGCGCGGGACGAGGTCGTCCACGTGCAGTTCCACTACCGGGCCCTCGATGTCCGCCGAGTGGAGGCGCAGGACGCCGTGCGTGCGGCGGGACACCGCCGCCACCGCCGTGTGCGGCAGGGCGAGCGGCATCACGAAGCCCTCGTTGAAGTCGGTGTACTCGCCGATCAGGTTGACCCGGCCCGGCGCGGCCCAGACGCCCTCGGGAGCGGTGCCGTACAGCTCCTCGAAGCCCTCAAGTACACCCACGTGTTGTCTCCTAACCCTTCGATACGTTCTGCGCGAACGCCCACGCGTCCGCGACGATGCCCGCGAGATCCGCGCGGGACGGGTTCCAGCCGAGGCGCTCCTTGGCCCGGGTCGCCGAGGCCACCAGGGTCGCCGGGTCGCCACCGCGGCGCGGGGCCACGACCTCGGGGATCGGGTGCCCGGTGACCTGGCGGACCGTCTCGATGACCTGGCGGACGGAGAAGCCCTCGCCGTTGCCGAGGTTGCAGATCAGGTGCTCGCCCGGGGTCGCCGCCTTCAGCGCCAGCAGGTGCGCGTCCGCCAGGTCCGCCACGTGGATGTAGTCACGGACGCACGTGCCGTCCGGCGTCGGGTAGTCGTCGCCGTAGACCGAGATCGCGTCGCGCTTGCCCTGGGCGACCTGGAGCACGAGCGGGATGAGGTGCGACTCGGGGCTGTGCCGCTCGCCGCAACTGCCGTACGCACCGGCCACGTTGAAGTAGCGCAGCGAGACCGCGCCCAGGCCGTGCGCCTGCGCCTCGCTCGTGATCATGAAGTCGACCGACAGCTTCGACGCGCCGTAGGGGTTCGTCGGGGAGGTGCGGGCGGTCTCGACGATCGGGACCTCGTCGGGCTCGCCGTACGTGGCGGCCGTGGAGGAGAAGACGAGCTTGCGGACGCCGGCCTCGCGCATCGCGGCGAGGAGGGCCATCGAGCCGCCGACGTTGTTCTCCCAGTACTTCTCCGGCTTGACGACGGACTCGCCGACCTGGGAGAACGCGGCGAAGTGCAGGACGGCGTCGTACGAGGAGTCGAGCCACTTGGCGGCGTCGCGGATGTCACCCTCCACGAACGTGGCACCCGCCGGGACGCCCTCGCGGAACCCCGTCGAGAGGTTGTCCAGGACGGTGACCTCGTGGCCCGCCTCCAGCAGGTGCTGGGCGACCACGCTGCCGACGTATCCCGCGCCGCCCGTGACCAGGTACTTACCGCTCATCAACTCGCTACCTCTCGCAGTCGCTGTGCCGCGAACTCCGGCGGCACGTCGTTGATGAACACGCTCATGCCGGACTCGGAACCCGCGAGGAACTTCAGCTTGCCGGACGTACGGCGAATGGTGAAAAGCTCAAGGTGGAGCGCGAAGTCGTCGCGGCTCACCCCTTCGAACTCCTCCAGCGTGCCGAACGGCGCCTGGTGCCAGGCGGAGATGTACGGCGTCGGAGGCTCGCCCTCACCGAAGATCCGGTCGAAGCGCCTCAAGAGTTCCAGATAGACCTTGGGGAACTCTGTGCGGGCCGCCTCGTCGAGACCGAGCAGATCGGGCACCCGGCGCTTGGGATACAGGTGGACCTCGTAGGGCCAGTGCGCGGAGTACGGCACGAAGGCCGCCCAGTGTTCACCCTCAAGGACGACCCGCTCACCGGCGAGTTCGCGCTCCAGGACGGAGTCGAAGAGGTTCTCCCCGCCCGTCGCCTCCTTGTGGGCCGCGAGCGATCGCAACATCAGCGCGGTGCGCGGGGTGGTGAAGGGGTAGGCGTAGATCTGGCCGTGGGGATGACCGAGCGTCACGCCGATCTCCTCCCCGCGGTTCTCGAAACAGAACACCTGCTCGACGGAGGGAAGATGCGACAGCTCCGACGTCCGGTCGGTCCACGCGTCGAGGACGAGGCGCGCCTGCTCCTCGGTCAGCGAGGCGAAGGACGCGTCGTGGTCGGAGGTGAAGCAGACCACCTCGCACCGCCCGGAGTCCCCGGCCAGCGAGGGGAAACGGTTCTCGAACACCGCCACGTCGTACGACGAGTCCGGGATCTCGCTGAGCCGGTCGCCCGTGGTCGGGCAGAGCGGGCACTGGTCGGCCGGCGGGTGGTAGGTGCGGCCCTGGCGGTGCGAGGCGATCGCCACCGAGTCGCCGAGCAGCACGTCCCGCCGTACCTCCGAAGTGGTGACCGTGCGCTCCAGCGGGCGTCGGTCCACCGCGTCGCGCACGGTGTCGTCCCGCAGGTCGTAGTAGATGAGCTCACGACCGTCGGCCAACCGGGTCGAGGTCTTCTTCACGCCGGGCTCTCCATCCGTACGTACATCCACGCCGCATCCGGGCTTCACACAGAACTAAACACATCAAACCACCAATCCCCCCAGTCGTCACCATCAAAATCAAACAAAGAACACCAACCAAAGACATCGAACAGACATCAACCAAGGTGAGCGCTTGATGCAGAGTCTGCAGACCCCCACCTCTCTCGCCGCGGAGCTCCGGCTCCCCACCAACGGGCTCGACTACACGATCCTGGCGATCTACTTCGTGGTCGTCCTCGGGATCGGTCTGGCCGCCCGCAGATCGGTGAAGACGAGCCTCGACTTCTTCCTCTCCGGGCGTTCGCTGCCCGCGTGGATCACCGGTCTCGCCTTCATCTCGGCGAACCTGGCCGCCACCGAGATCCTCGGCATGGCCGCCAACAGCGCGCAGTACGGCGCGTACACCGTCCACTGGTACTGGATCGGCGCCATCCCCGCCATGGTCTTCCTCGGCCTGGTGATGATGCCCTTCTACTACGGTTCGAAGGTCCGCTCGGTCCCCGAGTTCCTGCTGCTGCGCTTCGACAAGGCCGCACACCTGCTGAGTTCGATCCTGTTCGCCTTCGCGGCCATCCTCATCGCGGGCGTCAACCTCTACGCCCTCGCGATCGTCGTCGAGGCGCTGCTGGGGTGGCCGCAGTGGGTGGCGATCGTGGTCGCCGGCGCGTTCGTGCTCGCGTACATCACCCTCGGCGGGCTGTCGTCGGCGATCTACAACGAGGTCCTCCAGTTCTTCGTGATCCTGGCCGCCCTCATCCCGATCTCCTACCTCGGCCTGAAGAAGGTCGGCGGCTGGGACGGCCTGACCCACAAGCTGGACGCGGCCCACGGCCACAACTTCACCACCGCGTGGGGCGGCACGGGCATCGGCAGCGTCAACCCGTTGGGCGCGAACTGGCTGACGATCGTGCTGGGGCTGGGCTTCGTCCTGTCGTTCGGCTACTGGACGACCAACTTCGCGGAGGTGCAGCGCGCGCTCTCGGCGAAGAACCTGTCCGCGGCGCAGCGCACCCCACTCATCGCCGCGTACCCGAAGGTCTTCATCGTGTTCCTGGTGATGATCCCGGGGCTGGTCGCGGCAGCGCTCGTCCCGAAGATCGGCACCAGCGGCTCGGACCTCCAGTACAACGACGCGATTCCGTACCTGATGCAGGAGTTGCTGCCCAACGGCGTCCTCGGCATCGCGGTGACGGGTCTGCTGGCGGCGTTCATGGCGGGTATGGCGGCCAACGTGTCGTCCTTCAACACGGTGTTCACGAACGACATCTGGGCGAAGTACGTGGTGAAGGACCGCGAGGACGCGTACTACGTCCGCTTCGGCCGCCTGATCACGGTGATCGGTGTGGCGGCGTCGGTAGGCACGGCGTTCCTGGCCTCGTCCTTCTCGAACATCATGAGCTACCTACAGACCCTGTTCTCCTTCTTCAACGTCCCGATGTTCGTCGTCTTCATCGTCGGCATGTTCTGGAAGAGGGCCACGCCGAAGTCCGGCTTCTGGGGCCTGCTCGCGGGCACGGTGACGGCGATGGTGAACTACTTCTGGATCTACAAACAGGGCATCATCTCCATCCCCTCCGACCAGGGCGCGAACTTCGTCTCCGCGATCGCGGGCTTCGTCGCCGGTGCGGTGGTCATGTTCGCCGTCTCCCTGTTCACCCAGCCGAAGTCCGCCGACCAGCTCCAGGGCCTGGTCTACGGCACGACGTCACCCGGCATGACCGAGGCGCCGGCCGCGGGCGACGACGCGTGGTACCGCCGGCCCGCACTCCTCGGCTGGGGCGCGGTGATCCTGGCCGCCCTCTGCTACATCCCGTTCTCGTTCTAGTCACGGGAGGATTGAGAAACCATGTCTGAGAACTCAGGACACTCCGAACACTCCAAGGACTCAGGTCACTCCGGGCACGATGTCCAGCGCGAGGTCAGCGAGCTGGAGACCAAGTCCACGACCGCGTCCCGCCTGTTCGATCTGCGGCTGATCATCGGTGGGTTGTTCGTCGTCTACGGCGTCATCGTCACGATCGCCGGGATCAGTCCGTCCCAGGCGACGCTGGACAAGGCCGAGGGCGTCAACATCAATCTGTGGACCGGGATCGCGATGTTGCTGCTGGGGGTCTTCTTCCTGGGGTGGCTGAAGCTGCGGCCGACACCACCGGTGGAGCTGGCGGAAGTACCGGAGGAGGAAGAGGGGGCTTAGGTCGGCTGCCGGGTGCGGGTGGGCTGTGGCTGGTCGCGCAGTTCCCCGCGCCTGCCTCCGGCGGATCCCACGGAGAAGGAAGAGGGGGCTTGGGTCGTCTGCCGGGTGCGGGTGCGTTGTGGCTGGTCGCGCAGTTCCCCGCGCCCCTAGGGCAACGGGGCTGGCGGAGTTGGGTAGTTGACCTGCACCGGTCGCGCCCGCGCGGCGGAGCCGCAAGTGTCACAGCCCCGCGCCCCTAGGGGGTCCAGGCTCGCCGAGTTGGCAAGTGGTCCTGCCTCGGTCGCGCCCCCTAAGGGTGTCGGTGCCGGCGGTGTTGGTCGCTAACGCACTGCGGTGACCAGCAGCGTGTCCGCGGTGCCTGGGCCTTCGGCGGTCGACTCCAGTACGTCAACGGCTGTCTCGGTGAACCCGGCCTCGTCCAGGACCTTCATCCAGACCTGCTCCTGGAGCACCCAGCGGCGCAATGTGCTCGCCTCCCCCTCCGGGGTCTTCGCCGAGACGGCGGCGGCCACGATGTCCGGCCGCGCGGGGGCGCCGTTCAGGTAGTGCGCCAGGGTGGAGAACACCAGGCGTCCGCCCGGTCTGAGAGCGGCGGCCGCCGCGGGCAACAGCTCACGCGGGTCGGTGAAGTCGAGCGCGCCGAAGACGCTGTACAGCACGTCGTAGGTGTTGGTCGGCGCCCGCAGATGCGACACGGCGTCGGACGGCACGATGCGCAGGCACGGCGCGAGGTGGCCGAACAGGTCGAGCGCCATCTCGTACTGCGCCGGTGATGCATCGACGGCGACGACCTGTGCGGGCCGGTGATGAACGACGAGGTGGGCGGCGTGCCGGGCGCTCCCCGCGCCGAGGTCGCCGACCACCAGCCCCGACAGATCCCCCAGCACTTCCGGGCCGGGGCCGCTGTCCTGGCTCCAGTTCCAGTGGAAGGTGTCGGGGACCGCGCGGTCGTGCTCGGCGCGGGTGCGGCCGTAGTGGTGCCAGAGGTCTGAGGGGGTGGTCGTCACCCGGACCATCCTGGCGAGCAGGGACGGGTGATGTGCCGGTTCCGGGGATTGTCACCCCCTCGCGCGCTCCTTGGTCAGTGCGAGTCGTTGCCCGGGTGGCAGGGGCCGCACTCGGCGGCGTCCGTCCACAACGGCAGGTCTACGTCCCAGCCGTCGGCGGCGATCACAGTCGCCGTCCTCAGCACCGAGCCGTCGTTCTTCATCTCGACCTTGGGCACGTGGTGCAGGAAGTGTCCGCCGTTGAAGCGGTCGCACAGGTCGGCGTACGCCACGGTGTCGAGGATGACCGTGTGGACGCCGATGTCGACGAGTGTGCTCGGGGCGAGCCCCAGGGACTCGCCCCGGTGCCTCATCGCGGTGAGCAGGTAGGCGTAGCCCTGTCCGAGAACCCGGCCGGCCATGGCCGAGTCGTACGGGTAGTCCCGTACGAGGAGTCCGATCTGCTTGTCCCACAGATCGGCCGGCACGACCTCCCGCACGGAGCGGGCCGGGACGGTCATCGGGTGCACAAGAGCCGTTGTCATGATGCCTCCGTTGGGCGGTGCCCCGCGTTTCGGGGCGCTGAGCCCAGCACACCGCGCCGAACGGCCCAGGTGCGATCAACTCGCTTTCCGCGCAAGGGCTTTGCACGGTGTGCAAGCGACCTCGACGGCCCCGCTCCGCACCCGTAGCGTGAGAGGCCCCGGCCGTGCGGTGTGGGAGGGGCCCGTGCCCGTTGACCCGCTCTGGAACAGCACGAGAGCACGCGAGTTGGCCGCGCAACGACGCCCCGGCGCGCTCATTCGCCTCGGCCGCGAACACCGCGCCTGGACCCTCGCCGCCCTCGGCGACCGGCTCGGCTGCTCACCGGCCACGGTCTCCCGGCTGGAACGAAGCACCAGGGTCGTCGATCTGACCCTGGTGCACCGCGCCGCGCTCGAAGTCGGCGTTCCGCGACACGTCCTGGTGAGTTCTCTCGCGCCACCCACCCCGTCGGTATCGACGGCCACTAGAGTGACGGCCAGTCCGCACGCCGAGGAGGACCCGATGCGCCGCCGTACGCTGCTCACCGCAACGGCAGCCGCCGGACCGGCCGCCCTGCTGCTGGGGGTGGACGAGGCCCTGGCCGACACCCCCGCACCGACCGGCACCGGACCGCTGGACGCCCGGCTGGCCGCCGCCCGCGACCTGTACGACAAGGGCACGCACGCGCCTCTGCTCGCCGCCCTGCCCGGCCTCATCGCCGACGGGCACGCCGCCGCCTCCTCGCGCCGGGAACTCGATCAGGCCCGGCTCTCCTCCGTGTACAGCCTCGCCGCAGCAGTACTCAGCAAGCTCGGCTCCTACGAGCAGGCACGGCTCACCGCGGACCGAGCCCGCACCTGGGCCGAGGTCTCCGGTTCACCTCTCGCATCGGCAGCCGCAGTCCGGGAGTTGGCGATCGTGCTACGCCACCAGGACCGCGGCGAGGAGGCCCAGCGCCTCATGTCGACAGCGGCCTCCGCCGTGGAAGCCACCGGCCTACGGACTGACGCGTCGGCGTCCGCGTACGCGCAGATGCTCTGCACCCTGGCCTACACCGCCGCCCGCGGCGGACACCGCGCCGAGGCTCTGTCGATGACCGAGGAAGCCCGCCGCGCCGCCAGCCGGTTGCCTCAAACCGCCCCGCCGGGACGCCTGTTCCCCATCAGCCCGGCCGCCGTCGACCTGTACGCGGTCGGAGTGCACTGGGCGCTCGGAGACGCGGGCGCGGCCCTGGAGGCGGGGAAGAACCTGCGCCCCGCGCAATTCCCGACCGCCGAGCGCAAGGCCCGCCTGGGCACCGACATGGCGCGAGCGTGGTGGGCGTGGCAGCGACCGGAGCAGACCGCCCAGGCGCTGCTGTCCGCGTACCGAGCCAGCCCGGCCGAGGTCCGGGACCGGCCCGCGATCCGCGGCATCGTCCACGAACTGGCGGAACGGCACCCGCGTACAACCGGTGTCCGTGAGTTGCAGGCGGCTGTACGTCAGCGGGCGAGCTGACACACGGCGAGCCCGCGCGTTCTTGGCCCTAGGCCACGCCCAGTTCGCACCACACGTACTTGCCGCGCTGCCCGTTCCTGGACAGTGGCTGCCACCCCCAGTTGTCGGCGCAGGCCCTCACCAGCGCGAGCCCTCTCCCCGCCTCGGCATCCAAAAGCTCCCCCAACTGCCCCGGCGGCTCGGGTGGTTCGGGATCCGCGTCCCATGCGCCGACGCGCAGCACCCCCGCCGAAGACCGCACGCGGAGCATCACCGGCCCCTCGGTGTGCAGTACGGCGTTGGCGACCAGCTCCGTCGCGAGGAGTTCGGCGGTGTCCACGACCCGGATGAGGCCGTGGGCGGTGAGGACGAGGCGCAGGGTGCGGCGGCAGACGGTCACGGCACGGCGATCGTGTGGGACGGAGAGGGAGTACTCCCAGGGTTCGGGCTCGGTTTCCTCGTTTTCGGGCATGCGTGAACTCCGTTGGTGGTGTGGGGAGTTGATGCGGTTCACGGGCGGTGGCCTGTCACGCCGTCATGGCAGGACGGGGTGGTGCGCTTCCGGGGTCCCGGGGTTCCGCACGGTGTGCGTCGCATCACTGACGGTGCGGGTAAAATTTGGAACAGTGCAAGTCGTTGTCGTAATCTGCCCCCCGAACGAGTCACCACCCCACGGCAGTTGGGGCGAGAGAGGAAGCCATGCCACGCAGACGGCAAATCACCGCGCGCCAGGAACGCCTGGGCATTGAACTGCGGAAGCTGCGTGAGACAGCAGGACTCAAAGCACGGGAAGCCGCCGCGCTGGTCGGGTCCGACTCCGCCCAGATGAGTCAGATGGAGTCCGGAATCGCAGGAGTGAGCGAGGAACGCGTACGCAGCCTCGCCGCCAATTACTCCTGCGAGGACGAGGAGTTGATCGATGCGCTGGTCGCAATGGCCACCGATCGGACACGCGGTTGGTGGGAGGAGTACCGGGGGCTGCTGCCCACGTCGTTCCTGGACCTGTCCGAGCTGGAGCACCACGCCACCTACCGCTGGGACGTGGATTTCCTCCATGTCCCCGGCCTGCTCCAGACGAAGGACTACGCTCGCGCAGTCTTCTCGCACAGAGTGCCCGCGCTTCCCCCGAGAGACCTCGAACTGCGGGCCGAACACCGGATGAAGCGACAGCGCATCATCGAGGGTGCCCAACCGACTCCGTACGAAGCCGTAGTACACGAGGGGGCTCTACGCATCCGGGTCGGCGACCGTCCCGCGTCCCGAGCTCAGCTCACCCGGATCCTGGAACTCTCGGAAGCGGACCACGTGACCGTACGTGTCATCCCGTTCGACCTGGATGGATTCATCGATGCCGGAAGCGCCATGGTGTACGCGGGTGGCACTATGCCCAAGCTGGACACGGTCGTACGGGACGCACCCCACGGTTCTGCCTTCGTCGACTCCGAGGCGCAACTCAGCAGCTTTCGAACGCTTTTCCGTAGAGTGGAGGGTGTGTCACTCGACCCCGAACGCTCGCGTGACTTCATCCACAGACTGACGAAGGAACTGTGAGGCGCACCGTGACCATCCCCGACACCTGGCTGAAGTCGTCCTTCTCCGGGGGCGCCGACGGCAACAACTGCATCGAACTCGCCACCACCTGGCAGAAGTCGACCTTCTCAGGCGGCGGCGACGGCAACGCCTGCCTCGAACTCGCCACCACTCCCACCGCCCTCCACCTCCGCGAAAGTGACGCCCCCACCACGCACCTCACCACCACCCCCACAGCCCTCGCCGCCCTCCTCCACGGCATACGGTCCCGAACACTGACCGCCGGCCGCGTCGACCATCACGGCTGACCCGTCTCCACACCGAGGGACTCCAGGCACGGCAGGTACGCCGTCATCGACCCGCCGGGCGGCCCGATGGCGGCCCGGGCCCAGTGCAGTGCTCCCGCACCCACCGCTGATCCCACCCCAGAACTCGCCTACACGCCCGGCCCCGCCGAGTTGTTCACCGGCCCCGCCCTGTCCAGTAGGCCCGTCCGCGCCGCCAGCGCCGCCGCCTCCAGCCGCGACCCCACCCCCAGCTTCATCAGCACCCGCTGCACATGCGTGCGGGCCGTCGACGGAGCGATGCCCATGCCCGCCGCGATCAGGCGGGTGTCCTCGCCGTCCGCCACCCTGACCAGGACCTCGACCTCCCTCGGCGTCAGCATCTGGAGCAGGCGTTGGCCCTCGTCGTCCGGTTGGGCCGCGGGGTTCAACAACTCGCTGAAGGCGCCCTGTAGCAACTGCGGTGCTACCGCCGCCTCCCCCGCCCTCGCCTTCATGATCGCCCGCTCCACGCCCTCGATGCGCTCGTCATGGCGGACGTATCCCGACGCGCCTGCCGCGAACGCCGCCGCGATGCCCCGTGGGCTCGGGACCGGGCCCAGGACCAGGACCGCCACCTGGGGGCGTTCGCGTTTGATTTTTATCACCGGGTCGAAGATGCCCGGTTCGGCCGGTGTCGCCGTGCCCAGCAGGCATACCTCGGGGGCGCGGGTGATCACCAGCTCGGCCGCGCCCGCCGCGGGTGCGGCGGCCGCCAGCACCCGGTGTCCCCGCAGCTTCAGTGCCGAGGCCAGTGCCTCGGCGAGCAATCGGTGGTCGTCGACCACCATCAGCCGCACTCCCATCGAGCAACCCCCCAGTCCCCCCAATGGATGCCCACTATGGATGCCCACCGGTCCCCAAGAACAGAGGGCCCCCAGCACCCCCGCTCTTCATGCCCCCGGAAGCTACACGCTTGTTCGACGTTGCGCTGCCCCTACCGGAGAGAAGTGCCCCGGAACGACTGACTTTTTCGCATTCCTCGTATTCGGGGGTGTTGAGCGGTACGACCCCGGCCCCGTCCCTGAGCAGGGGCGGGGCCGGGGTCGTGGAGACGGTCGTATCAGCTGCCGGTGCCGAACGCGATCGCCAAGTCCTTGTCGCCCGTTGACGACGACGACGCCTTGTCCGCGTAGACCGCCGACATGTAGAGGTGGCCCTCGCCGTAGAGGATCTCCGCGTAGTCCGGGAGGAAGGTCGTCTCCGTGCTCCGTACCGTCTCCGTGCTCGGGTTCTCCAGCAGCTTGGTCTCCTTGAAGGAGGTGCCGTCGATGCTGACGATCTGGCCGCCCTTGTTGTACGGCGGGGACTTGTAGGCGATGACGTTGCTGCCGTCCATGCGCAGCGGGGTGATCGTGTAACCCTCGCCCGCGTCCGCGCGCTGGCCGGTCTGCTTGCCGGTGGCGAGGTCGAAGGCGACGATCTCGTTGGTCTGGCTGTAGGAGTCGCCCGAACCGTCGTGTTCCTCGGTGGGCACGTACAACCGGTCGTTCCCTACGGCGAGTTCGGTGCAGTACTCGACACGCGTGATGCCGTCGCAGCGGGCCGCGTACTGCTTGCCCGGCGCCGGGATGTGGGAGCGCAGCGCGCCCGTCTTGTTGTCGATGGAGAAGAAGTCCGAGATGCCGCTGCCGTCGCCCGCGCTGTCGCCCACGTCGGCCGCGACGACCAGCGGGTCGGTCGACACGATGCTCGCGTACTCGATGCCCTCGGCCATCTTGTAGTCCGAGAGCACCTTCCCGGAGACCGGGTCGATGGTCTGGATGTGGAGGGTGGGAGAGTCGTACGTCCCGCATCTGCGTACCGCGACCAGCTTCGCGCCGCCGCCGTACCCGGCGTCGTAGCAGTCGGCGACCTTCGGGCTCCACAGGACCTTGCCGGTGGAGATGTCGAAGGCGGCGCCGCCGTCGGTGCTGCCCACGGCGACCGTGTTCGCGCTGACGGTGACGTTGCCGAAACTGATGGGCTGGTCACCGGAGTTGGCGGTCTTGGTCCACAGCTTGGTGCCGGTGTTGAGGTCGATCGCGGCGATCTGGCTGCAGCCGTGCGAGGGCTTGTCCTTGGTCGGCATGGCGGGCTCGTAGAGGATGGCCGTCTTGCCGTCCGTGGTGGTGTGCTTCGTCGCCTGGCAGACCGGGCCGGGGAGCTTGATCGTCCACTGCTTCGCGCCGGTGTCGCGGTTGTAGCCGACGACCTCGGCGCTGCCGGTCTTGGCGTACACCTTGTCGGTGAGCCAGGAGCCCGAAGTCACCATCGTGTCGCTGACCTTGGGCATCGGGACCTCGAAGAGGACCTTGGAGGCCGGGTCAGCGGGGATCTTCTCCTTGCCGCCCGACGTCGTGCCGCCCTTGTCGTTCGTGCCGCCCGTGGAGCCGCCGGCGGTCGCGGTCTTCTTCGTGTCGTCGTCCTTCTTGCCGGACGAGGACGCGTACCAGATCCCGCCGCCGACGATCAGCGCGATCGCCACGACCGCGGCGGTGATGATCACCGCGGGCGCCCCGAACTTCCGCCCGCCGCCGCCCGGTTGGCCCGGCTGCGGGTGCAGCGGCATGGTCGGCTGGCCCGGATAGCCGTAACCCGGCTGCTGGCCATAGGGGTTGGGCTGCTGACCGTACGGCTGCTGCGGTTGCTGCTGCGGCTGGGCGTACGGGTTCGGCTGCTGGCCCGGGTAGCCGTAGCCGGGCGGCGGGGCCTGCGGGGGGCCCTGGGGCGGCTGGGGCTGCTGGGGTGCCTGGGGGTAGCCGTAGACCGGCTGCTGGGGCGGCGGCGACTGCGGGTAGCCGTAGCCCGGCGGGGGCTGTGGCGGCTGTTGCGGGGGCTGGTCCTGGGGTGGGCCGAAGCCGCCCTGCGAAGGCTGGTTCGGGGGCTGGTTCGGTGGGGGCGGGGGCGGCTGGGTCATGGCGGGTACCTCGGGGAGAACGGTGGAGGGACGGGGAGAAGTCGGGGTCTCACTTGCCGTACGCGAGCATCAACTTCTCCTTCGTGTCGTCATTGCCGTTCAGCCGGGTCGACGAGATGTAGAAGCGCCCGTCGACGTAGTCGATGTCCCGGGAGAAGAAGTTCGACTCGATCTGCGCGGTGCCGGACGGCATCTGCAGCAGCTTCGTCGTGGTGTGCGCGGAGCCTGCCGTCGGGATGGACACGACCTGGCCGCCCTCGTCGTAGGACGCCTCGACGTAGGCGACGAGCCTGCCGCCCTCGGCCCTGACCGGGACCATCGACTCGTCCGCGGGTGACGTGACGCGCCACTTCTCCTTGCCGGTGGCGAGGTCGATCGCGACGATCTGGTTGGCGCCGGTCGTCGCGTCGGTGGGCAGGTACAGGGTGCTCGCGTCGACCGCGACGCCCTGGCAGCCCTGGAGGTCGCTGTCGACGAACGACGAACCGCAGGTGGGCGCGAACTTGGCCTTGGAGTCGACCTGCGAGCGGACCGAACCGTCGTTCTTCAGCGTCGAGATGTTCCAGTGCTTGTTGTCCGAGTCGGTCATGTAGAGGACGACCGGGTCCACGGAGTAGACATGGCCGACCGTCCAGCCCTTGGGGATCGACTTGGTCCACCTGGCCTTGCCGGTCGCCGGGTCCAGCTCCTGCACCTCGTCGTGCTCGGTGGAGGAGCCCGCCCCGCAGGACGCGACCGAGATCAGCTTGGCGCCGCCCGCGAACGCGCCCGGGAAGCAGGCCCGCGCCGTACTTCTTCTTCTCGTAGAGCTTCTTGCCGGTGTCGATGTCGTACGCGATCCCGGACTCCGAACGGCCCACCATCAGCGTCTTGCCGGTGACGGACAGCCCGATGCTGAGCGCGCTGTCGAAGAGGTCGCCGTCCGGGACGACCGCCGTCCAGCCCTTCGCCCCGGTGTTCAGGTCGAGCTGCTGGAGCTGGTTGCACTTGGCGTTGTCGCTGACACCGCTCTCGTACGCCACGACGATCTTGCCGTCGGACGACTGCCGCGCGGTGACCGCGCAGATCTTCTGCGGGAAGGTGATCGTGGGCCAAGTGGGGTTGCCGTTGCCGACGTTGTAGGCGACGAGTTCCTTGTACGCCGCCTTCACCGCGGTCTTGCCGGTGATCCACATGCCGGGGGCGTCGGCGCCGGAACCGGGCGCGTCCGGCGCCTCCTTGTACCAGAGCACCTTCGCCTCGCCGGACTTACGGCCCTCGTTGAGGTTCTCGGGGTCCTTGGCGCCGTCGCCGCTGCCGTCACCGGGGTTGGCGGGGTCGTCGGCCGTGCCGCTGGCGGAGGGCGAGGGGCTGTCACTCTTCTCCGCCACCGGCTTCTTGTCGTCACCGCCGCTGGTGACCGCCCACACCGTGCCGCCGACGACCAACAGTCCGGCGACCGCGGCCGCGATCACCAGCGCGGGCTTCCCCTTGAAGGGGTTGCGGGAGCCGCCGCCGGGGGGTGGCGGCGGGGCGAACTGGGGCGGGGGCGGCGGATATCCGTAACCGGGCTGCTGACCGTACGGGCCCGGCTGCTGGGGCTGGCCGTAGGGGCCAGGTTGCTGCTGCGGCTGTTGCGGATAGCCGTACGGACCGGGCTGCTGTGGTGGCTGCTGCGGATAGCCGTAACCGGGCGTCGGTGGAACAGGAGCCCCGAAGCCGCCGGACGGTGGCTGTGGCGGTTGGTTCGGCGGCGCTCCGTAACCGCCGGACGGCGGCTGTTCGGGCGGCTGAGTCATCAGCGGCTCCCCCTCGTTCACTGATTTTTAGCCACGCCCTGAGGTTCGCGAAGGACCCAGAGTCGTATCAACAGTGCTCAGACAGTTCTCAGACGGCCCTTTCTATCACTGAGCTGTCCATGAAGAACGGGCCGGTTCACCCCTGTTCCCAAGGGAGGACCGGCCCGTGACGCCCCCGTTATGCGCCTTCACGCACCCTTCACGCGTCCTCGGCGAGTTCCAGCCACCGCATCTCCAGCTCGTCCCGCTCGCCGCTCAAGTCCCTTAGCTGAGCGTCCAGTTCGGCCACCTTCGCGAAGTCCGTGGCGTTGTCCGCGATTTGGGCGTGCAGCTTGGCCTCCTTCTCGGAGACCTTGTCCAACTGCCGCTCGATCTTCTGGAGTTCCTTCTTCGCGGCCCGCTGGTCGGCGGCGCTCACGGCGGGTGCGGCCTTCTCCACGACGGGGACGGCGGCCGCGGCGACCTCCTCCATACGGTGGCGCCGCTCCAGGTACTCGTCGATCCCGCGCGGGAGCATCCGCAGGGTTGCGTCGCCGAGGAGGGCGTACACCTTGTCGGTCGTGCGCTCGACGAAGAACCGGTCGTGGGAGATCACGATCATCGACCCGGGCCAGCCGTCGAGGACGTCCTCCAGCTGGGTCAGGGTCTCGATGTCGAGGTCGTTCGTGGGCTCGTCGAGGAAGAGGACGTTGGGCTCGTCCATCAGCAGCCGCAGCAGCTGCAGCCGGCGCCGCTCACCACCCGACAGGTCCCCGACCGGCGTCCACTGCTTCTCCTTGTTGAAGCCGAACGTCTCGCACAGCTGCCCGGCGGTCATCTCCCGCCCCTTGCCGAGGTCGACGCGCTCGCGCACCTGCTGCACGGCCTCCAACACCCGCAGCGTGGGCTTGAGTTCGGCCACCTCCTGCGAGAGGTAGGCGAGCTTCACCGTCTTTCCCACGACGACCTTTCCGGCCGCGGGCTGGGTGTCGCCGTCGCTGCGGGCGGCCTCGGCGAGGGCGCGCAGGAGGGAGGTCTTTCCGGCGCCGTTCACGCCGACCAGGCCTACGCGGTCGCCGGGGCCGAGGTGCCAGGTGATGTGCTTGAGGAGGACCTTCGGGCCGGCCTGGACGGTGACGTCCTCCAGGTCGAAGACGGTCCGGCCCAGCCGCGACGACGCGAACTTCATCAGCTCGCTGGTGTCGCGCGGCGGCGGTACGTCCGCGATCAGTTCGTTGGCGGCCTCGACGCGGAAGCGCGGCTTGGACGTACGGGCGGGGGCGCCGCGGCGCAGCCAGGCCAGCTCCTTGCGGACCAGGTTCTGCCGCTTGGTCTCCTCGGTGGCGGCGATGCGCTCGCGCTCGGCGCGGGCGAAGACGTAGTCGGTGTAGCCGCCCTCGTACTCGTAGACGTCGCCCTTCTGCACGTCCCACATCCGGGTGCAGACCTGGTCCAGGAACCAGCGGTCGTGCGTCACGCAGACGAGCGCGGAGCGCCGCTCGCGCAGGTGCTGGGCGAGCCAGGCGATGCCCTCGACGTCGAGGTGGTTGGTGGGCTCGTCCAGGACGACCAGGTCCTGGTCCTCGATGAGCAGCTTCGCGAGCGCGATACGGCGGCGCTCGCCGCCGGAGAGCGGGCCGATGACGGTGTCGAGTCCCTGCGGGAAGCCCGGCATGTCGAGCCCGCCGAAGAGTCCGGTCAGTACGTCGCGGATCTTGGCGTTGCCCGCCCACTCGTGGTCGGCCATGTCCCGGATGACCTCGTGGCGGACGGTCGCCTCCGGGTCGAGGGAGTCGTGCTGGGTGAGGACGCCGAGGCGGAGCCCTCCGGAGTGGGTGACGCGGCCGGTGTCGGACTCCTCCAGCTTGGCGAGCATCCGGATCAGGGTGGTCTTGCCGTCTCCGTTGCGGCCCACGACCCCGATCCGGTCCCCTTCGGAGACACCGAGCGAGACGCCGTCGAGCAGGGCACGGGTGCCGTACACCTTGCTGACGTTCTCGACATTGACCAGGTTGACGGCCATTTCTCTCCTGACAGGGGGGACGGTCAGCCTCCCAGGGTAATGCGCGGGGGGAGGGTGGGGATCCTCGCAGGTCAGGCTGTGCGCAGGCCGTCGAACGCAGCCCTCACGCGGGAAGGTCCGTATGCGGCGAGTGCCCAGAGGGCGGTGATCCTCGCGGCTCCGGTCCACAGGTCCTCGGCGGCCGTGGGCGGGCGGAAGGCGTGGACGTTGAGCTGTCGCTCCGCGAAGGGGCGGTGGTCGAGGTAGCGCAGGCCGCCGGTGCCACAGAGATAGGTGTCGGCGCCGACGGCGGTGGTGAGGTCGGCCAGACGTGCCGAGCGGTCCGAGGAAGCGGCGAGGTCGCTGCTGCGCACGATGGTGCCGCGCCAGCCCAGGAGGTTCAGCAGGGCGCGGGTGGTGGCCTCGGCGACGGCCGCTGTGCCGACGCTCTCGGCGAGGGAACGGACGACGGGTTCGAGTGAGGCATGCAGCAACTGCCAGTAGGGGCTGGCGCGGTAGTGCTGCGTGGGCAGTTGGCCGAGGCGGCGGGCACTGCGCCGCGGGTCGGCGAGTCGGGCATCGCGGATCAACGTTGCGCGGCCGTACGGGAGATGCGTTTCGACAGAGAGCCACTGCTCCCGTTGTGGGTCGTCGAGTGCGGCGAGGCGAGCGCGGTGTTGGTAGTCGCGGCGGACGAACTGGACGTCGTCGAGGACCACCCAGACATCGGCCGTGTAGAGCTTCGCCAGAGTGGAGAGACGGGGCAGGAAGTTGGGCTGATGGATCGCGCACGAGCCCACCGGCCGCGTACTCGGGCGCGCGGCGCTGTCAGGCAGGCAGGAGCCAGCTGTCGTAGCCGCGGACACGGAGACGGTCGAAGGCATCGCGGACCCTTTCCGGAACGTGCTGCTCGACGGCGAAACCACGCTTGGGGTACTCCATCACCCTCTCCATGTCGCCCATGAGCATGTCGATGAGCTGCTTCTCGTCGGCGTGGGTCGTGACGTACTCGTCGAACGACAGCGGCTGGGAGACGCAGACCGGCTCGGCCTCGGGCCACAGCCTGCGGCATGTCGCGTAGGCGCGGCGCTGCATATAGGGCATGGAGATCAGCAGCACGGTGGTCACCGCGATACCCGCGTTCTCCAGCACCTCGCGGGAGAAGCCGATGTTCTGGCCGGTGTTGGTGGCCTTCGGCTCCAGAAGGATCGCCTCGTCCGGCACTCCGAGGGAGAGCGCGTGCTCGCGGTAGTGGACGGCCTCGCCCCGGGGAAACCGCTCCCGGGTGGCCGCGCTGGTGTCACCGGTGAAGGCCACGACCGGGAACATACCGGCGTGGTACAGGTCGGCGGCGGCGCCTGCCACACCGAGATCGAGGCTGCCGAGGGCGATCGCGGCGGAGCAGGGCCGCAGTTCGTGACCCATCTGGTGGAAATCCCAGAGCGCGCGGGCGTCGGCCCGGTCCGCGTCGCTGATCGTGGCCTCCTGACGGTCGGTCACGTGTACTCCTCGCTGGTGCGAACGGTCTTGATGCTGCGCAGTTGGTGCTTCAGGCCATATCGGGTGGCGATGTCCGAGGCCCGGTCGAGCACAGCGTGCCCCCCGCTGCGGGTGACCGGGTCGGTGAGCAGGATGTGCGCGTGCGCGGTTTCGATCTGGACGCGCTGGAGCGGAGTCTCGAAGCGGCCGTTGCTGCGGGCTGCGTCGATGTAGGCCAGAGCCCGGGTGAGATCGCCGACACCACGGTGTGCCAGTGCGAGCTTCTGCTGGGCGGTCGCCCAGTCCTCCGGTTCGTCCAGTTCCTCGAACCGCTTGGCGGCCTGGCGCATGATCTGGATGGCGAACTCGTTACGGCCGTCCTTGGACAGGGCTGTGCCGATCCACAGCCTGGCTCGGGCGCGGTCGGCCGAGACGAGCCTCTCGTCATCGGCGAGTTGCTGGTACCGGGTGGCCGCGGCAGTGAGGCGTCCGGCCATTTCGGTGACCACGGCGAGGGAGAGTTCGACCTGCGCGGCGCGACGGGGAATGCCGCGTTCGGTGAACACGTCGTGTGCGTCGGAGTAGAGCCTTTTGGCGGCCAACAGGTCCTGAAAGGTGCCCTGAAGGCGCCGCAGGTCGCCGGACAGGACCAGCGAGCGCCCGTACAGGTACAGGCCCCGATCGTCGAGATCGCCGGGCTGGGCCCGACCGAGTCGGCGTTCCAGCAAGGTGGCGGCGAAGGCGAAGTCCTGACGATCGAGGCACACCACGATCCGCTCCAGATCCTCCGCCCAGGTCTCGTCGTCCGCGTTCGTGGGGGACGGTGTTCCGCTCGCTCGTCGGCCCAGCGGGCTCGGGGCGAGAAGTTGCTCGAAGCGGGCCCGGGCGGCGGTATCGGCGCGGGTGAGGGCTGTGTCGAGGATGGCCTGTGTGTCGGGCCAGGGACAGGTATCCGTGCCGAATTTCTCCCACTTGGAGACAGTGCGGATGCCGACGCCGAGGTGCGCCGCATAGGTACGCACGCTCATGCGCAGCGCCTGCCGCAGCAAGCCGGCCTCGCGGCCGGTCCATCGACTCACGCTCACCTTGGGGCGCCTCCCTCCTGCCGTCATGGAAGCACGGACGGCGGGCGAGGGGCCACGGAAGTGCCACAAGGGTGCAACGGCCGTTCATTCCCGGCGGACTGGGGGTGCGTCAGGCTCGGATGGTTCCGTCCGCTCACTCCGTTGTGGAGGCATGTCCGCGTGGTCCCCCTCACCGAGAGCCACTACGGCTTGCCGCAGCTGACCCGCACCAACGAAAAGGAATGGGGCATGGCCCCTCGCACCTTCATGATTCGGCTCCGCCGCGCCCCAGGGTTCGGCGAAATGCAGAGGCGACGATGACCGTGACTGCGGCACCAGTAGGGCCGCAGCGATACCACGAGCGCTATCCGGCAAAGGAAGAGTCCATTCCCCGCGCGCGCCATGACGTCGCCCTCGCTCTGGAGACCTGGGGCCTGTCCCGTCTGGTGGATATGGCCGGACTGGTCGTCAGCGAGTTGGTCACCAACGCCGTGGAGCACACCGACGTCACCACGGTCGGCGCCTCGGTCACCAGGACCGGCCCACACTCGGTGCGGATCATCGTCACCGACACCTCCCGCGTACGACCCACAGCCGAGACGCCGAACGGCGACGAAGAGCGCGGGCGCGGCTTGCAACTGGTCGAAGCTGCAGCCGACGATTGGGGAGCCGAGCTGGTGCACGGCGGGAAACGCGTGTGGGCCCACCTGACCGCAGAGGCATCCCCGTGACCGGCTGCCAGTCAACGGCCGCCGCCCCGCCCGGCAGCCTGCCCACTCCGCTCGACGTGACCTGTCTCCGGCCCCGTCAGCAGACGGCCATGGACTTGCGCCCTGTGCAACACCCGCTCGGGCACTACCGGCCGCGCCCTGGGCGACGTACGCCACCTCGGTCGCCCGGGGTCGAGGCCGCCGTCCTGGTGCTCGTCGTGCTTGTCCTCGGCGGCGTGCTGCTCGTCGTGGCCCTGTAGTTCCCGGCGGTTCGCGGTGACCCGCGAGCCCGCGTGCCGCCGGTCCACGTACGGCCCGCGTGAGAGGGGGAACGCCCCCGCCCCTGGAGTCCAGACGCGCGGACTTCCTGGCAAGACGGCCGCGCGGCCAGGGGCAGGATCCTCGCCGTCCTGACAACACCTGCGGCGGTTGCCACCGTGGAAACGACCGAGAGATGAGGAGACCCATGCAGGCCACAGCACCGGATCAGGCCACCCCCTGGGGTGTCAGTCGTATGAAGCCGTTCCCTCCTGCCGAAGTACTGCCCGTTGCCCGCGCGGTCCTCGACGCCGAGACGCAGACCGCCGCGTGGGTGGACCCTGACGGCACCCTGGTGCCGATGCTGGACAAGCACAAGCGGTCGGAGACGTCGAAGGAGACGAAGACGAAGACCAGCATGGACGGCAACTCGGACGAGGGCAGCGACCAACAGGGAGACAGCGACTGATGGCCGTGGTCAGGCCGGCCGTCCTGGTCGTCACGTGCCTGGACGATGCGACAGCCGACGAGGTGATCACCGAACTCAACCGGCGCCGGGTGCCCGTGGTACGACTGGATCCCGGGGGCTTTCCCGCGACGGTCGGCGCGGCAGCGGTGTTCGACAGCATCGGCCCCAGAGGCACACTGACCACCGAGACCCGCACTCTCGACCTGGACGGCGTGTGCTCGGTGTACTGGCGGCGGCCCACCCCTTACACCGCCGACCTCGCCATGAATGAGCAGACCGCCCGTTGGGCTGTGGAGGAAGCGCGCTATGGACTCGGCGGCATCCTCGCCGCCCTCCCCGGCGCCCACTACCTGAATCACCCCTGGCGCAACCGGGATGCCGAGTACAAGCCGGCGCAGCTGGCGACGGCTGCCCGCTGCGGGCTGACCGTGCCTCCCACCTTGATCACCAACGACCCCGACCAAGCACGCGCATTCACGGCCGAGCA
Organism: Streptomyces sp. N50; assembly: GCF_033335955.1. Lineage (GTDB taxonomy): Bacteria > Actinomycetota > Actinomycetes > Streptomycetales > Streptomycetaceae > Streptomyces. Next base: position 3,661,642 of record NZ_CP137549.1, read on the forward strand.
CGGGCCGGTGCTCTACAAGCCGCTTCGGGAAAGCGACTACGCCGACGCCGAAGGCCGGCCGCTGACGGTATGGATCGACGACGTCACCCCCGACCAGATCGACGACCGGATTCGCTACACGGCTCACCTGTTCCAGCAGCGGGTGGACAAGACCGCCGATATCCGTCTGACCGCCGTCGGCAAGCACCTGTTCGCCGTCCGGATCGACGGCTCCCCCGGTGTCGACTGGCGACGCCACTACGACCGACTCGCCTACACACCCATCTCCGTCCCGCCCGAGATCGCCAAGGGGGTGCGGGCCTACCTCGACGTCTTCGGCCTGGTCTTCGGCGCCCTCGACTTCGGCTTGGACCCCGATGGCCTGTGGCACTGGTACGAGTGCAACCCCAACGGCCAATGGGCCTGGTTCCCCGACCACATCACCGCCCCGATCACCGCCGCCCTCGCCGATCAACTCCAGCACGGAGGCCATGCATGACCGCCGACCCGGCCCAGCTCCGCCGCGCCCTCGCCGCAGCCGTCCCCGTGGAAGACCCCGCATGGCGTGCCGCGCTCGAAGCCGTCCCGCGCGAACTCTTCCTCGACGACACGGTGTTCCGTCCGTCCGGCACCCAATGGGAGCCCGTGCACCGCCACACGGCCGGTGACGACGATTGGCTCCGCCTCGTCCACCAGGACACCACCTGGGTCACCCAGATCGACGGCATCGCCGCCACGGACGCCCCCGGACCGCTGACCGGCCGCCCCACCTCGTCCAGCACCTTGCCCTCCCTGATCGTGCGCATGCTCGACCTCGCGCGCATCCGCGAGGGTGACAGGGTGCTGGAGATCGGCACCGGCACCGGCTACTCCACCGCCATCCTCTGCCGGCGCCTCGGCGACAGGAACGTGTACTCCATCGAATACGACCCGCACCTTGCGGCCACGGCGGCCGGTCACATCCACGCCGCCGGACACTCCCCGACGCTGCTCACTGGAGACGGACTCGCCGGGCACAAGGAAGCCGCCGACTACGACGCGATCGTTGCGACCTGCGCCGTGCGGCACGTCCCTCCCGCCTGGCTGTTCCAGGTCCGCGACAGCGGAACGATCACCACCACCATCAGCGGATGGATGCTCGCCTCCGGCCTCATCCGCCTCACCGTCCACGACGACGGCACCGCCACCGGCCGCTTCGCCGCAGACCACATCGGCTACATGCTCGCCCGCCCCCACGAACGCCCGCCCCGCCCCACCTACTACCAGCGGCCAGGCCACACCCGCCCTGCCCACCTGGACCCCGGCCTTCTCGACGACTGGACCGGGCGGTTCCTCGCCCAACTCGCCGCGCCCTCCGCCGAACTCATGGCCACCGGCGACGGCGTGATCCTCGTCGATGTCGCCACCGGCTCACAGGCTTGGACCGAACCCGCCGGCACGGGGTGGCAGGTACACCAGCATGGCCCCCTGCGCCTGTGGGACGCCGTAGAGAGCGCCCTCACCACCTGGCAGGATGCCGGAGCGCCCCCGCAGTCCGACTTCGGCATGACAGTGGAGGCCGACGGCACCCAACGCGTCTGGCTCGGAGAACCCGACGGACCCGCTTGGCACCTGCCGGCCTGAACCTGTGCACACAGGAGGGGGGTGAGTCGATGGTCGACCCTGAAGGCGAGCCATTGACCGAAGGGACGGCTGGCATGGGTGACGCGAGACGTCGTGCCGAACGTGAACGCCGCGCAGGAGTTCCTCGGCCACGTACCCGCACCCGAATGCGATCCAGGCGTCAGCGGACCCGCCCGGCCTCGGCCCGGGACGCGCACGGCGTGGGCGCCGTTCTGACCACGGAATTCCCCGGCGCAGTTCAGCGGGCCGCCGCTGCCCGTACGTCGCTCAGGAGGTCGTACATCGTCTGCCCCGGGCAGTCCGTCTGGAGCCAGTCGCGGTGGCCGCTGATGGTTTCGTTGTCCTTCTTCACGCCGTTCACGGGGTTGGTGTAGGTGATCTTCGCCTGGGGGTCGAGGCCCTTGAAGCGGGTGATGACCTTGATCAGGCGGATCAGGGAGGCCTTTGCCGCGGCCGTCGGGGGCTGGGACACCAGGGTGCCGATGAGGGCGATGCCCAGGTTGCCGGAGTTGAAGCCGGCCGTGTGGAAGGCGGTGACCAGGTTGCCGTCGGGGTCGAAGGCCGGGACGGGGTCGTCGCCGGAGTAGCGGCCTTCGTAGACGACCCCCGCCTCGTCGATCAGGAAGTGGTAGCCGATGTCGCCCCAGTCGAGGGTGATCGCGTGGTACTCGTAGATCCCGCGGACGGTCGCGGCCGGGTCCGGGTCGGCGTTCGGGGTGTCCGTGTGGTGGACCGTGATCGACTGCAACGGGTAGTACGCCTCAGGCGTGTTGACCTTGCCGTCCTTGTACCGCTTCGACTCGTCGGCGCCCCAGGCCGGGCGCGAGAGGTAGCGGACACCCCGGACGCGGGTCGCCTCGGACGGCACGTGGAAGGTGCGGCCGGGGCCTCGGGTGCAGTCGATGGCGACCGAGCGTACGTCCGTCGCGCCGGCCGGGGGCTTGACCTCGTAGGTCGTGGCCTCGTCGGCCGCCACCAGCGCCGTACCGCCGTTGTCCACGGTCGCGCAACCGGTGCCGGTCTGCTGCCAGTCGCCGTCCGCGAGGCGGATGCCGGCGCCGTCCTGGGTGCCGGTCCAGCGCAGGCCGACGTAGGACGCGGCGAAGGTCGTGGTGGCCGGGGTGGTGCCGGTGGCGGTCGCGGTGCGGGTGGCCGGGAAGGTCTCCGGCTTGGTGCCCGAGGGGGTCTCGTCGGTGGTGGACGTGGAGCCGGAGTCGGTGGCCGCGAAGACCACCGGAGTGAGGGCGGCCCCGGCGGCTACGGCTCCGGCGGCCCCGATCGCGCCGCGACGCGAGAGGGAGCGCTTCCGGCGGTGGGACGGAGTGGGGGACGACGGTGTGGGGGCGTCGGACACGGAACTGACCTTTCCGGTGGTGCACTTGAAGTATCAAACGAACCTATCCGCCCCGTCCGCCCCACCTGTACAGCGATTGCGGTACATCTGTGTGGAGATGGTGCGAAGAGTGCCTCAGGCGGCGATCGCCTCAGGCGCCCGCCCCGCGCAACCGCTGCTTCGGGACCAGGGCCGACGCGGGCGCCAACCCCCGTCCGCCGGGCGCCTGTTGCTGATCCCCCACCGGCATGTCGTCGCGCATCAGGGTCTCGGGGATGAGCACCGCGGCCGTGACCCCGCCGCTCGACGAGTGCCGTACCTCCACGCGCAGGCCCTGCCGCTCGCGCAGCCGGTTGACCACGAACAGGCCGATCTGCTTGGCGTCCAGGAGGTCGACCTTCTCGGACTGGATCTTGCGGTTGGCGTCGGCCATCGCGTCGTCCTTCATGCCGAAGCCGCTGTCCTCGACCTCGATGAGGACGCCGCCCTCCCGCAACCGGGCCGCGCGCAGCTGTACTTGGGTGCTGGGCGGGGAGAACGCCGTCGCGTTCTCGACGAGTTCGGCGAGCAGATGGATCACGTCGGCGACCGAACCGCCGGCCAGCGACACCTTCGGTACGGCCCAGATCTGCACGCGGGCCGAGTTCTCGATCTCGGCGACGGCCGCGCGCAGGATGTCGGACAGCGGGATCGGGTCCCGCCAGCCGCGGCCGGGGGCGATGCCGGAGAGGATCAGCAGGCTCTCGGAGTGGCGGCGCATACGGGTGGCCAGGTAGTCGACGCGGTACAGCTCGTGGAGTTCGGCCGGGTCGCGCTGCCTGCGCACCATCGCGTCGAGCAGGTCGAGTTGGCGGTGGAGGAGGACCTGGCTGCGGCGGGCGAGGCTGACGTAGACGCCGGAGATGCCGCTGAGGAGTTCGGCGCGTTCGGAGGCGGCCTTGAGGGCGGCGCGCTGGACGGCGGTCAACGCGGTGCCGACCTGGGCCAGTTCGTCACCGGCGAGGCGGCGCATGGGGGCCTCGGCGTCGATGTCGACGCCCTGGCCGGCGTGCAGTCGGCGCATGGCCTGCGGGAGGCGGCGGCCGGCGACTTCGAGGGCGGAGTTGCGCAGGTCGAGGAGTTCGACGATGAGGCCGCGGCCGACGAGCACGGAGACGAGCAGCGACAGCAGTACGCCGACCAGGCCGAGCACGACGGCGACCCCGGAGGCGCCGAGCGTGTCCCAGCCGAAGGGGTCGGCGGCGGCCGTGGCTCCCGTACCGGCCTTCGTCTCGGCCGTACCGAGCCCCTTGAGGACTCCGCCGACGGTGGTGTCCCAGTCGCCGAGGAATCGGGCGGACGCGGCCGGGGTGCCGGGGCCCGCGCTGCTCACCCGGTTCTCGATCGCCTGGAGTCGGCTGTAGGCGATGCCGTCGAGGACCGTGCGGTACGCGGTCCGGTGCTCGGCCCTGAGGTCGGCGACCGCGGGGGCGAGCAGTTCGCGCTGGGTGGCGACGGCGCCGACGAACAGCGCGTACTGCTCCTTCGTCAGCTCGCCCCCGGCGTCGGCGGCGCCGAGCAGCGCCTGCTCGCGGGCGACGGCCTCGCGGGCCCGGGAGAGTTCGAGCACGACGCGTGCCTCGGAGGCGTCGGCGGCGGTCTTGTCGCCGGTGAGCGCGCCGGTGACGGAGAACCCGTGCTCGACGATCGCCGAGTAACCGCTGTACGTGGCCGTCGACTTGGCGCCCTTGGCGGTGGCCTGTGCGCGCAGCGCCGCGAGACCCTTGGCGTCCGTCTCCAGCTTGTCGATACGGCCCGGCAGCGTGGAGTCGATGAGGGCCGCGTCGGAGCTGGACGCGTTGACGCCGTCGAGCAGTGCGGTGGCGGCTCTGTCGGTGGCCTTCGTGGCGCTTGTGAAGGTGCCGGGTGCGTCCGTGTGCCGGAGGGCGGCGGTTCGTTCGGCCTGTACCGCGGTGACGAACTCGGCCACGGGGGTGAGGAGTTCGGCGTTGACGTCCTTGGCGGTCTCGGTGGTCGCGATGCTCGACGCGGTGGTGACCGCGGCGAAGCCCCACAGGGCCATCAGGGATACGACGGGCAGCATCAGGAGGGCGACGATCTTTGCGCGGACCGATCTGGGGCGCAGTCGGGTTGGCGTGCGGAGGACACGCATGGGGACCTCGTTCGGGGAGTGCGGGGTACAGGGGTGCGGGGGGTATGGGGGGTGCGGGGATGGTTCGTGCGGCGGCCGTGGCCCGGGGGGGCCGGGGGGGCCGGGGGCGCGGCTGTGCGGGAGTGCTCAAGTCGGCGCGGACCGGGGTGGGGGTGGGTGGTTCGGGTTGTGTGCGGGGTGCGGGTGGGTGGGGGCTGGTCGCGCAGTTCCCCGCGCCCCTAAGGGGGTTGGGGTGGGCGGGGTGAGTGTGCGCCCCTGGGGGGGTGGGGGTGGGCGGCGTGGGCGTGCACCCCTGGGGGGGGGTGGGGGTGGCCGAAGTCGGGTCAGACCGTGGCTAGTTCGACCTCGCGGAGCAACTCCGCCGCGAAGGCCGACTCGTGGCGCTTGCCGGTCGGGGAGAGGGCTACGTACGCGGAGGCCAGGAAGAGGAAGGAGCCGAGGACGACGGCTAGCGGGAAGATGAACTCCGTCGCCGTGGCGCCGGACAGGGGCGTGCCGCTGGGCGCCAGGGCGACGCTCACGGCGTACATGCCGGTGTAGTGCATGCTGCTGACCGCGAGCCCCATGACGAGGGCGGCGAGGGTGGCCAGGACCGGGCCGCGGACGATCAGGGTGAGGGTGAGCGCGGCGGTCGCGGCGACGACGGCGATCGCGACGGAGGCGATGACGAGCCGGGGGTCGTAGTCGATCGTGCCGTGCAGGTCGAGCGCGGCCATGCCGGTGTAGTGCATGGCGGCGACGCCGAGGCCGGTGCCGATGCCGCCGAAGGCGACCGAGGTGACGCGGGAGCGGCCGTAGCCGGCGGTGAAGACGCCGGCGGCGACCACGCCGATGGACATCAGCAGGCTGAGGACGGTGAGCGGGACGTCGTAGCGGATGGGGGTGCCTTCGACGCTGAAGCCGAGCATCGCCACGAAGTGCATGGTCCAGATGCCGGAGCCGATGGCGACGGAGGCGAGGGTCAGCCAGTTCCGTTTGGAGGCGCCGTCCGCCTCAAGTGCCCTTACGGTGCAGCGCAGTCCGAGGGCGGCGCCGACGCAGGCCATCGCGTAGGAGAGGACCGGGGTGACCCAGCCCGCGCTGAAGTGATCCATGTGGCCCATGGGGAGGTTCCTCTCGGGCGTGGCGCGGCGAGACCGCGCGCGCAGGGAGTACCGCCGGTAACGAGGACCGGGGTTGGCTGATCATGCCAGCCGTACCTGCGGGACATACGCCGCGAAAGGGACCTCGGGGTTGATTGGTGAGCAATAAATGAATGTGGTTTGGATTACATCGAACACGCGCGTTTTTGCAGGTCAGGCGGGTGTTCCGTGGACCTCGTGTGAAGGTCGGTCGATCACGGTCGCCCCCGCCGCCGGGCCCGTCGCCGTACGGACCGTGCGGCAGGTCCCGGAGGCCGTCAGCGCCTCCGCCACCTTCACCGCCGAACCGGGGTCGCGGACGAGGAACGCCGTCGTCGGGCCCGAGCCGGAGACCAGCGCGGCCAGCGCGCCCGCGGTGCGGCCCGCGGCGAGGGTGCCGGCGAGTTCCGGGAAGAGCGAAAGGGCCGCGGACTGAAGGTCGTTGGAGACGGCGGCGGCGAGCGCGTCCGGGTCGCCCTTCGCCAGCGCGTCGAGGAGCGGCTGCGAGGCGACCGGCTCGGGGATGTCGGCGCCCTCGCCCAGGCGGTCGAACTCCCGGAAGACGGCGGGAGTTGACAGCCCGCGCTCCGCCATCGCGAACACCCAGTGGAAGGTGCCGCCGGTCTCCAGCACGGTCAGCTTCTCGCCGCGCCCGATGCCGAGTGCCGCTCCGCCGACCAGGCTGAACGGCACATCGCTGCCCAACTCCGCGCAGATGTCCAGCAGTTCGGCCCGCGAGGCCCCGGTCCCCCACAACGCGTCGCACGCCACCAGCGCGCCCGCCCCGTCCGCACTGCCGCCCGCCATGCCACCGGCGACGGGGATGTCCTTGGCGATGTGGATGTGCACGGCGGGGTCGCGCCCGTACCGCTCCGCGAGTGCTACGGCCGCCCGCGCCGCCAAGTTCGTACCGTCCAGGGGGACTTGAGCCGCGTCCGGGCCCGCGCAGGTGACCCGGAGTTCGTCGGCGGGGGTCACGGTGACCTCGTCGTACAGGCCGACGGCGAGGAAGACGTTCGCCAGGTCGTGGAAGCCGTCGGGGCGCGCGGCCCCCACCGCGAGCTGGACGTTGACCTTCGCGGGGACGCGGACGGTGACGCTCACTTGCCGGGCTCCTTGTGCTGGACCTCTTCGGCGGCCGCCTTGTCCTCGCCCACGCTGCCCTCGTCCACCTTGTCCTCGCCCACCTTGTTCTCCGCGATGCGGGTGAACTCCTCGACCGTGAGCGACTCACCGCGCGCCTGCGGCGACACCCCGGCCGCCACCAGAGCCGTCTCCGCCGCCGCGGCCGAGCCCGCCCAGCCCGCGAGGGCCGCCCGCAGGGTCTTGCGGCGCTGGGCGAAGGCCGCGTCGACCACGGCGAAGACCTCGCGACGGGTGGCTGTCGTCTTCAGGGGCTCGGGGCGGCGGGTCAGCGCCACCAGGCCGCTGTCCACGTTCGGGGCCGGCCAGAAGACCGTGCGGCCGATGGAACCCGCCCGCTTGACCTCGGCGTACCAGTTCGCCTTCACGGACGGGACGCCGTACACCTTCGAACCGGGCGGTGCGGCCAGGCGGTCGGCGACCTCGGCCTGGACCATCACCAGGGTGCGTTCGATGGTCGGGAAGTGTTCCAGCATGTGGAGCAGGACCGGTACGGCCACGTTGTAGGGGAGGTTGGCGACCAGCGCGGTCGGGGGCGGGCCGGGGAGTTCCGTCACCTGCATCGCGTCCGAGTGCACCAAGGCGAAGCGGTCCGCCCTGTCCGGCATCCGCGCGGTCACCGTCGCCGGGAGTGCGCCTGCGAGGGTGTCGTCGATCTCCACGGCGGTGACGCGGGCGGCCACCTCCAGGAGGGCGAGTGTGAGTGAGCCCAGGCCGGGGCCTACCTCCACCACCACGTCGTCGGGGCGGACGTCTGCGGTGCGGACGATGCGGCGGACGGTGTTGGCGTCGATCACGAAGTTCTGGCCGCGTTGTTTGGTGGGGCGGACGTTCAGGGCGGCGGCCAGGTCGCGGATTTCGGCGGGGCCTAGGAGGGCGTCGGGGTTGCTGCTCACGTTCCTAGGTTACGGGGCCGTTTTCGGGTGCCGCGCCGTCGTGGCTGGTCGCGCAGTTCCCCGCGCCCCTGGGAGGGGTGGGGGCTGCGCCCCCTACCCCTCCCATCCCTCAGCCCTTAGCCGTGCAGCCTCGTCCCGCAGTGTGGCCATGGGCTTGAGCCGCGGCGCACGTACAGCCTCTTCGCTCTGAACGTCTGTTCCTCCGCGCTCGCGTCCTGCGGGCGACCGCTCCCGCCCAGGCTGTGCCAGGTGTGGGTGTCGAACTGGTAGAGGCCGCCGTAGGTGCCCGAGGGGTCCACCGCGCCGGGGCGGCCGCCGGACTCGCAGGTTGCCAGGCCGTGCCAGTTGAGCTGGTCGGCGCCCTGGACCGACGTGGGCATCGGTTTCGTGCCTACCTTCACCAGCTGCGAGCGAGGCTCGCGGACCAGTTCGTCGTCCACCCGCCTCGGCTTCTCCTTGACGCCGTTGACCGTGCGGAGGGTGTAGGTGACCCGGCGCAGGCCCAGTTGGCCTGCGCGTTCCACCACCTCCGTGCCCTTGAACAGGGTGGGGTCGTCGGTGCGCTCGACCTTGAAGGGGATCGCCTCCTCGCGGACCTCGCGCGTTCCCGTCACCCGTAGGACCGTGATCGTCTGGCCGTCGCGCGGGAAGCTGGTGGGCGGGACCGAGGTGGTGTCCTCGCCGTGGAGGCCGATGCCCGCCTCCTGGACCGCCTCGCCGACCGTCGCCGCGTTGGTGCGGATCGTGCGGGCGCGGCCGTCGGCCATGATCGTGACGGTGCGTTCGGTGCGGACGTCGAGGGCGAGTCCGGCGCGGCCGATGGGCTGGGAGCGCGAGGTGGAGACGTAGGCGCCCTCGGCCCGTACGCCGAGTTGTTCGAGGGCTCCGTCGACCGTGCGGGCCGTGGTCCACACCTCGCGCCGGTGGCCGTCGATGGTGAGCCGCACGGGACGGCCGTAGCGCACCGCGACCTCGTCGCCGCTGGCCAGCGGCGCGTCGCGGCCGGGGGCGACCACGTCGTGCGCGCCCACGTCCACGCCCTGCTGGGCGAGGAGTTCGGTGACGTCGTCGGCGAAGGTGTGCAGGGTGCGCGGCTTGCCGTCGACGTTCAGCTCGATCGCCTTGTCCTTGGCGACGAACGCGGTGGTGCCGCCGGCGAGGAAGGCGACGACCAGGGCCTGCGGGACCAGCCTGCGCATCGCGGAACCGGTGTCCGGGCGGTCGGCTCTTCGGCGCCTGCCGTGCCGGGCCGCCGGTTCGCCCTCCGGCTCGGCGGTGCCCGCCTGGCGCGGGAACACGGGTTCGTACGCCTCGTAGGCGGGGCGGTACGTGTCCTCGTACACCTCGGTGGGCCCGTCGGTGTACGCGTCGGCGCGCACACCGCGGTCGTACGTCTCGTAGGTCTCGTAGGTCTCGAAGTTGCTCACGCCGACACGCTCCAGAAGGCCACGGGGGTCCGGATCGGGCCAACAGAACCTAGCGGAGTGACCGTCACTCTCCAAAGCGGCGCGGCTACCCAGAGTTGTGTTCGATGACGTCCTGAGGATGTGTTCCGTGCGGCCCCGAGGGCTCAATAGGCGAACGCCCGGGCCGTGTTGGCCGCCAGCGCCGTCGCCAGCTCGTCCTCCTCGATGCCCCGTACGGCGGCCATCGCGCGCACCGTGACGGGGACGAGATAGGGCGCGTTGGGCCGTCCGCGGTACGGGGCCGGGGTGAGGAAGGGCGCGTCCGTCTCCACCAGGACCAGCTCCAGGGGGGCCACCGCCAGCGCGTCCCGCAGGTTCTGGGCGTTCTTGAAGGTGACGGTGCCGGCGAAGGACATGAAGTACCCGGCGCGGGCGCAGAGTTCGGCCATCTCCGCGTCACCGGAGTAGCAGTGGAAGACGGTCCGCTCGGGGGCGCCTTCCTCCTTGAGGACGCGCAGGACGTCGGCGTGGGCGTCGCGGTCGTGGATGACCAGGGCCTTGCCGTGCCGCTTGGCGATCTCGATGTGGGCGCGGAAGGACTGCTCCTGGGCCGCCTTGCCCTCGGGGCCGGTACGGAAGTAGTCGAGCCCGGTCTCGCCGACGCCCTTGACCTGGGGGAGCCCGGCGAGGCGGTCGATCTCCGCGAGGGCTTCGTCGAGGGCCGTCTCGCCGCCCGCCACCCGCGCGCCCTGCCGGGACCAGCCGTCGGGGTCGCCGTGGACGATGCGCGGGGCTTCGTTCGGGTGCAGGGCGACCGTCGCGTGGATCGCCTCGTACCGGGCGGCCGTCTCGGCGGCCCAGCGGGAGCCCTTCACATCGCAGCCGACCTGGACGAGCGTCGTCACGCCGACCGACGCGGCCTTGGCGAGCGCCTGGTCCACCGTGCCGGACTGCATGTCGAGGTGGGTGTGGGAGTCGGCGACGGCCACCCGGAGGGGCTCCGGGAGCGGCGGCGCCGCGTTCTTCTCGCTGTCGCGTTCGCGGGCGCTGCCGCTGGAGGAAGGCATGCCCCGATCCTACGAAAGGGGCATGCCCGCCCGGTCGTCGGAGCCGGTCAGCTCGCCTTGCGGTGGAACGGGTGGAGGAGGTCGGACAGGTGCCAGTGGTGGTCCCTGTGCTCCGGCAGCGGGGTCACGGCGGCTTCGCCGTCCGCGCCGTCCGCCGCCTCGGCCGTGGCCGCTGCCCGGGGCCGGGGTGCCTGGTACTGCCGCTGCGCGGCCTCCCGTACCGACGAGACCTGGCCCGCGCGCATGATCCGCACGACATGCCCGTCGCAGTTGAGGCAGGCGGGCCGGCTGAGCGGTGACGGCACGACCTGACCCTCCGCCACGTACATCACGAACTGGTGGCCGTCGGTGTCGACGTGGTGCTCTATCTCGTACGACTGCTCCCAGCCGTGCCCGCACCGCATGCAGGCGAAGGAGTACGACTCGTTGACCACGGCGGTGGCGGGGCCGCGGAGGCCGGTCTGCCCTGCGATCTCACTCATGCCAGCTCCTGCTTGCTTTCCGCTGGACAAATACCTCCGGCGAGGGGATTCCCCCCGGAATCCCGTTGGAGGCGAGGGACGGGTGTGTCCCTTCATCCAGTGGACGCCTCCGGCGGGGCGAACGCATCAGTCCTGTCGACTGTTGGAGGCGATTTGGACTTTCCTTGTCGAATCACCCCGGCAAGGCGGTCCGGGCTTTGCATTTCGTGACCGCGCTTTGCCCCGCCATGGGGCGCGCGCTCATCGGAACAGCGCCCCGCTCAGAGGAACCTTTCCCGCAGGTCAGAAGGGTTTTTTGCGCAAGCTCAGAGGGGTTTTTGCGCAGACTTCGCCGCCACCACGGCATCGAACACCTCACGCTTGGGAACGCCTGCCTCGACGGCCACGGCGGCGATCGCCTCTTTACGCCGCTCCCCCGCCTCCTCGCGCACCCGAACCCGCCGTACCAATTCGTCCGCGCCCAGTTCCTCGGCCTTCTCTGGAGCGCCCTCGACGACGACGGTGATCTCCCCTCTGACCCCCTCCGCGGCCCACTCCGCCAGCTCGCCGACCGGGCCCCGCTTGATCTCCTCGTACGTCTTCGTCAGCTCGCGGCAGACGGCGGCCCGCCGCTCGGCGCCGAACACCTCGGCCATCGCGGCGAGGGTGTCGTCGAGCCGGTGCGGGGCCTCGAAGTAGACGAGGGTCCGCCGCTCACCGGCGACCTCCCGGAGCCGCGACAGCCGCTCACCGGCCTTGCGCGGCAGGAACCCCTCGAAGCAGAACCGGTCCACCGGCAGCCCCGACAGCGCGAGCGCGGTGAGCACGGCGGACGGTCCCGGTACGGCGGTGACCTTGATGTCCCGCTCCACCGCGGCGGCGACCAGCCGGTACCCCGGGTCGGACACGGACGGCATCCCGGCGTCGGTGACCAGGAGCACGCGCGAGCCGCCGAGCAGCGCCTCCACCAACTCCGGTGTCCGGGCGGCCTCGTTGCCCTCGAAGTACGACACGACCCGCCCCTTGGGCTGCACCCCGAGCGCCTGGGTCAGCCGCCGCAGCCGCCGGGTGTCCTCGGCGGCGACCACATCGGCACCCGCCAACTCCTCGGCGAGGCGCGGCGGGGCGTCCGCGATGTCGCCGATGGGGGTGCCGGCAAGGACCAGAGTTCCGGGAGCAACTGTCACGTTTCCATCCTCTCAGGGGAGAGAGGCGGGACTCACACAGACCTGTTCCCTACGATGGCGCGGTGACCAGTACAGCGTCGTCCATGGACTCCACGGACACCCGGCAAGGGCAGGCCCCGCCAGACCAGCGGCCGTCGTGGCAGCAGCGGCTGCGCCGATTCGGCTACACGGCGGGGCCCAGAAGCGACGTACGCGACCGGCTGGTGCCGCCGTACGCGGAGCCCAGCCCGCGCCTGTGGGCGGCGCTCGGCTTCTCGCCGGCGCTCGTCGACCGCGTCAACCGCTGGTCGGGCTGGGGCGGTCCGCTGCTGGTCACGCTCATGGCGGGCGTGATGCGCTTCTACCACCTGGGCAGCCCGAAGGCGGTGATATTCGACGAGACATACTACGCGAAGGACGCGTGGGCGCTGGTCCACCGCGGCTTCGAGGTCAACTGGGACAAGAACGCCAACGACCTGATCCTCCAGCACAACGGTCACATCCCCATCCCGACCGACGCGGCCTACGTCGTGCACCCGCCGGTCGGCAAGTACGTCATCGGCATCGGCGAGCTGATCTTCGGCTTCAACCCCTTCGGCTGGCGCTTCATGACGGCGCTGCTCGGCACGCTCGCCATCCTGATGCTGTGCCGCATCGGCCGCCGCCTGTTCCGCTCCACGTTCTTGGGCTGCGTGGCGGGCGTCATGATGTCCCTCGACGGCCTGGCCTTCGTGATGGCCCGCACCTCGCTCCTCGACGGCGTCCTGATGTTCTTCGTGGTGGCCGCGTTCGGCTGCCTGCTGCTGGACCGGGACCGGGCCCGCGCGAGACTCGCGGCGGCCCTCCCCGTCGACGCCGACGGCCGCGTCCGCCCCGACGCGCACATCGCGGACACCCTCTCCCTCGGCTGGCGCCCCTGGCGCTGGATGGCCGGCCTGACCCTCGGCCTCGCGATGGCCACCAAGTGGAACGGCATGTTCTACGCGGCGGCCTTCGTCATCATGGCCGTGCTCTGGGACGTCGGCTCCCGCAAGGTCGCGGGCGCGAGCAAGCCGTACGCCGCGGTCCTCAAGCACGACGTGGGCCTCGCCTTCGTCTCCACCGCCCCGGTGGCGATCTCGGTCTACGTCCTGTCCTGGCTCGGCTGGATCCTCTCCCCCGCGAACGGCACCGGCGGCTACTTCCGCAACTGGGCCGCGACCGACGGCAAGGGCGGCTTCTGGAGCCAGTTCATGCCGGACTGGGCGCGCAGCCTGTGGCACTACGAGCACGAGGTCTACGAGTTCAACGTCGGCCTGCACTCCCCGCACACGTACATGTCCAACCCCTGGAGCTGGCTGGTCGACGGCCGCCCGGTCTCGTACTTCTACGAGTCCCCCTCCCCGGGCGCGGACGGCTGCCCGGCGAGCGCGGGCGAGAAGTGCGCCCGCGAGGTCCTGGCCATCGGCACCCCGCTCCTGTGGTGGGCGGCCTGCTTCGCGCTCCTGTACGTCCTGTGGCGCTGGGCGTTCCGCCGCGACTGGCGCGCGGGCGCGGTCGCCTGCGGCGTCGCGGCCGGCTACCTCCCCTGGTTCATGTACCAGGACCGCACGATCTTCTTCTTCTACTCGATCGTCTTCCTCCCCTTCCTCTGCCTCGCGGTCGCGATGCTCATCGGCGCGGTCATCGGCCCGCCGGGTTCCAGCGACACACGCCGGGTCGCGGGCGCGGTGGGCGCGGGCGTACTGGTCCTGCTGGTCACGTGGAACTTCATCTACTTCTGGCCGCTGTACACGGGGACGGCGATCCCCATCGACCAGTGGCGGTCTCGGATGTGGCTCGACACCTGGGTATAGCCGGGCAGTCGGGCGGGTAGGGCGTGGCAGTCCGCTGCGCCCCACCCGCCTTCCCGAAGGAGCTCCCAGGTGCATATACGAAGACGTGCGACAGGTGTCGCGCTGGTCCTGGCGGCCGCGTCGTTGAGTCTGCTGGGTACCCCCGGCACGGCGACGGCACAGACCCAGGGAAGCATCGTCCTACCGGTGCGCTCGCACTGGCAGACGCTCGCCGACAGCCGCCATGTGTACGTCAGCGCGCCCGGCGACGACGCGGTGCTGGCCACCGACCACGACGGGCAGGTCGTGAAGAAGGTGGAGGGTCTGGACGGGGCGCGGGGCATGGCCGAGTCGGCCGACGAGTCCACCCTGTACGTGGCTCTCCCGGACGCCGACGCGATCTCCGTCATCGACACCACGACCCTGACCGAGACGCGGCGCATCCCCACCGGTGCCGGCACCGGACCGGAGAGCCTCGCCCTCGCCGGCGGCCGGCTGTTCTTCGGTTACCAGGCCACCGTCTTCGACGCCGGCATCGGGTCGGTCACCATCGCCGACGCGACCCCGACCGTCAGCCTGGACGACAACCCCGTCTGGTACGGCAAGCCGCGACTCGCCTCGTCGCCGGGCGCGCCCGACCGGCTCGTCGCCGCGGACAGCCAGGGCGCGCTGGGCATGCGCGTGTACGACGTGGGCTCCGGCACGCTTCAGGAGACCGCCTACAGCGACGCCGTCGCCGATGTCGAGGACATGGCGGTGACCCCGGACGGCAGCACGGTGATCACCGCGAACGGCTCGAACTACTACCACCAGCGGTGGCGCCTGTCGGACCTGACGGAAGAGGCCCCGTACGACACCGGCCCCTACCCCAACTCGGTCGCCGTCGACTCCCATGGCACGGTCGCCGCGGGGATCGTGGCGGGAGGGGACTGGGACGTCTACATCTACCGCCCGGGAGAGACCGCCGCGTACCGCACGGTCTCCCTGTCGACGGGATACAGGGATCTGCTCGACCGAGGCCTGGCCTGGGCGCCCGACGGCAGCAGGCTGTTCACCACCCGCTTCCCCTACTCGGGCGAGGTCATTCTCGACATCGTCACCGACGTCGCCAAGGCATCCAGCACCATCGCTCTGTCCGCCCCGCCGACGAACCCGGTCGACACGCCGGTCACGGTGACGGGGAAACTGACCTCGCTCGTGCCCTTCCCCAAGCACCGGACGGTCACGGTGACGCGCAACGGCGTGGAACTGCCGGACGCGAAGGTCCGACGGGACGGCACCTTCAGCTTCAGTGACACCCCGCCGGACTGGATGACGTATCCCCAGTACACGGTGACCTACGCGGGTGACGCCCGGCATGTGTCCGGCACGGCGACCGTGATGGTCGAGTTCGTCGGCTGACCTGGCCGGGCAGTCCGCCCGAGCCCGTCACGTCGGTGTGGGGCCGGTGCTCCCGAAGGACACCGGTCCCGCACCGACGCGGTCGGGCACCCGGGTCCGGCCCGCCCGTCAGTCCTGCTGGACGAAGTCGTCGGCGGGCCCCCCGTCCAGCTTGTCCGTGCCGGGTCCGCCGTACAGCTCGTCCTTGCCGCCGTCGAATCTGCCGCCCTCGGGGTTGTCGCCGTAGAGGGTGTCGTCGCCGCTGTTGCCGTAGAGCGTGTCGGCGCCGACGCCTCCGTACAGCCGGTCGTCGCCGGGGCCACCGTAGAGCGTGTCGTCGCCCTGGTCTCCGTACAGGCCCTGGTCGCCCGGGCCGCCGTGGAGGACGTCGTCACCGGGGCCGCCTATTCCGCCCCCTTCGCCGTCGACGTAGATCATGTCGTCGCCCTTGCCGCCCTCGGCCTGGGCTCCCTCGCTCACCCTGAGGGTGTCGTCGCCGTTGTCGCCGTAGACGGCCTGGGCCTCGCGTGCGGTGCCGGTCCAGGTGTCCCTGCCCGCGCCGAGGTGGACCACGTTGTAGCCGAGATAGGCATAGGCGTCGGCGGGGACGTCGTTGTGCACGACGGCGGAGTCGTTCGCGTCGCCGAGGTTCAGCAGGAGCGTGGGGTAGGGGTCCGTCGCCATCTCCTCGATCACGATCGTGCAGGCGACCTTGGTGCGGTCCCCGGCGTCCGGGAAGACGCAGCCGGGCCCCGACGGCCTGATCGGGACCACGTCGTCGATCAGGTAGTGGACGACGCTCCCGCCGCTCTCCGACGTCTCTGTGACGGTCACGTGGTTGGCCTGGTGGCGGGCGGCCGTGTAGACGACCTTGCCGAGCACCGCGGCCGTCGCCGGCGGCCCCTTGTACGGCGCGGGCCCCGAGGTCACCGCGACCCGCACCGCGACCCCCAGAGCCAGCACCAGCGCCAGGACAACCCCCACCCGCACCACCCGGTGCCCGCCGAGTCGAGAGATCAACGCACTGCCTCCGTGGGCCAGTTGCGGATCCGGTGTGGATCCGGCACCACGACCGACCCCCCACCCCCGTCCCCGGTTGCCCGGTATCCCCCACCGTTCGCCGTACGTTCACATACGTGGTCCGGTGGGCGGTGTGATTCAGTCAGCTGATCTCTGTTAGGACAACAAAAGGCAACACCCCTCACAGCTTTCCCCCACGCCACCTACAGTCGGAGGACTGATAACGGGGAGGGACAGGGGTATGCGCAAGGGGGTGAAGGCCACCGTCATCGGCAGTGTGTTCGCCGTGATGGTGGGCGGGGCGGGGTACGGGGCGTTCAACGTCGTGTCCGCGCTGGGGGGTTCGGACGGGGTGGCCGGGGTCGGTGGGGCAACCGCCAAGAAGACCGGGCCGCCCAGCGGCAGTGAGGTCGAGGAGACGACGAAGAAGTTCTTCGCGGCCTGGGAGAGCGGGAACGCGGTGACCGCCGCGTCGTACACGAACAACGACGCCGCCGCCGACACCGTGCTGGAGTCCTACAGCGGGGCCGGTCACATCACGAAGGTGAAGATCACGCCCGGCACGGCGACCGGGGCCACCGTGCCGTTCACCGTGAAGGCGACGGTGTCGTACAAGGGCATCTCCAAGCCGCTCAGTTACCGGAGCGAGCTGACCGTCGTGCGCGGGGAGACGACCGGGCGGGCCCTCGTCGACTGGCAACCGACCGTCGTGCACCCGGAGTTGAAGACCGGCGACACGTTCGCCACCGGGGAGTCCGCGAGCCCGGCGATCGAGGCCGTGGACCGGAACGGGACCGTGCTGACCAAGGAGAAGTATCCGTCTCTCGGGCCGATACTCGACGAGCTGCGGTCCAAGTACGGTGACAAGGCGGGCGGTACGCCCGGGATCGAGCTGGCGATCAAGCACGAGCTCGCGGACTCGGCCGACACCACGCTGCTCACCCTGGAGAAGGGCAAGGCCGGCAAGGTGCGCACGACGCTCGACGCGAGCGCGCAGGCCGCCGCCGAGAAGGCCGTGACGAAGTACTCGGAGTCGTCCGTCGCGGCCGTGCAGCCGAGCACCGGCCAGATCCTGGCGGTCGCCAACAACCGCGACGACGGCTTCAACGCCGCGTTCCTGGGCAAGTTGGCGCCCGGCTCGACGATGAAGATCATCAGTGCCGCCACGCTCATCGACAACGACATCACCAGCATGAGCGGCGCGGCGCCCTGCCCGCCCACCGCCACCTGGCAGAGCCAGACCTTCAAGAACCTGACGGGCCTCGCGCCGGACGAGAACGCGACGCTCGCCGACAGCTTCGCCCGCTCCTGCAACACGGCGTTCGTGAAGTTCGCCGACTCGGTCAAGGTGGACTCGCTGACCAAGGAGGCCGAGGACCGCTTCGGGCTCGGCCGGGACAACTGGAAGACCGGCATCCCGTCCTTCGACGGCTCGGTCCCCGCGTCCGGCGGCCCGGACACCGCGGCCAACCTGATCGGCCAGGGCCAGGTGCAGATGAGCCCGCTGAACATGGCGTCGGTGACGGCGACCGCGAAGACGGGCACGTTCCGCCAGCCGGTGCTCGTCGCGCAGAGCCTCGACGACCGCCAACTGGCCACCGCCCGGGGCCTGTCGGCGAGTACGTCGGCCCAGCTGCGGTCGATGATGAACCGCACCGCGACCAGCGGCACCGCGGCGGGCATCA
This sequence comes from Streptomyces sp. N50, assembly GCF_033335955.1. Lineage (GTDB taxonomy): Bacteria > Actinomycetota > Actinomycetes > Streptomycetales > Streptomycetaceae > Streptomyces. Next base: position 3,679,888 of record NZ_CP137549.1, read on the forward strand.
TGGCCGGGCTCGGCGGCAGCATCGGCGCGAAGACGGGGTCCGCCGAGGTGGACGGCCAGTCCAAGTCCAACAGCTGGTTCACCGGATACCGCGACGACATCGCGGCGGCGGCCATGACCCAGGACGGCGGCCACGGCATCGACGCCGCCGGCCCGATCGTCCGGGCGGTACTGGCGGCAGGTGGCTGATCTCACTCCGCGGGGAAAGTGAACTCACCCGCACAGGACGGGACTCTAGGCTGTGCCCCGTCGTTGGGGTGTGTGAGGGCTGAGGGCCAGAACGACGGGGGCCCAAAGGGATTCGCGGAGGATCGGGAACTGTGGGCACCAGGGGCAAGCGAAGGCGCGTACCCGAGAAGCGCAAGGCGAGACCGGCCGTGGTCGGCGGGGTGATCGCCGTGGCCGTCGTCGGCGCGGGCGTCGGCGCCTACGCGCTGTACGACGGCGGCGCCTCGGCCGAGGCGCGCACGTCAACCACCGCCGACCACAAGGCGATCAAGACGGGCCCGCTGTCGGCGACCGAGATCCAGACCACCGCGAAGCGGTACCTGGCCGACTGGCAGCAGGGCAAGGTCGCCCAGGCCGCCGCCACGACCGACAGGTCGACGGCGGCCGCCGCCCTGCTCACCGGGTACACGAAGAACGCCCACATGAAGGGCATCACCGTCACCGAGGGCACCCCCACCGGCGCCAAGGTCCCCTTCTCGGTGAAGTGCACGGTGTCGTACAAGGGCATCAACAAGCCCATGTCGTACGCGAGTTCACTCACGGTCGTGCGCAGCGCGAAGGACGGCAAGCCGTACGTGCAGTGGCACGCCTCCGTCGTCCACCCGGACCTCGCGGACGGCGACACCCTGGTCACGGGCGAGTCCGGCACCCCGCCGATCAAGGCCTACGACCGTGACGGCGGCGAGCTGACGGTCGCCAAGTACCCGTCCCTGGGGCCGGTGTTGGACGGCCTGCGGGAGAAGTTCGGCAAGAAGGCCGGCGGCAAGGCGGGCATCGAGCTCCAGGTGATCCGGGGCAAGAAGTCCAAGCAGTCCGACAAGACCCTCGTCGAGCTGAGCAAGGGCACCCCGGGCAAGGTGAAGACGACGCTCAGCCCGACCCTCCAGGCGGCGGCCGAGAAACAGGTCGACAAGCAGAAGAACTCCTCGGTCGTCATGATGCGCCCCTCGACCGGCGAGATCCTGGCCGTGGCGAACGCCTCGCACGGCTTCAACGTGGCCTTCCAGGGCTCCCTCGCCCCCGGTTCCACGATGAAGATCGTGACGTCGACGATGCTCTTCGAGAAGAACCTGATCACCCCGGACGCGTCCCACCCCTGCCCCAAGACGTACAAGCTGGCGGGCTGGACCTTCCACAACGACGACGACTCGGAGATCAAGAAGGGCACGTTCAAGATGGCCTTCGGGGCCTCCTGCAACAACGCCTTCATCAACTTCGCGCCCAAGCTCAGCAACAGCGACCTCACGACCGAGGCCCAGCAGGTCTACGGCCTCGGCATGAACAACTGGGCCATCGGCGTCCCCACCTTCGACGGCTCGGTCCCGGTGCAGAGCGGCGCGCAGATGGGCGCCTCGCTGATCGGCCAGGGCGGGGTCCGCATGAACCCGCTGAACATGGCGTCGGTCGCCGCGACGGTCGACACGGGCACCTTCCACCAGCCGTACCTGGTCTCCCCGACGGTCGACAACCGCACGATCGCGAAGGCCTCGCGCACGATGTCGTCGACGACGCAGGCCGAGCTGAAGGAGGTCATGAAGTACACGGCGGACTACGGCACGGCGGCCCAGGCGATGTCCGGGCTCGGTCCGGACTACGGCGCGAAGACCGGCTCGGCGGAGGTCGACGGCCAGAAGAAGCCCAACGGCTGGTTCACCGCGTACAAGGGCGACCTCGTCGCCGCGGGCGTCGTCCAGGCGGGCGGCCACGGCGGCGACACCGCGGGCCCGATCGTGGCGGCCCTGCTCAAGCTGGGCGACAGCCTCGGCGGCTGACCCCCGGCCCGAGCCCGCTGAGCCCCTGAACGTCTCCGGGGCTCGGCTGATCCTCTGTGCGGCTCAGCTCGCGACCGGCGCGGTGGCCATATAGGTCCGCCGCAGGAACCGCATGATCGTCTTCGTCTCGAACTGGACGACGGAGACGCCCTGTTCGGAGTGGAACTCGACCACGGCCTGCACCCGCCCGCACGGCCACACCCGCACCTCGCCGCTGCCGGCCGGGGAACGCAGCCCCTGCTCCAGCAGCTCGCGGTCGAAGGTCCATTCGTGCGGTCCGGGCAGGCCGATACGGACGGCTCGGGGATCGGATTCGGGGTCGTACCGCAGGACGACGGGGACCGCGTCAGCATCCAGCCGGTCCACGTCCTCGTCGGTGACGATATGGGCTCGCGCGTACTGTTCGACTACGGACATCGGGCGGCCCCTTACGCTGAGTGACCTGTGTGAAAGCTATGCATCCGCTTCCACTACCCAAATGTCGCACATTTTCTCGGGAGCGCCCTCCGGGGCGACAGATCTCACATGTCGGCGTGAGACTCTCTGGCTCTTGCAAAGCAGTCGCAATAGCCATCTAAAATCATCCCGTGCATGTGCCTGACGGATTCATAGACGCCCCCGTATCCGCCGCGACCGGTGTGGTCGCCGCGGCCGCCATCGCCGTGAGCCTGCGCGGCGCGCGCCGCGAGCTCGACGAGCGCACGGCACCACTCGCGGGCCTGGTCGCCGCGTTCATCTTCGCCGTGCAGATGCTCAACTTCCCGGTCGCGGCCGGCACCAGCGGCCACCTGCTGGGCGGCGCGCTGGCCGCGATCCTGGTCGGCCCCTACACCGGCGTGCTCTGCGTCTCGGTCGTCCTGCTCATGCAGGGCATCCTGTTCGCGGACGGCGGTCTGACCGCGCTCGGCGTGAACATCACCGACATGGCGATCACGACGACGGTCGTGGCGTACGCGGTCTTCCGCGGCCTGGTGAAGGTGTTGCCCCGCACCCGCCGCTCGATCACCGCCGCGTCCTTCCTCGCGGCCCTGCTCTCGGTCCCCGCGGCCGCCCTCGTCTTCACGCTCCTCTACTCCCTCGGCGGCACGACGGACGTCTCCCTCACCAAGGTCGCCACCGCGATGATCGGCGTCCATGTCCTCATCGGCATCGGCGAGGCCGCGATCACCGCGCTGACGGTGGGCGCCGTGATCGCCGTACGCCCGGATCTGGTCCACGGCGCACGTGGCCTTGAGCAGCGCCTCAAGTTGCGCGTGAACGGCGAACTCGTGGACGCGCAGGCCCCGTTGGAGCCGGTCGCGGCCCGTGGGCCCTCTCGCCGCAAGCTGTGGATCACCGGCCTGGTGGCCTCCCTCCTCCTCGCCGGTTTCGTCAGCTTCTACGCCTCCTCGAACCCCGACGGCCTGGAGAAGGTGGCCGCCGACCAGGGCATCGACCGCCAGGCGAAGGAGCACGCCTCGGCGGACTCCCCGCTGGCCGACTACGGCGTCCGAGACGTCGGCGACGCCCGGCTCTCCGGAGGCCTCGCGGGCGTGATCGGCGTGGGCGTGACGGTCGTGGCGGGCACCGGGGTCTTCTGGGCGGTCCGCAAGCGCCGTAGCACCTCGCAGGTGGCCTGACATGGGCGCGGGCCACGCCCACCGCCTCTACCGGCACGGCCACTCACGGGTCCACGCGCTGCCCCCGCACACCAAACTGGCCGCCGTCTTCGCCTTCGTGGTGGTCGTGGTCTCGACCCCGCGCGAGGCGATGTGGGCGTTCGCCGTCTACGCCGTCCTCCTCGCGTGCGTCGCGTACACGGCCCGCGTCCCCGCGGGCTTCCTGCTCCGCCGTCTGCTGATCGAGATCCCGTTCGTGGCGTTCGCGGTGCTGATGCCCTTCGTGGCGGAGGGCGACCAAGTCACCGTCCTGGGCGTGCAGTTGAGCGTGAACGGCCTCTGGGGCGCGTGGAACGTCCTCGCGAAGGGCACGCTGGGCGTAGCCGCCTCCGTCCTCCTGGCCTCGACCACCGAACTCCGCGAACTCCTCCTCGGCCTACAGCGGTTGAAGCTCCCGCCCCTCCTCGTCCAGATCGCGTCCTTCATGATCCGCTACGGCGATGTCATCACGGACGAGATGCGGCGGATGCGGATCGCCCGCGAGTCACGGGGTTTCGAGGCCCGGGGTGTCCGCCACTGGGGTGTGCTCGCGAAGTCGGCGGGCGCGTTGTTCATCCGCTCCTACGAACGCGGGGAGCGGGTCCATCTCGCCATGGTGAGCCGGGGTTACACCGGTTCGATGCCGGTGATCGACGAGGTGACCGCGTCCAGGGCGCAGTGGTCGTACGCCCTCGCACTGCCGTCAGCCGCCCTTGTCGTATGCCTGTTGGGATGGACGCTGTGACCGATTCCCTTTCGCTGGAGGTCTCTGGCCTCGCCTTCGCCTACCCCGACGGCCAACAGGCCCTGTTCGGCGTCGACTTCACCGTCGCGCGCGGCGAACGGGTCGCCCTGCTCGGCCCGAACGGCGCCGGCAAGACCACCCTGGTGCTGCACCTCAACGGCATCCTCACGGCCGGCGCCGGGACGGTGACGGTGGCCGGACTCCCGGTCGGCAAGCGGCACATGGCGGAGATCAGGCGCCGGGTCGGGATCGTGTTCCAGGATCCCGACGACCAGTTGTTCATGCCGACGGTCCGCGAGGACGTGGCGTTCGGCCCGGCGGCGGCCGGGATGAAGGGCGCGGAGCTGGAGCAACGGGTGCGTACGGCACTGGAGTTGGTGGGGATGGCGGAGTTCGCGGACCGGCCCCCGCACCACCTGTCGTTCGGGCAGCGGCGGCGCGTCGCCGTCGCCACGGTGTTGGCGATGGAGCCGGAGATCCTCGTCCTGGACGAGCCCTCCTCCAACCTCGACCCCGCCTCGCGCCGCGAACTGGCCGACATCCTGCGGTCGTTGGACGTGACGGTCCTCATGGTCACGCACGACCTGCCGTACGCGCTGGAGTTGTGCCCGCGCGCGCTGATCCTGAGCGAGGGCGTGATCGCGGCGGACGGGAAGACCGGTGAACTGCTCTCCGACGAGGCGTTGATGCGCGCCCATCGCCTGGAGTTGCCCTTCGGGTTCGACCCGCGGTCCGTGACAATGGGCGCGTGACGAACGAGGAGCACAAGGATCACGCCGCTGCCGGGTCGCTGCTCCTCGACGAGCAGTTGTGCTTCGCGCTGTACGCGGCCCAGCGGGCGCTGACGGCCGCGTACCGCCCCCTCCTGGAGGAGCTGGAGCTGACCTACCCGCAGTACCTCGTCCTCCTCGTCCTGTGGGAGCGCGGCGAGAGCACGGTCAAGGACCTCGCGACCGCGCTCCACCTCGACTACGGCACCCTGTCACCGCTGCTGAAGCGCCTGGAGACAGCGGGCCTGGTCCACCGGGAGCGCGCGGCACACGACGAGCGCTCGGTGCTGGTCGTGTGCACGGAACGGGGTACGGCCCTCAGGGAGCGCGCGGCCCGGGTGCCGGGTGCGCTGCTGGCGGCGACGGAGCTGGAGATGCCGGAGGTCTCGCGGCTGCGGGCGGAGCTGTGGCGGCTGGCGGAGCGCGCGGAGGCGGCGGCGGACCGGGCACGCTGATCCCCTGACCCGCTGACCTCGGGTTACCGGCGGTTCGTGCCCCCTGAAAGACACGGTCGACCTACTCACCAGTATCTTGTGCACGATGTAGTTGCGCGCTCTCGTGTTTCCGCCCCCGGGGGAGGTCCCGCCATGACCGACGACACCGCTGCCACCACTGACACCGCTGCCATCGCTGTCGACACCCGTCCGACGAAGATCATGTACGTCGCCGAGGCCACCGCCCACGGCGGCCGGGACGGTTTCGTCAGCAGCCAGGACGGCCAGCTCGCCCTCCAGGTCGCGATGCCCCCGGCGCTGGGCGGCGACGGCAACGGCACCAACCCCGAGCAGCTCTTCGCGGCCGGCTACAGCTCCTGCTTCCACAACGCGCTGGTCCTGGTCGGCCGCAGGGCGGGCTTCGACCTGACCGGTTCCACGGTCGCCGCGAAGGTCGGCATCGGCCCCAACAAGCAGCGCGGCTACGGCCTCGCGGTCGCCCTGAGCGTGTCCCTGCCGATCCTCGACCCGGACATCGCGGCGAAGCTGGTGGACGCGGCGCACGAGGTCTGCCCGTACTCGAACGCGACCCGCGGGAACATCGACGTCACGATCCTGCTTGGTTGAGAGAGGACGGACGGCGGGACGAGGAGCGCGGGCGTGGACGTGAACGGGTTGGTGGCCGAGGGCTTCGAGCCGGTCAGGGATGCGTTCGTGGGGAACTTCGAGGCGCGCGGGGACCGGGGCGCGGCCGTGACGGTGTACCGGCACGGGCACCGGGTCGTGGACCTCTGGGCGGGCACGAAGGACGTGGACGGCAGCGCTCCCTGGGAGCGGGGCACGGCCCAGATCGTCCGCTCGGCGACGAAGGGCGTGGCAGCCGCCGCCCTGCTCCTGCTCGCACAGCGCGGGGAGCTGGACCTGGACGCTCCGGTCGGCGAGTACTGGCCGGAGTACAAGGCGGCGGGCAAGGACCGGACCCTCGTGTGGCATCTGATCGCGCATCGCGCGGGTGTGCCGGTGCTGGACCGGCCGCTGACCCCGGTGCAGGCCGCCGATCCAGTACTGGCCGCTGAGGCGGTCGCGGCGCAGGCGCCTGTGTGGGAACCGGGCACGGATCACGGCTATCACGCGCAGACGTACAGCTGGCTCACCGGTGAGCTGGTGCGGCGGGTGACGGGACGGTCGATCGGGGCCTGGATCGCGGACGAGATCGCGGGTCCGGTCGGGGCGGACATGTGGGTGGGCCTTCCGGCGAGCGAGGCGGGCCGGGTGGGCCGGGTCGCGCAGCTGGAGGCCGTGACATCGGACACAGGCGTCCTCCGCGCCCGCCCCAAGCGCTCGGTCTCCGAGGCCTACGCGGACCCCGACTCCCTCACCCGGCGCGCGTTCGGGGCGATCACCCCGATGCCGGACGAGAACGACCCGGCGTACCAGGCCGCCGTACTCCCCGCGTCGAACGGCATCGCGACGGCGGACGGACTGGCCCGTTTCTACGCGTCGCTGATCGGTGAAGTGGACGGCGGGGCACGGCTGTTCACCCCCGAGACGGTCGAGCTGGCCCGTGCGGAACGCTCGTCGGGACCGGACCGTGTGCTGGTGATCAACACCCGTTTCGGCCTCGGCTACATGCTGCACGGCAGCGCGTCCCCGCTCCTCTCCGACAGCTCCTTCGGCCACCCCGGACGGGGCGGCGCGCTGGGCTTCGCGGACCCCGCGTCGGGCATCGCGTTCGGGTATGTGACGAATTCGTTCCGCAAGAGCGTGACGGCTGATCCACGGGCGCAGGCCCTGGTCAGGGCGGTGCGCGGCGCCCTGACGTAGCGCACTGGTACGGCCACGGCTGTCGGTGCCACGGCCTGCGTTCACCGACCTGGGGCAACAATGAGGTATGCGCTGCTGTCTCTCCGCTCCCCTCGCGGCTCTCGCCGCGCTCCCCACTCCCTACGACGTCCTGCGCTCCGGCACACTCCTCGCCCCCGCGCTGCTGCGTGCCGCCCACGTCCGTCCCGCGCGCGGTGGACACCGCCAACTGGCCGCCGTCCACCTGGAGTTGGTCACCCTCACCGAGGACAGCGCCGTCATCACCTGGCACACCCGGACCCCCGGCACCGACGACGGCTTCGGCAACCCGCTCCCCGCGGTCACGGAGGGCGAGGTCGTCTACGGCACCCACCCGGCCCACCTGAACCGCACCGCGGCCGAGGAGCGCCTCACCGCGCACCACCAGGTGGAGCTGACCGGCCTGGAACCCGGGCAGACGTACTACTACCGGGCGCGCTCCCGGGGTGTCCCCGCCGTACCGACCCCGCTGCACCACGTGCGCGGCAACGCGGTCGGCACCTCCCGGCACGGTTTCGGGGGCTCACGGACCGGCACGTACTCCTTCACCACGCCCCAGCCCCCGCCCGGCAGGCACCTGTTGTCGATCGCCCTCTGCAACGACCTGCACCTCGGCGAGACCACCGCGGGCCTGGTCGCCGGCGTGCCCGGCATGCGCGGGATATCGCAGGCGGCGGGTCTCGCGGCCTATCCGGAGATCATGAGCCGGGCGCTGGTCGAGGAGGCCCGGCGGCGCGGCGCGGACGTGCTGCTGGCCGCCGGGGACCTGTCGGCGGGCGGCGGGCCGCGGGACGTGACCGCGGCGCGGCGCATCCTGGACGGCTTCGGCGCGCTCGGCCGGGACTACCTCGTCGTCCGCGGCAACCACGACCGCCCGCCGGCCCACTGGGCCGACCCCTTCGGCGACACGTTCACCTCCACCGGCACCCCGGGCTACTTCGCGCACGACCTCGGCGGACTGCGCGTCCTCGGCCTCGACACCTACGCCAAGGCGGGCAACGGCGGCGACGCGGGCGGCCTGGGTGCCGAGCAACTGTCCTGGTTCCAGGCCCAGTTGAGGGCGGACCCGGAGCGGCCGACGCTCGTCTTCGGCCACCATCCGCTGACGGTACGGGACTCCGTGTTCCCGGTGACGCGGGGCCAGAGCCTCGACCGGAAGCAGGCCCGCGCGATCGTCGACGCGTACGTCTCGGCGCCGGGCGTCTTCCTGCACCACGCGGGGCACACCCACCGCAACAAGAGAACCGTCCTGAACCGCGCCCCGCACGTCGTCCAGCAGGAGGTCGCCGCCGCCAAGGACTACCCCGGCGGTTTCTCCCTGCTGCGGATCCACTCCGGCGGCTACGCCCTCAACCACTACAAGGCCGGCGCCGCCGAGGCCCGTGAGTGGGGCGAGCGCGCCCGGCGCGTGGCGGGCGGACTGTGGCCGCACCACGCGCTGGGCCGCTCGGCCACGGACCGCAACAGCGTCCGCGCCCACGACCTGTCCGGCGTCGTGCCGCGTCAGCCGTCGGACTCCGGCGACGGGAGGTAGGCGCCGGGCACGTCGTTCGGGGCGTAGACCTTCTTGTCGCCGGGGTACGGCCTGGTCCAGTCGTGGGTCTGGTACCAGGTGTAGCGGTTCATCTGGGTGGGGTTGGCGTAGTCGGGCACGGCGTTCGGGCCGGTCAGCCGCTGGTGCGAGGCCCAGGTCTTCCACTGGGCGGCGAGCTTCCGCTCGGCCTGCGGCACCGCGACGGAGGTCGGCGCTGCCGCCGCCCTGGTGTCCTGGGCCGCCGGGGTGTCCGAGCCGCAGGACGGCTGGGGGCTCACGCCGAGGGTCAGCGAGGTGCGGTTGGGCACCGCCGTGAACGGGGTGTCGTCCGCCTTCTTCGTGAACGCCCCGTACATCGGGGTGGCCGCGCTGTCGAGCTGGTTCATCGGGTGGATGCCGAGGATCTGCTCGACCGTGCGCACCATGGTGATCTGCGAGTAGTAGTGGTTGTCGACCGTGCCGTGCTCGGCGTACGGGCTGATGACCTGGACCGGGGCGCGGTGCCCGTCGACGTGGTCGAGGCCGGCCTGGGAGTCGTCCTCGACGACGAAGATCGCCGAGTCCTTCCAGTACGAACTGTGGGTGATCGTGTCGACCATCCGGCCGACCGCGAGGTCGTTGTCGGCGACCTCGGCGGCGGCGTTGGCCGGGCCGCCGGTGTGGTCGTTGGAGAACCAGAACATGTTCAGGTTCGCCGGGCCGTTCTTCTCGAAGTCCTGCTTCCAGATCTGCTCTTTGTAGATGTCCGGGACGTCGAGGTCGAACAGCGGGAAGCCCTGCACCGACACGTCGTTGAGGGAGGGGATCGCCGACCCCGTCTTGATCGGATAGGCGGTTTCGGCCCCCGTCGCGGCCATGTTCTTGCTGTCGCAGTACAGGTTCTGCCAGTTCGCGCCGGCCGGCTTGGTCTCCAGGGACTGGAACTCGCCGAAGTCCTTGACGCTCTTCCCGGCCGCCTGCGCGCCGGTCCAGATGAAGCCGGACTTCTGGTGGCCCAGCACGTCGTTCTCGGTGTCGTAGCTGCGCGTGTACTCGCCGGCCGAGGACTCCGTGTACTCCGGGTTGTCCGACTGCATCAGCCAGTTGTGGCCCTCGGCGGAGTTGGTGCCGATGTCGTAGAAGTTGTCGTACAGCCCGAACTGCTCGGCCAGCGCGTGCTGGTTGGGCGTCACGTTCTCGCCGAACTGGGTGAGCGAGGCGTCCCCGTCGCCCTGCGGGAGGTCGCCGTAGACCTGGTCGTAGGTCCGGTTCTCCTTCACGAGCAGGAAGACGTGCTTGATCGTCGAGGGGTCGCCGATGCGCGCGGGGACCGGGACGGCCTTCGCGTGGCTCTTGTTCCTGGCGGTGGTGACGGAGCCGGGCGTCCAGCCGTTCTGCCGGAAGACCTTGGCGGTCTGCGACCTGATGGTGAGGTCGCTGGGCAGGGTGAACCGCGTGAGGCTCGACGTCGTGTCGTGGGTGTTGTGGCCGGCGGCGTCCGGGCGGAGCGCGTCCACCCCCCGCGTGTTGGAGACGACGACCTGCTTGCCGACGGTGGTGATCTCCGAGGGGAAGTAGTCCGTGGGGAGCAGGCCGATGTAGCGGGCGGGCTGCTGCGGGGAGGTGTAGCGGTAGACGGCGACCGCGTTGGCCCGGCCGAGCGTCACCAGCAGGCGGCCGTCGCCGGTGAGCGTCACCGCGTTCGGCTCGTAGCCGACGGACGCCTCGGGCCACGGCTGGGTGGCGATGGTCTGCACGACCTTGCCCTTGCGGGTGTCGATGACCGAGACGCTGTTGTCGGCGGTGTTGGTGACGAACACCGCGCCGTTCTTCGCGTACACGGCGGTCGGGTGCAGTCCTACGGCGATGGTTCCTACGGCGGCTGCCGGGTCCGCCGTGTCGATGACGCTGACGGTGCCGGTGGTGCTGGCGCCGGTCTTCGGGTTGGCGACGACGTCCGTGCCGTAGGAGTTGATGGTGGTGTCGCCGGGCTTCGCGGGGCGGCCGCCCTCGTTGCTGACGTACAACGTGCCGCCGACCAGGGCGATTCCGCGCGGGGCGTCGCCAACTGCCCAGGTCTGCTTGACGGTTCCGGTGGCCGCGTCGATGGCGACGACCTTGTTCTGGCCGTTGACCGCCGAGTACACGGTGGAGCCGTCGGCGGAGAACACGGCCGCGCCGACGAGGGCCTGCTTGGTGCCATCGGCCGCTATCGGCACGGCAGTTGGGGCGGAGAGGGTGCCGTCGGCGGCGACGGTGAACTTCGTGTAGCCGTTCGCCTGCCCGAGCCACAGCTGCTTGCCGTCGGGCGAGTAGGTCGGGCCTTCCTGGCCCACGGCCGCGCTGGTGATGCGCAGGCCGTCCGCCGCGTTGGTGCCGATCTTCTGCTCGACCTGCCCGGTCGCGAGGTCCATGACGATCAGGGAGGCGTCCCCGTCGGTGACCGAGGCCGCGAGGTGGGTGCCGTCCGGGCTGACCGTCGACGACATGATCTTGCCGTCGTTGACGACGGTACGGCTGCCGTACGGCTTGATGTACTGGTCGCTGGAGATGACCTGGCCGTTGGCGGTGGTCTGGCCGACCTGCTGGGTGCCGAACCGGTACGTCGAGGCGACCGCGGTGCCCGTGACACCGAGGGCGACGGCGATACCGGCCGTCACCAGCACGGCCCGGCGGCCGACCCGTCTGCCGAAGAGGTTGACCTGCTCCTTCTCACTGACCCGGCGTTGCCGCGTTACCTGCATGGACCTATCCCTTCGAGGTGGTGTCGAGCAGGTCGACGTTGCCGTCGAACTGCCAGAGCGGGTTCGGGGTGTCCCCGGTCGAAGTCCGGACCAGGAAGTAGCCGTTGACTTCCTTCGGCCCGTCGCCGTCGGCCACGTACCGTCCGTCCGGGCCGATGTCGAGCTGGTAGATCGCCGTCCCCGTGACCGCGACACCGGGGAGGTGCCAACTCACCACGCAGCGCCAGTCGTTGCCGGGTCCCTCCTGGGCGGCCTGCCCGTCGCTCTTGGTGCAGGCCGCCGAGGTCCGCAGCTGCGCCTCGGTGACGGCGGGACGGTGGAGCTGGCCGGTCTGCATCCGGTAGAGGTGGGCGAAGGCGGTGGCGAGGGACCGCTGGACCTTGTCCTGCCCGATCCCGGAACCCGTCGAGGGGGTGGCCACGGCGACCGCCCCGACGGTGAGGGCGGTCAGCGCGGCGAGCGGCAGCAGGCCTACGGTGAGCGCGCGGCGCCCGGACCCGTCGTAGGCCGGGTTGGTGAAGTCCCGCCGTACGAACAGCAGACAGGCCAGTGCGGTGGCGAGCGCGGCCCACACGAGGCTGACCGCGACGCCGACGAGGAGCGGGGCGAGCTGGGCCGGACTGGTGAACAGGCCGTTCCAGGAGATGAAGGCGTAACCGGGCAGGGCGAGGCGGACGGCCACCGGCAGCGGCAGCATCTGGGCGACCTGCATCGCGAGCGCGACCAGCGGGGGCAGCAGCAGCCCCATCGGGGACCGCCCCAGCGCGACCGATCCGAGGAGTCCGATCGCGGCGAGGGCCAGGGTCGGGGCGAGCGCGCAGAGCCAGGCGAGCAGCGCCCGGCCGGCGGCGTCCCCCGGCGCCAGCAGATGACCGTCGAGACCGACCAACTGCCGGTTCCCGACCGCCAGTAGCCCGCCGACCACGCTGGAACCGACCAGCCCGGCCACCAGCATCAGGATGACGGTGAGACTGGCGAGGGCCTTCGCCGCGAAGATCCGCCGGGGCGAGCGGACCGCCACCAGCAGATGACGCCAGGTGCCGAGCCGGTCCTCGGCGGCGAACACGTCACCGGCGACGACCGAGGTCAGCAACGGCAGCGCCCAGGTGCCCGCGAACCCCAGCACCACCAGCGGTCCGGCCCACCCCGTGGTGAGCATCCAGCGCCCGAAGAGCGTGTCGGAGGGCAGCGTGCTCTGCTGACTCACCCCGGCGACGAAGAGCGCGGGCGCGATCCAGCACGCGAGTACCAGCAGCCGGATCCGCCACTGCGAGACGAGCTTGACCAGTTCGAAGCGGTAGGCGCGGGCGACCGGAACACGCCGGGTGACAGCGGCGGGCCCGGTGACGATGACGGTGGCGGTCATCGACCGTCCTCCCGGCGCTCGGTGAGGGCGAGGAACGCGGCCTCAAGTGGCGATATGACAGGGGCGAGTTCACGCACCGCGACCCCCGACCGCACCAGCCCCGCGACGAGTTCATCGAGAGCGGGCACAAGGGCGCGCACGACGAGGACCTCGCCGTCCTGCTGGACGCCGTCGAGGACCCGTACCCCGGCCGTGCCGTCGGCCTGCCGACGTGCGGCGTCCGGGTCGGATGTCCGCACCCGGTAGTCGAGTTCACGGTTCTCGGCGGCGAGCTTGTTCAGCGGCCCGGAGAACACCACGCGTCCGGTGTCGAGGATGGTGACCTCGGCGCACAACGCCTCCAGGTCGTCCATGTGATGACTGGAGAGCACCACGCTCGTGCCCTCCGCGGCGAGCCGGTTGAGAACACGGTGCACGTGTCTCTTCCCGGCCGGATCAAGGCCGTTGGCGGGTTCGTCGAGCACGAGCAGCCGGGGTCTGGTGAGCAGGGCGGCGGCGAGCCCGAGCCGCTGGCGCATGCCGAGGGAGAAGCCGCGGGCCTTGTCGTCGGCGACATCGGTGAGCCCGACCTGGTCGAGCACGTCGTCGATCCCCGCGGTCCGCGCGTCCTCGCCCCGGAGGCCGGCCAGCGCGGCGAGGTTCTGCCGGGCGGTGAGCGACGGATACAGACCGGGCGCGTCCACGAACCCCGCGACGCCGTCCGGCACGGCGAGCGCACGCTCCACCGGCGTGCCCAGGATCTCCAGCCGACCGCCGTCGGGGACGGCCAGCCCCAGCAGCAGGCCGAGCAGTGTCGTCTTCCCGGCGCCGTTCGGTCCGACCAGTCCGTGGATCTGCCCCTGTGTCACGTCCAGGTCGACGCTGTCGAGTGCGACGACATCGCCGAAACACCTGGTGATCCCACTGGCCCGGACCGCGTGGAGTGTGTCCATGAGGCCCCTTCTCTTCCTGAATCCTCAGGGACCCTAGGGACAACACACATCCCGCACACAGCCAGTTGACTGAACGCCCAGGGAACGGATCGTCAAGCCGACGGCAAGTCGGGTAAACGAGCAGTCTGGACGGGCCGGGTCAACCAGCCCGCAGCATCAGCCCGATACCGACGACGAGGAGAGCGGCGGCGGCGATACGCGGCGCCCCGAACCGCTCCTTGAAGAACACGGCACCGATCGCCGCGCCGACGATGATCGATGTCATACCGGGCTCATACAGTGTTTGTCATGAGCCGATCGAAGTTAGCGAAGGCCACCATCACGCCGGGCGAGCCCGCTGCGATCTACTGCCGGATCTCCCACACCAAGGACGAGGATCAGACCGGAGTCGACCGCCAGGAACGCATCTGCCGGGAGGTAGCCGAACGGCTCCAACTCCGCGTCGAGGCAACCCACGTCTACGTGGACAACAACCGTTCGGCGTGGCAGCGCAACCGCAAGCGGCCCGGCTGGGACGAGATGTTGAAGGTGATGGCAGAAGGAGGGATCCGGCACGTCATCGTCTACCACCCCGACCGCCTCATGCGTCAGCCCAAGGACCTCGAAGAGTTGCTGTCGATAGCCGACGACAAGCGCGTACTCCTGCACGGAGAGGCGAACCGACGCGATCTGTCGGACCCCGACGACCGGTTCATCCTCCGCATCGAGGTGGCCCACGCGTGCCGCTCTTCTGACGACACGTCGCGACGGTTGAAAGAAGCGCTCAAAGACAAGGCGCGCGAAGGCAGGCCGCATGTGGGCAACCGTCCGTACGGCTACACCAGCAACGGTCAGGCGATCATCGAGGAAGAGGCGGAGATCGTCCGCGAGGTCTTCCGCCGGTACCTGGACGGCGAGTCACCCATGGGCATAGCCCAGGACCTCACAGTGCGAGGAGTGTTGTCGTCCAAGGGCAAGACGTGGCAGCCGGAGAACGTCCGCCATCTGCTGTCGTCCAACTTCGTGGCGGGTGTGCGTATCCACCAGGGCGAGGAAGTGGGAACCGGGACGTGGCCCGCCATCATCGATCGCGGTCAGTGGGATGAGGTTCAGCGGTTCCGGGAGTACCGGGCCGCACAGGCCAAGGACAAGCAGAAGCGCCCGACTCGGTACTACGTGCTGCGCGGAGTGGTGACGTGCGCGTGCGGGGCCCGCATGGCCGGCACCAACAGCGTCCGGTACGCCTACTACCGATGCACTCGCGCCGATGACGTCGATCAGCAGAAGTGCGATCGATCTGCCTCTGCGGTCCCTCTCGAAGCCTTCGCGCGGGATGTCGCGATCAGGGTCCTGACCAACTTGGACACGGCAGGCTACGAGCCAGCCGCGACCACGCGTCCCGAGGCCGATGTTCTCGCCGACGAGAAGGATCGGGCGAAGCTGGAGGAGCTGAAGCAACTGTGGCTCACGGACGACGACTTCACGACCGCCGACTTCCATGCCATGCGCGCCGTCGTCCTCAAGCGGGTGAAGGAACGTCAGCGGAAGACCGTGAAGAGGCCGGTCGTCGTCCTGGAGGGCATCGCCGGGCCGGACGCCGAGACCAACTGGCAGAGGCTCGAAGAGGCGGAGGACTACGCACGCATGAACGCGATCTATCGGTTCCTGTTTGCCGCCGTGGTCGTCCACCCGCCGACGAGGAGGGGTAGAGGGTTCGACACTGGCCGGGTGGACATCAAGCCGAACCCGCTGGACTAGTCAGAAGGAACGGGAGTGGTGAGCTACACAGCTCGCTAACGGTGGCCGCACTCTTCTTAACGCCCTCCTATCACCGCCGGTGATCTCTGATAAGTCCTCAGGGGTAGCCTTGTTCGATCCACGACAACGGGGGCGTGAAAGCATGTCGTTCGATCAGGAGTGGGCGGAGTTGAAGGCGAAGGCCGCGATGCGGCTGGACGGCGCGCCCGACATGGATCCCGGCGGACCGTCGCCCGGAGGCGCCGACCTGATCGTCAAGTCCGACGACATGGGGAAGATCGGCCACGCCGCGTTCCTGCTGCACCAGCACTTGTCGAGCGCCGGCAAGCATGCGCAGTCCCACACCGAGGCCGCCGCGAAGAGCCTGGAGAGCGACGGCTTCGACATGGGCGCCGCTCTGGCCAAGGCCGGTGAGGGCTGGCAGGGGCAGCTTCAGGTGCTGCTCGATGCCTGCGCTCAGATCTCCAACCACCTCGACTACTCGGTGAAGTCGTCGAAGCAGGATGACCAGTTCGTTGCTGCGGAGATGCAGGTTTCCAAGATCTCTGAGTACCTGGATGTGCCGTCATCCACCTCGGATTCCGACGCACCCCATGTTCCGAATGCGGAAGGTCCCATCATGTGACGGCTGGTCAGCGTGGGGATCAGGGATTCCGAGAGCGGATCGGAACCCTTCGGAATTCGACGGCGTCGACGCCGGGAACGGCAGGGGGCTGATGCCGACATTCAAGGAACTCTTCCATGTCAATCTCTCGGCCCTGCAGTCTGCGGCCGCCGACTGGGCTGCCATGGCGGTGCTGCTGAACAAGGTCGCCAAGGAGGCCGGGAACATGCGCAGCCTGGCCCAGGGCACCGAGTGGAAGGGCGAGAACGCCTCCGTCACCAGGCCGTTTGTCGTCCGGGTGTCGGACGAGTTCACCGACACCGTCACTGAAGCGGAGAGCATCGGAAACCTGCTGAGTTCCGCGCACGACAAGATCAAGGCGGCGAGGAACGACCTGAAGGTTCTCTGCGAGAACCCGCCTGCCGGCATCACGATCCATGCCGACGGCACGCTGAGCCATAGCGTCCAGCCACAGCGTATGTCGCACGGGGATCCCCAGGTAGTGGTGACGCAGGACGACTTCGATGCCCTGCAGCGGCGCATCGAGGCGATCCTCGGCCGGGCAGCGGAAGCAGACTCGACCTGTTCTTGGGGCCTGTGGCAACTGACCAAGGACAAGCACGAGTTCGGCAGCACGTACTACGGCTCTCTCAAGGACGCGAGGACCGACGCCCAGCAGGCGCAGCGGACCCAGACGGACTCGGAGGAGTACACGCCGCCCACGAAGTGGGGCAGCGGCACCATCAAGCCCGTTGCCGAGTTCCTCGGTTACCGCGCCTGGATGGATGGCGGCGAGGCGCTCGTGAAGGGAGATATCAATGGAGCGGTACAGGGCGCGATCGGCGGCGCCCCCGCTGCGGCCGGCGGCGAGGCCAGCAAGCACCTCGCCAAGGGCGCGCTCCTGAGCGACGTCACGGGAAAGCACCATCGCCCCACGTTCATCAACACGATCGGCAAGTTCGGGGAGAAGATATTCGGCGTGCCGGTCGCCGTGGTCGCGACGGGGGTCGACTTCTACTACACGCCGCCTGGTGCGAACAAGGCACCAGGTGACACCCACGTCGACGCCCCGGCGGAACCAGGAAAGGTGAGGTACCGATGACACACTCCGCTGGTCCGCCCACGCGCGGGCGCCGCCGCCCGGACCTGCGGCACTGGCTGAGACCCCAGAGCCCGCGAACAGTCGTCATCGGCATGTGTATGGCTGTCGGTGGGTTGGCCGGTGGGGTGCGTTATGCGGTGGACGGAAGGGGTATCTGGACGGCCCTCGGCATCCTCTGTGTGGGGATTCTCGGGGTACTCATCGTCGTGAGCTACTTCGTCAACCGTGCCGACCGCTGAGAGCCGACACTGAGCCCCTTGGAATCGATCACCTAAGACTCCTTCCGTATAGGGCCGAGGAGCCGTACAAGTCGCGTAGCGCTCTTCGGCCCTATATGTGTGGGGAACTTGGCCGCCTGGCGCTCGACGGCCCGCACCCACTGCTCGTTGCGGTATCTGGTCACCGGGGCGCCTCACGCTCTTCGCGGGCGACCTCTCGGTTCATGGCGATGTCTTCGGCGATTCCAGCGGCGATGAGTGCGGCGCCGGGGGTGTGGCCGGAGCCGACGTAGCGCCAGTTCCGTTCGGTGATCGCGTCGGGGATGTCGACGTGGCCTACGTGGTGGGCGCGTTCGGCCCGGAGTGCTGCGTATGTCGTCGAGTAGGCACGGGACTTGGTGAGGATGTGTCCCCGGTACCCGAGCGTGTGTGTCCAGGTGCGGAGGTGCAGAGGCTCGTACGCGGGAAGAACTCCGAGGCGCCAACAGGTGCGCATGAGGGTGCGGACGTGTTCGCTGACCGGTGCCAATTCGACGTCGTCCCAGGTGGTCACCCTGTGGTCGATGCCAGCGCCGGTCTCGCTGGCTCCTTTGGTGACGTACTTGGCCACGTACGCGGCCACGGCGTCATCGTCGGGTCCATCACCGTCAGCGCGCAGTGGGCGTGCGTCGACCTGGGCGCCCCAGCACAAGGCCAGTTCACCCACGGCCGGGCTGTAGGGCGTGTGGACCAGAACCCGCCGAGCCGAGGCACGTACGGCATCGATCAGCCGGTCGGCCGTGCCCCAGGCAGGGGGTTCGTCGTCGGGTCCGGCCGGGCCGTCGAGTCGGACGACGGCATGGACGTGGACGGCCGCCCGCTTCTGGTACTCGGCGACGCGGGCGAAGGACAGTCGTGCGTAATCGGCGAAGCGGGACTGTACAAGGCCGGCCGAGGAAGCGAAGCGCCGCCGGACGTCGATGACGAAGCGGTCCCACAACTTGGAGGCGTGCGCGTGCCACAGCACGTGGCCGGGGTAGTCGTAGCAGTCGGCGCACAAGGGTTGGCCGACGAGGAGATCGTTCGGGGCGTGGACTGCGGCGCAGCCGAGGTGGCGTCCGTGTTCGCAGGTGCCGCCGTCGCGGCGGGGACGGCACCGATCCCCTGCACCGTGGACCGGCCCGAACGACGGGGCGGTCAGGGTGACGAAGAGCCGGGGTCGGTTGCGGACGGTGGTGGGAACGTTCTTGCCGCCCACAAGACCCGCGCGAACGAGGTGGAAGGTGTCCCCGGCATGGAGGCGGGAGCAGGGGGCGCAGACGGTTGCGCGTCGGTTGCGGCAGCGGACGAGGAGGCGTTCGCCGGGTTCGTTGCGGGTGTCGTAGTGGTGGAGGATCTCGCCGGTCGTGCCGTCCAGGGTTGTGGTTGAGCCGGAGAGGTGGATGGGGTGTGTGCAGCCGCCGGTTGCGGTGATCTGCTCCAGCCAGCGCGGGAATTGGGGGTCTTGGGCGATGCGTATTGCGTCGAGGTCTGTTTCGGGTATCTGGCGCAGGCGCGCCGCGCGGTCGAGGACGGCGCGCCTGTCAGCCGGGGTGTAGTCCGGGGTGATGGTGGTGACCTTCCGGGGTGGGCCGCCGTAGCGGCACGGGTGATGGTGGGTGGCCCGTAGTCGGTCATGGGGATCACGTCCTTCTGGGTTGGTGGTGGGGGTGGGTCAGCGGATGGTTCCGGTGCCCCGGCAGACGCGGCAGCGGCGCAGTCGTCCGGTCCAGGTCCTGCGGGCTCCGTCGCCCTTGCAGAACGGGCATCTCACGCGAGACATGGGCATGGTGGGTCCCTTCTGCTCAGGTGTGGGAGAAGCCGCTGATCATCCAGATGACGAGGCCGTGGATGGTGAACACCACGGGGGTCTGGCCGAGGTAGACGCCGAAGAGGCCGACGCAGACCGCTTCCCAAGCGCGCACGTCGCGGGAGCGGACGAGGAGGACGGTGATGATCCCGAAGATCACCGCGAACGTGAACGCCGTACCCTCACTGATCACATCTCCGCTGGTCACTTGATGTCTCCTTCCAGCGCCGCAAGCGCACGGTCCAGGGCAGGCAGTTCGGGGGTCATGCCGGAGTACTTGCGGGCCGTCGACACGGCCTCTCTGGTCGAGGTCAGGTGCGAGCGGGCGCGGCTCCAACCGCCGTCCGGACCCGTGCACACGGCCACGCCGCGTTCCTCCGCCGTGATCGTCTGTGCGACGGCGACAGCGTCTTTGTTGAGGTCGCCGAGGGTCATTTCGGCGGTGCCGGGGTCGTTGACGCGGTGGCAGATCCGTCCGCCGAGTTGGGCGCGCAGGGCGGTGACGCCGGGGCCGAGGTCGGAGCCGACACGTTGGCCGGCGACGACCAGGTGCAGGCCGAGCGCGGCCCCGAGCTGACCCAGCCGCAGCAGGAGCGTCGAGCACTGCTCGGCTTCCGCCTTGCCCTCACGGGTCCCGTCGGACAGGTACAGCTCTGCGATCTCGTCGACGATCACGACGACGGGTATCGGGCGGAGCTTGTCGGGCAGCTCCCAGATCGAGCGCACGCCAGCCGTCCGGCACGCGCTCATCCGGTCCTGCATGTCGACGACGAGCGCGGACAGGATGGCGACCGCTTCGCGCCGGCAGGTCGCCAGCGCGCTCAACCGGTTGGTGAACAGGCCGAGTTCCATGCCGCCCTTGCAGTCGATGCCGACTAGGGCGACGGGCTGTGTGGCGAGTTGGGTGATGAGCCGGGCCAGCAGGGTGGACTTGCCGGAGCGGGTGGCCCCGGTGATCAGCCAGTGCGGGACGAGGCGCAGGTTCATGACCCAGGCGCCGCCGGATTCCAGTGCGCCGATGAGCGCGGACAGTAATTCGGCCGGGGCGGTGGCTAAGCCGGGCCGTTGCAGTGGATCGCTGACCATAGCGGTCAGCAGCACAAGGCCGCGTTCCGGCGAGGTGACCCGCACTGCGTGGACTCTCCACGCGTGGACGAGTGCGTCGGCCGCCTTCATGTACGTCATCGGGGTCTGCCCCGCGTGCAGCCGCACGGTCACGGTCAGCACCATGCGAGTCGCCCGCGGGAACGAGACCCGGGGTGCCACCGGCCGTACCGGATCGCCCTTGACGATCAAGTGCCCGACCAGCGTGCGGGCCGGGAGCTTGGACACGGACAGGTCGTTGAGCAGGGCGACCCGGCGCCAGGTGAACAGCACCCGGCACGCGGTGACCGGGTAGCCGGCGATGTACCAGTGCCAGGCCGGGCGGTGCCGGCGCACCAGGTCGCCGACGACAAGCAGCCAGGCCAGCACGGCCAGGGCGAGGGCGAGCAGGATCGGTCCCATCACGCGTCACCGCCCTTGCTGTGCGCGGGAGTTGCGTGCACGGGGGTGATGGCGTCGGCTCGGAAGCTGACGCCGTGCCGGTCGCCCATCGACCACATGAACGCGGTCAGCCCGGTGACGCGGACGACCTGTCCCTCCTGGATGCCCTTCGGTTCGCCGCTCACGGCGATCTCGATGACGGAGATCCGGCGTCCGTCCTGCCGCACGGTCACGGCCACGGTGTAGACCGGGTTGCCGTCCCGGTCCTTCTTCACCTCCTGTGTCTCGAAGTTGCTGATCTTCGTTTCCGGGGCGATGGCGCACCGCAGTACGCCCAGTCGCGCCGTGTCCACGGGAATGGACTGCATGTTGTGTGGCCTCCTTGGCCAGTCAGGACGCCTGACATATTCAGACGTCACTTGTCCTTACGAGTTACGACTATGAGGCTCTGTACGGCGAGAGCGCAAGTACTTATGCTGACGAGTGATGTCGCGCGTGCGACGTGACTATGACCTCGACCCGGAGATGCCGCCATGTCGGAGATCCAGCGCCCCGGAGCCCTCTACCAGCAGGTAGCCGCAGCCATCCGCGAAGCCATCCTGTCCGGCGAGTTCGCTCCGGATGCGATGCTGCCGTCAGAGGCCCAGCTCATGACCCGCTACGGGGTGTCCCGCCCCACCGTCCGCAACGCCATCGCGGCACTGCGCGCGGAAGGCCTGATCGATGTCCGGCACGGCAAGGGCAGCTTCGTACGCTCGGACGGACAGCCCGCGCTCACCCTCGAACGCCGCATCAGCCACAGCAGCGAGGGCAAGTTCGTGATGCCCAACGGCGACACCTGGCAGGAGGCCGAACAGCCGCACACCTACCGCACCTACACCACGAAGGACACCGGCCGTCTCCTCCAACTCAGCGAGGAGGAAGCCCTGTTCGGCTGCGACCGGCTGCTTGCCGACCCTGACACCGGAACGCGTGCCATGCACCGGACGCTGATCCCGTTCGAGGTCGCCGAGGCCGTCCCGCTGCTCGGCAAGGAACCGTGCAAGCCCCCGGCAGCGATCTACTGGGTCCTCACCCAAGCCGGACACAAGCTCACCTGGACCGAGACGGTCCGCGCCCACATGCCGCTGCCCGACGAGCGCACCACGCTCCAACTGCCGGATGCGACGCCGATCCTGCACGTGACCCGCACCGCGCACGGCACCGATGACCGCCCGCTGATCCTCGAAGAGCTGCGCGTCGGTGCGGACCGTGCCGAACTCGCCTACCGGATCACCGCCGACAAACAGCCCACCCGACGCACCCGCACCTGACCTCAGACGGGCATCGGTCGAAACAGTCTTCACTTCCTCAAGGGCGCGCCTGCGGCGCGCCGGGGCGCCCGGCCGCCCCGGCCGGGCGTGCGGCGTGGCCGCCGGTCCCGTCCGGTCGGCCCACGCCCCGCACCACAGCACACCCAAGGAGTCGATGCGTCGAACGGCCTTCACTTGCCGGGGTGTTGGGGGCTGGGGGTCGCCGGCTGCCGAGACTTTAGGCAGCTCCCATGGGGCGAGCCTCGAAGAACAGGGGGCCGATCGGGCTAAACGCGGGCAGGCTCCAAGAGACTGCCCGATCCGCCGGCGAGCGTAAGGCCCCCTGTTCACTCGCCCCATGGCAGCTACCGCCCAAAGTCTCGACACCCGACGACGTGCCCACGTACCGCGCTCACCAGCAAGACGACGCGTCACCGCACACCGCCGTCGCCATCCGCGAGCGCCTCCAGGAGACCGGCGAGCCGATTCACCGCCCCCGGCCAGCCCGCCACCCGCACCACACCGCGCCCCTCCTCATTGGTCGAGGCGACGGCCCGCAGTTCGGACAGCTCGAACCCGACACCAAGCAACGCCCGGTTCAACCGATCAGCGACCTCCCGAGCCTCACGCCACCCCTGCACATAGTCGACGCCTGCCACCCACAGACCGGAGTCCATGCCGTCGACGCCCAGACCATCTCTCAGCCAGTCCTCACCCGCGCCAGTCACCGCGTCCACCTCAGCCCCTCTTGGTTGACGGATCGTCAACTCTCTTGATTTCAGGGCCAGAAGCGACGCAGCGCAGCGGCCCCGGTACCATCAGGCACCGGGGACCGCTGCGTCCCCTGCCGGGCCACCCTTCGCTTTCCACGGCTGACGGGGTGGCCCGGTTTCGGTCTTAAGTTGTGAAGCGCGGCCCCTCAATCGGGAGGGGAGCTCCCGGAGGTGCCGAGGAGCCGCGCTCCTTGGCCGAAGGGGTCAGACTTCGGCCGGGGTCCGGGCCGCTGCCCACTCCCGATCGCGAGGGAGTGAAACAAGAAAGCGGCGGTCCGGCATCTTTCAGGCCGAGTTCTCAGCCCACAGCCGGTCGAGGTCCAGGCGGCACCACACGGTCTTGCCGCCTCTGTCTTGCGGGGACCACCACACTGCGTCGGCCAGGCGCTGAACGATCAGCAGCCCGCGTCCCCGGTCCGGCAACAGCGCTTCCGAGAAGTCGCCGGCGAGATCCGGCGAGACGAACTCACCCGCCGCAAGCTCAGGCGGAGTCGAGTCCTCATCCGCGACACCGATCACGAGCACCTCGGGCCACGTCATCAGCGACACGTCGATTCGCCGGGCGGCACCAGGAATCGCCCTGGAGTCATCCGGCACCGCGTGATGTACGACGTTGCCGACCAGCTCCGACACGATGAGCTGCGAGTCCTCGATCGCGTGCCCCAACTCCCAGGTCCGGAGGTAGGACCCCACCATGTCGCGGGCCGCTTTGCCGCAATCCGGCGATTCGGCGAAGAGCGTCATCGCTCGGAAATGTCCGGTGGTCGGGTCGTACGGCGAGCGACGTGGAGCACCTGTCGTCGAGGCGTTCGCCGAGTGTTTGCTGTGCTGCACGTCCACCGCGTTCCCTCCCGAGCACTGAAGGGCCCTTTGGCCCTCCGATCTGTGCCGACCAGTGAACGACCCAGGCCGCGCCGCCGGGAGCGTCCACCAGGGGGTTCACGTGAACACCGGCAAACGCAAAGGGGGTTCGCCAATGAACCCCCCAGGGCGTTACTCCTGTGACACGATGAATACTCGCCGTCATTCTCGGGTTGGCAGGGGAGCATGAACCGAGAACCAAACGCGCAGTTGATCGCGGTCATGGACGAAGCGAAGGTCTCGAACAAGGGCCTTGCCAAACGCATGACAGACGAGGGCGCCCAGCGCGGCATGACCCTGGGAACGACGCACGTCGCCGTGAAGCGCTGGCGAGAAGGCGCAGGCATCAGGCCGCAGACAGCGGCACTCATGGCAGGCGTTCTCTCGAACAAGCTCCGCCGACGCATCACCCCGGGCGATCTCGGCTTCTTCGACCACACCAAGTCGACGGCCCCCGAGCCTGTCGGCTACCCGAGCACGGTTCCCGACGTCCTGTCCATGCTCGACGGACTCACCCACGAGCATGCCGACGCCCCCGCTTCGGACTCACTGGCCGTCGCGGACGCCGACCTCAACTCCGCCGTCCTGTCATGGATGATCGCGCGCCCCGACGGCATCCAAGTCGACAGACCCGATCAGCGACGCGTCGGCATGCGCGATGTCCGCGCGATCAGAGAAGCCGCCGGCCTGTTCATGCAACTCGACTTCAAGTACGGCGGAGGCCACGGCCACAAGGCACTACGCCACTACTTCCGCGAGGACGTGTTGCCGCTGCTGAACGCGAGCTACAGCGAGAAGGTCGGCACCTCGTTATTCGGCGCAGCCGCCGAGATCTCCCAGCTGCTCGCATGGACCGCCTACGACGTCGGCAACCACCGCCTGGCCCACCGCTACCTGACCTCAACACTGCGTCTGTCCCAGGTCATCGACGACCGCATGTTCGGCGCCCGCATCCTCGGCAACCTCAGCCACCAGGCCAACTACCTGGGCAACCACGCCCAAGCCATCCAGCTTTCCCGCGCCGCAGTCGAGAGCGCCAAAGGCCGGGCAACTCCCCGTGTCATGGCCTTGAGTTCGGCGATGGAGGCCCGCGCCCTGTCCAACGCCGGTCATCCCAGTGCGGCGGGGCGCGCCATGAACGAGGCCGAGCGCTACTTCGAGCGTGCCGATACCGCCGAAGATCCCGCCTGGATCAGCTATTTCGACCCCGCAGAACTGATGGGTGAACTCTGCCACTGCTTCCGCGACCTCAAAATGCGCCGAGACGCCGTCGCACAGGCCCAGCGCGCCGTGGACAGCACCGACCCTAAGTACGCCCGAACCCTGGGCTTCTGCCGCATGGTGCTCGCCCAAAGCCAGCTACTCAACAGCGAGTTGGAAGCCGCCGTCACCACCGCGAGCCTCGCAGTCGACGGCGGCGACTCCCTCCAGTCCAACCGCTTCCAGCGCTACGTCACCGACTTCCAGAACGAAGTCAGCGTGCACGCGGCGAACCCCACCGTGGCTGCCTTCAACGAGCAGGTGCGCGACGCGCTCAACCGCCTGGACGAGGATGACGAGTAGCTGCTACCAAGGCCGCCAGTCCCGAGGCCCATCGTCATCACGCAGTCCAGCGATACGCCGGCGGTACTCGGCCGCCGTCCCCTCGTCCTCCTGCACGTTCTGCATCAGCCACGTCGTCATACCGAACTCTTGGATGCCGCGCAGCGTCTCGTACCCAGGCCAGTCGTGCAGGTCCCGCCCGTAGGCGGCCACGAAGTCGGCGTACTGCTCGTCGGTCTGCCAGCCAAGGCTGTGGTGCTCCACGGACGTGACCATGAGATCCCACTCAGGGTGGTCGTAGCAGAACATCTCGAAGTCGATCAGAATCACACGGTCCTGGTCGTCCACCATGAGGTTCTGCACGTGGGCATCCCCGTGCACCGGCCCCTTGGGCGTCTCGAACCTCAACTCGGCGTACTTGTCTTGCAGTTCGCGCCAGCGCTTCCGCAAGAAGACCTTGTCATCGTCCGGGATCACCGCCCGATCAAGCCTCAGCGCCTGCTTGTCGAAGGGGTCGTATGCCGGCAGCACGAGACCCTCAGGCACAGTCAGCGAGTGCAGATCCCGCAGGATCCCGCCCAGTTCTCCGTACGTCGCCTTGCGGTCCCCCTCGACGATCAGATGCCAGAACGTCACTGGGTGGCCATCGATCAAGAACGGCTGGTCCAGGTCCTCGACGATCCGAGCGGCCGGGAGCCCCTCCTCTGCCAGCCACCGCGACACGGCAACCTCGACGCGAGCTTTGGGCAGCCACTCTTCCCCCCGCGCCACGCGAACGATCACCGGCACGGAGGTGAGCCGGAACAGCGCGTTCTCACCGAGGCGGATCAACTCAGCGCCTCTGCCGTCGAGTCCCGCAGCCCGACACGCGGCAGCCATCACCCGCGCAGCCCTCGCCGAAGTGAACCCCTCTTCTGTGCGAGCAGCGTCAACCGCCATGCCCGTACCAGCTCCCCTAGTCGCGCGCGATCAACCGGCGCACGCCTGCAGGTGACCAACCCGATGTGCACCGGACACGACCTCGACCGTACCCGCATCTGTCCCCGCTACGACTGCCGCTTTCCCGCGACCAGACATTATGACTCATCCACGAGTTAATGATCTTGCCGTGATCTACCCTATGTGTGACCGACACACGTGAAGCGAGGAGAGCCACAATGACGGAGCGCTTTGCACAGACCGACCTCGTCCAAGCGATAGCCGCAGTACGCGAACAGCTTAAAGAAGCTGCGGCACAAGCAGAAACAGACGACATTCAATTTGAAGTCGAAGGACTGGAAATTGAATTCCAGATTGAAGTCCGGCAAGACGATAAAGCAAAGGCAGGAGCGAGGGCCTGGGTTATCAGTGCGGGCATAGAAACAGGACAGTCCAAGAGTGAATCAAATCGAGTCAAGATCACCCTCAAACCTCAGACGTCTTCGGGAGGTAGCGTACGAATATCTGATGATACCGATTCCGCAAGCAAGGAATTCCCGTTTAACTAAGACTAAGTGCGCCGAAAACGCTAAGGGGTCCCATACAAATGGACGCTGAGAGGATTGTGGCAGTCCGCTGCGCTCAGAAACGGGGAAGTGGTTTTCTCATCACCCCCCGGCTGATCCTCACGGCTGCACACGTCATACAGGTCAGTGAACGGGAAGACGGGGAACCTGCTCAGATCACAGCCTTGGCATCCATCGACGCAGGCGTCGTTAAGTGCGATGTTGTATGGCAGCCTACCGACGATGATCGTTTTCTCGATGCCGCCCTTCTCCTAGCCAGGAGTGATGCTGTACTTCCGGAGACGGCTCAACAGTTCACGCCGATCACGTGGGGGGAGTTTCACAACCTAGAGCCTCGTAGCGGCTGTTTCGCTACAGGATTTCCAGTGGTGGGACGCAGAGAGAGCATGCGTCCGCGAGCCGAACAAATCTGGGGAACGCTAGCCCCAGGCGCGGGAATTGGCACTGGACGCTATGTACTTAGCACTGAAGCATTTCCTCCCGCAGCGAATAAGAATGAGAAATCGCCCTGGGCCGGACTATCCGGGGCGGCCGTATTTTTTCGAAAATCTTTGATCGGCTTGGTCGTTGAAGATGACAGCCCAAGCACATGGAGGCATTCAAGAGTAAACGTGCTGCCCGTCGCAAAGTTACTTGAAGACACATCTTTCCATGAGGTCCTCACCACGATTATTGGGAGAAATGTCTTCATTAGCGGAGTCTCAGACGAGGAAATAATCGATCAAGCATTTGAGGATAGGTACGCTCAATCTGTGCGTGCGGAACACGGGAAGATTCGTCTATTCGGTCTTGATCTATCTCGTTCTACAAGCAGAGGACTAGACCTTGATACCGCCTACTTGAATCTGGAAGCAGTATCAAGCGACGACAGTCATCAGGAGCTTTTCGCTGAAACGCGTGTCGATGCATTATTGAAGGGCAAGCAGCGTATCCTCCTGCGAGGGCAAGCCGGATCGGGGAAGTCAACCCTAATTCAATGGATAGCGACTAAGTCCGTCGCGGGAGCCCTTGAAGGCAGTCTTTCCTCTTTGAATGGGCGCATTCCATTCGTACTCCGTCTGCGAGCCATGTTCCGGCTTGACAAATTGAGGCCAAACCCTAGCGAGTTCCTGCATATCGGCAGCATTCCAATCGCAGACGATCAGCCGATTGGTTGGGCAGACCGTGTAATGCGAGACGGGCGCGCCCTACTTTTGGTCGACGGGATGGACGAGATCCCAGATGAAAATCGGCATGAAGCACGAGAATGGCTGGGCTGGATACTGGAACACTACCCGACCGCATGGGCGCTAGTGACCGTTCGCCCATCAGCAGTTCCGCGTAACTGGCTTGCCGACTATGGCTTTCGAGAGCTAATGCTGTCTCCCATGGATCGCGCTGATCGTCAGATTTTCATTGATCAGTGGCATAAGGCAGCACTTGTGGAAGTTTCTCCTGCCGCTGCAAGCGTCATGGAGCTCGAACGTGTAGCACGCGAGTTGAGCGACCTACAAAAGGGACTTCTCAGAAGCCTAGAGGTCTCTCCCCAACTTGCAGTACTAACAGACAGTCCACTGCTGTGTGCCATGATATGCGCTTTGCATAGGGACAGAAACGGCGCGCTACCAAGTGGTCGAATGGAGATTTACCGGGCCGCGCTAGGAATGCTAATCGCGCGGCGCGATCAAGAACGACTGGTCGACTTGCAACTCGAAGAAGACGAACATCGATCCCTGCTCCAGGAGATTGCAGCTTGGCTAGTCAACGAAGGATTAGTCGAAGGTGGAAGGACTGATGCCATTAACCAGATCTCTAGAATTCTCCCTAGTCTCCATAGAGTGCATCTTAACTTCACGCCAGAGGAAGCCTACGATCACGTTGTTGACCGAAGTGGGCTGATCACGGAGACCAGCACCGAAACTTTCGAATTTATTCATCGAACCTTTCAGGATTATCTGGCGGCGCAAGAGTTCAAAGAAGCTCGGAGCTTTAGCATGCTTGCTAGGCATGCGAATGACGAGCAATGGGATGATGTCATTCGCATGACTGTTGGGCATTGCGATCACAGAGACCGCGCTGATCTACTGAAACGACTTGTGGAAGCCGGCGACGCAACGGAAGATAGGGTCCTCAGGCGTCGGATTCACCTGCTAGCGGGAAGTTGCCTTCCTTATGCCAGCCGATTGGATGGCCAGGTCAGAGAAATGGTTCTCGCTCGTATCAGCGCTCAGCTTCCAGAGTCGGCTGTAAATACCCACGAGGCCGAGAAGCTGGCGACTGTCGGAGATGACATCATCTCGCTAATCCCTCTGACTGGGGTGAAGCCGTGGGCCCTGGAGGTACTGAGCCGGCTCCGAAGCGATCGAGCATTTGATTTCCTTCGAGAAATATCAGGAAACTTGGATGATATTTGCCTGCAATACCTGGGGGGCATTTGGGATTCGTTCGATACTGAGCGTTTTTCAACAGAGGTGCTAACTCGCGTAAACTGCAAGAAGGTTCGATTTTGGGTCGATGACCCATTGCAACTTAAAGAATTGAGTAAGCTCGGACAGCTTGGGGATGTTGCTCTGGACTGCCTTAGGCAATCGAATATTCTTTCAATTCTCAAAGAATCCCCTCTGCAGGCGTCTCGTTTCTCGGTAGTAAACGCGTCACGTCTCGACAACGTAGACTTCATTCGATCCATCAGTGGCATCGAGAGCCTCTCGCTCCTTGGCTGCCGACCTCTTTCGAATTTGTCGGCAATCTCGGAATTGAACCTTAAATCCCTCACAGTGGTTGATGCTAGTCGCTTTCGGCAAATTGATCCACCTGTTGACATTTCAGGGGTCCTAGAAGGTCAGGGCGACCTCGTAGAACTCGGACTAGGGCATGGTGAGCTACGTTCACTTCAACCTGCTTTGAGCCTGCAACGCGTTAGTAATTTGACAATTTGGAATCCAGGGCGCGGCATTAAAGATCTTTACCGTGCCGCAGAATTGTTCCCCAACGTGGAGGTTTTGGAGCTTCGGCTAAACCACAGCGAAAAGCGACAAGTTATTGATGTGTCACCTTTCGCAGATAGGAAGCGTTTTCACCTAATCGTCAAATGTCAAGTCTCACCAGTGATCAGAGGAAGAAAAAAGTTTGCCGATAATTGTCTCAGAGTCGATGTGATCCTCTAGGGAAAATATGGTTGTGGCTGCGCTTGGAAGGTGGCACCAACCCGCCCAGCAACGACGAACTGTGCGGGCGATTGGCTGCATGCCCCGAGGCGTAACACGCAGCGCCAGGAGACGCCCAGTTCTCACCCTGCCCTCCAGCAAAGCCATTACCGCATCAGCACGGGTTGACCGACGCGTCACCCGGCGCGGCGACGGACATGCGGGTCGCGGAGTGGGCGATCAGCCGATGTAGTAGCCCTCGACGTCCGCGACCACGTTCACGGTGCCGCTGCTGTTGTAGATGTCGATCGAACCGTCGGAACCGACCGGGACCAGGGTCAGGTTGGCGCGGGTGGCGCCGGTGGCGAGGTTCAGGGTGGAGCTGGCGGGCAGGGTTGATCCGTCGGCGTAGGCCGAGAGCCAGGTGCTTGTGGTGGGCTTGACGCCGGTCAAGTTGACCAGCACCGCCTTCGCTCCGGCCGGGATGCCGCCGTGCCCCGCCACCTTGACGCTGAGCTTGGTCTTGGCACCGAGTGTGCCCTGGGCGACGCCGGTGCCGTTGCGAGTGTCCAGCACCCGGGTCGGCGAGATCGGGAAGTAGGGCGAGCCCAGGGCGGCCGGGGACGTCGTCTGGTCGGAGACGACATAGCCTTCGACGTCGGCGATCAGCTCGACGTTGCCCGTGCGGTTGTAGAACTGGACCTGCCCGTTGCTGACCGGCGCGACGACCAGGTTGGCGCTGGTCTGCCCGGCCGCGAAGTCGAGTACGGAAGTGGTGGGGACGTCGCCGGAGGTCGGCTCCAGGGCGACCCAGCTGGACGCGGTGGCACTGGTCTCGGTGACGTTGAGCAGAACGGCGGAGGCGTTGCCGGCGCCACCGGCCGGCAGGGTGAGCGTGACCAGCCCGCCCGGTCCGGCTTTGCCCTTGGCGGTGCCGATCCCCGTGCGGGTGTCCAGCACCCTGGTCGGGCCGCTCACCTGGACGAAGCCCGTCCCGCCCAAGGTGGCCGCGGTGGTGCTGTAGTAGCCCTCGACGTCACCCACCAGGTCGATGCTGCCCGCGTTGTTGTAGAGGTCGACGTAGCCGTCCGAGGCGACCGGCACGGTGACCATGTTCGGCGTGACCTGGCCGGGGCCCAGGTTCAGGTTGGAGGCGGTCGGCCGGGTGGTGCCGTCGGGGTAGGCGGTGATCACGGTGCTGGCCGAGGCGTTGACGCCGGTCAGATTGAGGGCGACCGCGGTGACCCCGGTGG
Organism: Streptomyces sp. N50; assembly: GCF_033335955.1. Lineage (GTDB taxonomy): Bacteria > Actinomycetota > Actinomycetes > Streptomycetales > Streptomycetaceae > Streptomyces. The sequence goes on from NZ_CP137549.1 coordinate 3,711,195, forward strand.
CGGGGATGCCGTTGACGCCCGCGACCTTGAGTCGCAGCACCGCGCCCGGGCCGACCTTCGCCTTGGCGGCGCCGGTGCCGTTGCGGGTGTCCAGGATCCGGGTCGGCCCGAAGGGTACGAGTGCGCTGCCGACGGTGACCTGCCGGGTGGTCGTGGCGGTGTTCCCGCCGTCGTCCTTGACGGTCAGGGTGGCGGTGTAGGTGCCGGGCTTGGCGTAGGTGTGACCACCGAAGCCGCTGGTGCCGAGATCGGCGGCTGAGGTGCCGTCCCCGAAGTCGACTCCGTAGTCGGCGATGCTCCAGTCGTCGGTGGTCCCGGAGGCGTCCGCCCGGACAGTGAGACTGCTGGACGGACGGGCCTGGCCGAGCGACAGGGCGGGTACCAGCGGAGCTTCGGCGGCGACGGTGACGTAGGCCTTCTTGCTGCCTGCGACAGAGGCCCCGGCGGCCGTGGTGGCAGTGACCGTGACGGTGTACGAGCCGATCGCACTGTAGGCGTGGGCGACGCTGGGGGCGGCGGACACCACCGGGGCGCTGCCGTCCCCGAAGTCGAATGTGTAGCTGGTGATCCCAGTCTTCCAGGGGTTGGTCTCGTCCGCCGTGACCGTCTCGGACAGCGGGGCCGGCCCCTTGGTGACGGAGACGGCCGCCGCCACCTGGTAGGGGTCCTGGTATTCGACCGCGCCGCGGTCGTAGTAGCCGGCACCCGTGCCGGTGTCGGCCACGAGAGGGTCGTCCACGCGGGCTTTGCCGTTGAAGTCGGTGCCGAGCTCGTCCGGTGCGCCGGCGTCGGCGGAGTCGATGAGCGGGGTGACGTTCAGGCTGGTCGTACCGGCAGCCACCGCGACGTACAGCTCGTGCTTGCCCTGGCCGGTCGCGGCCTGCAGATCGGCGGCGGTGGCATAGGTCTGACCACCCCAGCTGTAGAGCGCGCCGCCGGACTCGGACTCGAAGACGTTGTAGTCATAGATGGTCGCGCTGGTCGATCCGGAGGACACCACCACCGGCGTGCTGGTGCCGTAGGTCGCGCAGCCGCCCGAGGTTCCGAGGAAGAAGGCGTTGTTCTCGACCGTCGAACCGGAGGAGGCACCGGTGAGGGAGACAGCGGTGTTGCAACCGCCGTTGTCGGTGAAGGTGTTGCCGACCACAACCGTGCCTGGCGCACCTGCCGCGTTCACGGGCGTGTTCTTCCCGTAGGAGAACTTGTTGCCGGTGATGACGGTCCCGCCGGCCCCCGCCGCGATGTCCACGCCGTCCTCGCCCGGTGCGGCATCCAGCTGGTCCCGGCTCAGCGTGACCGTGCGGCTCTGCCCGTCGATGCCTACCAGTGAAGGCGAGTAAACGCCTTCGAGATGGTCCCCGTCCAGCGTGACGCTGTCGGAACCCTCGACCGCCACGACCGGTGCCTGAGCGTTCGTCCCGATGAAGAAGCCGTGCAGGGCCACGTCGTGCACGTAGTCGAAAGTGAGTCCTGGGCCGGAGCCGTACAGGGGTGTGACGATCGAGGTCACCACCTTGCTCGTGCCGGTGGTGATGGTGAGGGGGGCACTCGCGGTACCCGAGGTCTTCACATCGAGAGGCCCGAAGTTCCCCTTGACCACCATGACCGTGTCACCTGGCCGCGCGGTGTCGACGGCGGTCTGCAACGAGCAGTAGGGCTGGGCTTGTGAGCCCGCGTCGGCTGCGCTGTCGGAGCAGTTCGACGTCGAGGTGTTGTTCACGTACAGCGTGCTGCCATCCGCGCGGGCGGCGGATGGAGTCAGCGCCAGGCCCGCGCCGAGAAGGCCGACTACGACCGCGAAGGCCCCGATCGAACGTGGCGGCACTGTTCCCCCAGTTTTCACATGATGTTGCTGGCAATCCTGTCCGGTCGCCGAGGGGTTGACCAGGTTCCGAGAGTATGGAGATCACCAAGACGTCGGTCTGTGTGCACGGGTGCTCGACACGGTGGCCCGGTTCAGGGGTGACTGCTACCGGCAGCGAGAATCCCCACATCACAACGACAAAGTCGAGGGAGGACCCGTGGCCAGACCGGTCCCGCGTCACGCCACAGCCCTGTACGCAATATCCGCGATCTGTGCCGCCATAGGCGCGCTGCTGTGGGTACGCAGCCAGACCAGCACGCCCCCCACTCTGCACTCCTCTTCCTACGGGTCCTTCCTGGCAGCCGATGCCTACACGTCGTCAGCCTGGCGGGTGTGGTCACCGGCAGTGCCCGAAGAACGCCTTGGTCTGTATCTCATCGCGGCCGGGCTGGTGCTGGCTGTGGTGACGCGCCTGTTCTCTCTCCGACGTCACTGAGCAGGTCCCGACATGGATCAGGGGCGGGTAGTTGAAGCGTTTCGTCTGGAGGCGAGGCAACTCGCGCGGGCGATGACCGGTGTCTCGGCAGACGAATGGCGTCTACCGACGCGGTGTGCACCGTGGAAAGTGAGCGACCTGCTGGCTCACGTCCGGGTGGTGATTGCCTGGCTGCCGGACATGCTGGCCGCGCCGGCCCCGACCCATGCCCAAGTCTCCGCAGCGGAGTACTACCGGCCCGACGACCGTTTCACCCCGGACACCAACGCGGCCCGGATCGCTCTGGCCCAAGATCATGCGGCTGAACAGCTCAGCGGCACCGCGCTCGTTGACGACTTCAACGCCACTTGGCAACAGGTGGACCTACTGTGCCGGCCCGAACCCGAGGGGCGTGTCGTGCGCACCCGGCACGGCGACGCGATGCTCCTGTCGGAATTCCTGGTGACGCGCGTGGTCGAGGTCGCCGTGCACGGCCTGGACCTGGCCGACGCCCTGGGACGCGAGCCGTGGGTGACTTCCCAGGCCGCGGATCTGGTGCAGGGTCTTCTGCTCGGACCGGACGGAACGGCCGCTCTGGAGAGGCTGAGTTGGGGTCAGCTGTATTTCCTGCGCAAGGCGACGGGACGTGAGCCGATCACCAGGGACGAAGCATTGGACGTCAACCGCCTGGGCATCCGATGGCTCACGCTGGGGTGAGGACGTCACCAACTGACGCCGGCGAAACGGTGGGGCTCCATCGCGCGCTCACGGCGCAGGACGAGGCCACGACGTACGGAAATGCCTCACCAAGTCCCCTGAGCAGCGAAGTTATTACCGCACGACCCGGACTTGACCGAGGAAGCGCTCAAGCGGCGAACCCGGTAGTGCTCGAATTGAACGACCACGCACACGATGCACTAACCCCCTGGAAGACGGATAACGCACCCTTGCCGCTTTTGAGCAAGACCGCCAATCACACCACAACTACATTAACACCTTAACCTGCGCCATCCATTCATACCTGCTCAGCGCGCTTGCCGCAGCAGAGATGCCAGCTACGCACGTTACCGAGTGGCGGCGATCAATCAAGATCAAGACGAAACTCGTAGCCCCATTTTTCCAGACCGTATGACTCTAGTCGCCGATGTTGATCTTCGCGGCCAAACCTACTGAAACCAAGGTACTTATAGCAGCCTAACGCCTTAACAACTTCAATAGACTCGACCGCAAGGAGTCGCGCAACCCCTTGCCTCCGGACAGATTCAGCTACATACAGATCTTCGCCGAAAGCAAAGGGTGCGTCCCGACTATCATTTTTGAGGCAATAGACGTAGGTGTGCCCAACCTCAATTTCTCCCTTCATGGCTGCGATCCGCAACCCTGTCACATGGATCTGACGGGATTCGAACGAAATTTCGTCCATTGTCGCGTCCCTTCGTTTGTGATCAGCAGATAGGTTGCCGCGGTAACTTTCCTGCACGAACTAGAAATGCGTCCCTAATTCGATCCTCATGCCCAGGAGAAATCTGCGGCAACTCGCCGGGAGAGAACCATCCGAAGTCATCGACTTCCTCACTCGTACGCAATTCGCTGTCGCCGCTAGCCACGCATTCGTAAACCAAGTGAATCACTTGGAAAGGCGTATCAGTGCCCACAAGTCGAGAATCATAAAGGCCGACAAGACTGAGCACTTCGGCCTGGAGCCCAACTTCCTCTTGCGCCTCTCGGACTGCGGCGATGGCAGGACTCTCACCCACGTCGACTAGCCCTCCAGGGAGAGCCCACAAACCATTGTCGTTCCGTTGAATAAGGAGAATACGTCCCGATTCATCAAACGCCACACAGTCGGCAGATAGGAGGGGTGAGGCATGGAACCACTGGTCAACTACGCTAGCGGGAGCTTCTACGGGCTTGCGCAGTTTACCTGTCGCCAGAACCTCAGCGAGTGCAAGCACACGCTGAAACCTCACCCGATCTTCCGTCTTAGCGGCCAGCATTGCCCCTAATTCACCGATCGAGCGCAGCTCCTCTGCCAATAGAAAGAATTCTCGCTCCGTCGCCTGCTCAGGCTGGGCACCCATTGAATTAACTCCGGTCACTCCAAGACGTTTCGGGATTCCGTCCAGTATATTTCATACTGCTCCATGAGTATGCGCCACCATCTGGCATCACTCTGCGAATTGAGGCGCAGAATTGGCGCAACATCTGCAGAGGTCTTATACATGTACATTTGGACATCCATTCGGCAATCCCGCTCCTCTGCATCAATTATAATGAACCCAAACCACATAATTCGCTCAAGGACCCGCATCGAGTAATGTCCGCCAGCTACATCCTTAAGTCCAATTAGCCGATCCCTGTTATCCTCCAGTCGCGCTTTAGCTCTCGCTCGGCCTTGCTCGTCCAACAAGCTGTATGTGGGACCGATCACATGCCGACCGTACCATTCGATAAGTCGATCGGTGGGGTCGACCATCAGTATTCTTACACTTACGCCATGCTGCAGTCGATCTCTAATCTCATCCTGACACTGCACAATACTGTCGTTTGACGGACCCACAATCCACAATGTTCTCTTCGCTGATCTAATGAGATCAACGAGTTTCTCTTGTTCGAATCGCTGAGCGAAATCTATTCCAGACGGATTCGAGACAGCCAATCGATGGTGGATTTTGTCAATCTTACGCTCGATTGACCTAGAGGAATCGATACGATCGACAAAAGCGTCAATGGCGATCAACGCCAACATTGCGGATATCAGCTGGGAATCCGAATATTTCATACCCGGGAGCTGAATCTGTAAAGCGCCTAGTGTGGCGAGAATCAGAACTATGACGGGAGGGAGGAGGCGCTGCAGTACGCGAAACAACTGTCGCCTCCTGAGGTTCGGATAATTCTGAACGTCGATGTTTGGCGCTTCGTCGACGCGTAGGACGTCTAGCAGGACGTACCCATAGCGGGAGGCTGTTATGCCCGAAGAGCGGGGGATAAGCCACACTCTTGGAAGCGGAGCTGACACGACCGCCAGTCACGCGTTGCATTATCGTTCCGCAAGGCGTCGATGCACCGACGGTATTCAGCCACCGTCTGCTCGTCCTCCTGAACGTTCTGTATGAGCCACGTCGTCCCGAGTGCAGATCCGCCAGCGTGACCCTTTGTCCTCGTACGTTGCCTTCCCTCACGACCGACCAGTTGCCCTAAACGCGCAATCAGCCGGCGCACGTCCATGGGCGACCAACTCGACGCATCCTCAAGATCGACTGCATCAAGCCCACTGACCAGCCAAGTTATTACTGCTTGAACAGGACTTGATCGACGACTCGCGCAGGGCGGCGATGGGGGCGAGGTCCGCGCGGGTCTGGGCCCACAGGACGAGCCCGTACGCGGTGACGGACAGAGCCGCACCGAGAAACCCGACCCCGACGAACGGCCGTAGTGCGGGGACGAGTTGACGACCACCCCGCAGATACAGGGCATACGCGGGAACCATCCACCCCTGGACCGCCATCAGCCAGGCGATGTACCCGAGCGAGGAGCCCGAGGCGCGAACACCGAGCCCGTCGACCACGGTGTACGCGGCGATGGACAGGCCCGTCGCCAACGCGGCGCCGATCGCAGCCCAGTTGGGCCGTTGCCCGCGCATGCCCCACAGGGCGACACCGGTAAGTCCCGTGCAGGACAAGGCGATACCGGCGGCGGCCCAGCCGTTGGGCACCTCGTGCGCGAAGACGGCGGCGAGGACGGTGACGACGAGGGGGGCGGTGCCACGCGCGATCGGATAGGCCTGCCCGAAGTCACCGAGCCGGAACGACTTCATCAGCAGGAGGTAGTACGCGAGATGGATGAGCGCGGAGGTACCGAGATACGGCCACGCCCCGGCCGCCGGAAACGCCGTGAACGGCACGAGCGCCAGGCCGATGACCATCCCGCCGCCCGCGATGAGCGTGAACCCGACGAGCTTGTCCGTGATGCGGTGCGCGAGGGCGTTCCAGCAGGCATGGGCCACGGCGGCGAGCAGAACAGCGGCGGCGACCAGCGGTGTCACGAGGTCTGCTCGCGCACATCCACCAGGGTGGCACCGGCGTACGCGACGAGTTCCTTGGGCTCCATGGGGAACACGGCATGCGGATTGCCTGCGGCGGCCCATACGACGTCATGCGCGAGCAGCGAACGATCGGCCAACACCCGTGTCTTCGTACGGTGTCCGAACGGCGGCACGCCCCCGATGGCATACCCGGTCGTCTCCCGTACGACGTCCACCTTGGCCCGCGTGACCTTCTCGACGCCGAGCTCCTGCCGGACGAGTTCCAGGTCCACCCTCGATGCCCCGTCCATCAGCACCAGTACCGGAATCCCGTCCGCCGCGAAGATCAACGACTTGCAGATCTCACTCAACTCGCACCCGATCGCTGCGGCGGCCTCGGCTGCGGTGCGGGTGGCGTCCGGGAAGCGCCGAGTACGACCGAGGAGGTCCGCGAGCCCCAACTCCCTTAGCGCGTCGGCGAATCGGGGATTGGCGCCGGAGTTGTCGTCTTCGGTGTTGTTCATGCTCATGGGGGCACGGTAGTGGTGGGTGTACTGGGCCTGCGACTGAGTTCTGACCGTTGGGCCGCCCGCTTCTTGGTCAGTGTCGGGATTGCGGGAGCCGAGTAAAGGGCGCTCCCTGCGGTCGCGTCGGCAAGCCGATTCCGCTGCGCTCCACCCTTGACTCGTCTCCCGCAATCCCGTTTCAGAAGCGAGCGGGCGGCCCCGAGGGATGGGTGGCCAGGTACGCATGCCCGTACCTGTGCCGAGTCGCTGGCCGGTACAGCGGGGCGCGCTGGCGTCTCGCCTGCACGCCACCTCGGCTCAGCGGCTCTCTGCCGGTGGGGACTTCCCGACCCGGCCAGGCCCGGCCCTCTCACCTCTGGAGGCTGGGTACTTTTCTAACCAGTCAGAGTCATGGTTAGTGGTTAGTTTTACCCCCGGCTTCCAGCAACCACCCACCGGGGGCTGGCCGCTGAGCCGAGGCGGCGTGCTGGCGAGACGCGGACGCGTCGCCACCGCACCGGCCCGCAACACAGTTCAGGCATGGGCATAGGTACCTGGCCACCCGTTCCTCCGGGCTGCTCGCTCGCTTCTGAAACGGGCTGGAGCGGACCGTGTCAAGGGTGGAGCGCAGCGGAATCGCCGCAGGCGACGCGACCGCAGGGAGCGCCCTTTACTCGGACCGCGGAAGCCCGACACTGGCCAAGAAGCGAGTGGCCCAACGGTCACTTCGAAACGTACGTGACGAACTCGCCCCAAACGCAAGCGGAGAGAGCGAGCTGCGCACCCAGCTTGTTCTTCGAGTCGCGGATGCGGATCACCCCAGGGGTAGTAGCCACCTCGACGCAGTCGCCGGATTCATTGCTGCTGCTGTAGCTGCTCTTGAACCAGTGGAGTTGCGAGGTGCTCATAGTGCTCCCAGCGCTTGCTCGATGAAGGCCAGCGACTCTCTCGGCGTGAGAGCCTGGGCCCGCATCATCCCATAGCGCAGTTCAAGGACCCGAAGATCCCTGGGGTTTGAGACCGGGCGGCCGTTGAACGCTCCGTCGGACCGTCCGATCGCTGTGCCGTCGCTGAACTTCAGCACCTCGATCAGGCCGTTCATGCCGGCGTGCTCCTCGCAGTCGGTAGGCATGACCTGCAGCGCGACGTTCCGCAACCTCCCTACCTCCAGCAGGTGTTCGAGCTGTCGACGCAGCACCGCCTTGCCGCCGATCGGGCGTTCCAGCGTCACCTGTTCCTGAATGAAGCAGAGTGCGGGTTCCGGCGACCGGTCGAAGACGGACTTCCGAGCAATACGGGCGGCCACATCCCGATCCACCACGTCCTGGGGGTAGGGAGGCTGCCGAATGTCGAACAACGCCTGCATGTACTCGGGCGTTTGCAGCAGACCGTGGATGTTGTGGTTGCTGTAAAGGAGCATCTCCACAGCCCGGTCTTCCATCTCCTTCAGCTCCCGCACCTTCTTCGGGTACCGAGCCTTCTGCATGTCCTCCATGAACGCCCTCAAGTTCCCCTGGGCGTTCAGCAGTTGGTCCACCCGGTCCAGGAACTCCGGCCTCGGGATCCGCACCCCTCGCTCGATCTTCCGGATCATGTCCTCGCCGTAGCCCATCGCCACCGCGAGTTCGGCCACCCGCATTCCCGCCGCCTCCCGGAAAACCCTGAGCATCCGACCCACCGCCTGCACCAGCGGCTCGATCTCATCGCCGGGCTCGACATCCCAACCGGCCTCGTCCGCAACCTCGTTCATGCCCCACCTCCACCGCGCTTCCGTACCCGTACAACCGCCGAGACAGCCGAGACAGTGCGGGACAAAGCCGAGACAGTAACGCTACGCACCGACGCCATCACTCACCCAGGGAAGCAAATCCCGCCACGCTGAGTGACATGAATCAAGAAACCGCCGCTCCTCCCAACTTCACCGTCCTCCTGTCCCCCACCCCCCGTGGCGCACGTCTCGCCCGACTCCTCGCCACAGAGCAACTCCGCACCTGGGGGCTCCCGTTGGACCGAGCCGCTCAGATCGTCGCCGAGCTGGCTGCCAACGCCGCGACCCACGGACGGGTCACGGGACGGGACTTCCGGCTGACTCTGTACGTCGTCGCCGGAACACTCCGTATCGAGGTCTCGGACACGCGCGGCGACCGGCTCCCCCTGCTTCAACAGGCGGACCCGTGCGGCGAATCGGGCCGGGGACTGCTTCTCGTGGACGCTCTGGCCGAACGCTGGGGCGTCACCCCGGGCCCGCGCCCGCGCAAGACGGTCTGGGCCGAGGTGAGGGTGTGAGGGGGGTTCAGCCCCCGAACGCCACGTCCTTCGCCGTCTCGACTCCCGCCGTGCGGCCCGGTGCCGTGTGGTGCTTCCAGTACAGGTTCGTGTGGGCGATGACCTGCTCCGGCGGCGGCGCGCCCCACTCGCTCAGGTCCGACGTGGTGTGGGCGTCACCGACGAGTGTCACGTCGTAGCCGCGTACGAACGCGCCGTGGATCGTGGAGCGGATGCACGCGTCGGTGGACGCGCCCGCCACCACCAGGTGGCCGACCTGGGCGGCCGCGAGCACCTCTTCCAGGGAGGTGTCCTCGAAGGAGTCGGGGTAGTTCTTGGGCACCAGGGGCTCTCCGTCCCAGAGGTGCAGCTCGGGGACGTACTCCCAGTCCTTGCTGCCTACCGTCACGTTCTCGTCGGAGTGCTGGACCCAGACGACCTGGACGCCTTCCTCCCGTGCCCTGTCGACGAGCGTGGCGATGTTGGCGACGACCGCGTCACGCTCGTACGCGTCGCCCACGACGCCGACCTGGACGTCGATCACGAGGAGTGCGGTGTGGGGGCGTTCTGTGAGTGTGGTCATGCTCAACACGCTAGTCCGGCTCACTGACATCGGCCCGGTCCGGAACGACGACCCGGCACCGACGCGAACTGCCGCGCCACCCGAACTCGGTGACGCGGCAGATCAGTTGCCCGGTGCCTCAGTGCCTCGCGGCAGCCGCCTCAGGCCCGGACCAACTCCCGGTCCTCATCGGGATCCGAGTCCTTGGAGTCCAGCTCGCGCAGACCCTCGCCCTCGACGTCCACGTTCGGCAGGATCCGGTCCAGCCACTTCGGCAGCCACCACGCCCGCTTGCCGAGCAGTGCGAGCACCGCCGGGACGATCGCCATGCGGACCACGAACGCGTCGAAGAAGACGGCGACCGCCAGGCCGAAGCCGATCATCTTGACCATGGACTCGCTGGAGGTGATGAATCCGGCGAAGACGGCCATCATGATGACCGCCGCGGCGGTGACGACCCGGGCACCGTGCTTGAACCCGGTGACGACGGCCTGGCTGGGCTTCTCGCCGTGGACGTACGCCTCGCGCATCCGGGTCACGAGGAACACCTCGTAGTCCATCGCCAGGCCGAAGACCACGCCCACCAGGAAGATCGGCATCATCGACATGATCGGCCCGGTCTCCTCCACGCCGATCAGACCCGCCAGCCAGCCCCACTGGAAGACGGCGACGACCGCGCCGAGCGAGGCGAGCACGCTGAGCAGGAAGCCGAGGGCCGCCTTCAGCGGGACCAGGATCGAGCGGAAGACCACGATCAGGAGGAGGAACGCCAGGCCTACCACCAGGGCCAGGTACGGGATCAGGGCGTCGTTGAGCTTCTGGGAGAAGTCGATGTTCATCGCCGTGGTGCCGGTGACCAGCACCTGCGCGTCCGTGTCCGCCTTGATTCCGGCGCCCTCGCCCCGGATGGAGTGCACCAGGTCCTCGGTGGTCACCGACGACGGCTTGGAGTCGGGCACGACGGTGATCGTCGCGGTGTCCCCGGCCTTGTTGAAGACCGCCGGGCTGACCGAGACCACGTCGTCGAGGGTCTTGATCTTGTCGGTCACCGTGGTGGCGGCGGCCTTGGGCGCGTCGCTGTTCTTGGCGTCCACGACGATCATCAGCGGGCCGTTGAAGCCGGGGCCGAAGCCCTCCGCGAGGAGGTCGTAGGCCCGTCGCTGGGTGGTGGACGTCGGCTGTGAGCTGTCGTCGGGCAGACCCAGCTGGAGCTGGCTGGCCGGCAGCGCGATCGCGCCGAGGCCGAGCACGCTGAGGATCAGGACGGCGGCGGGACGCCGTACGACGAAGCTCGCCCAGCGGGTGCCCATGTTCGGCTTCGCCGCCTTGGCCGCTTCCTTGGCGCTGCCGCCACCCAGCCACTTGGCCTTTTCGCCAGTGGGCTTGATCCTGCGGCCCGCGTAGCCGAGCAGCGCCGGGATCATGGTCAGCGCGATGAGCACCGCGACCACGACCGTGCCCGCCGCCGCGACACCCATCTTGGTCAGCATCGGCACGTTGACGACCGCGAGACCGGCCAGCGCGATGACGACCGTGAGGCCCGCGAAGACCACCGCCGAGCCTGCCGTTCCTACGGCCCGGCCCGCCGCGTCCTCGCGTTCGCGGCCCTCGGCCAGTTCGGCCCGGTAGCGGGACACGATGAACAGCGCGTAGTCGATGCCGACCGCGAGGCCGATCATCATCGCCAGCGTGGAGGTCGTCGAGCCCAGGTCCAGGGTCTTGGCGAGGACGGTGATCGTCGAGACGCCGATGCCGACCCCGATGATCGCCGTCAGCAGCGGCAGACCGGCCGAGACGAGCGAGCCGAGGGTGATGAGGAGGACGACCGCGGCCAGCGCGATGCCGATGATCTCGCCCACGCCCATCTCCGCGGCGGCCTGGAGCGCGTCACCGCCGACGTCGACGGTCAGCCCGGTGGCCCGGGCCTGGGCCGCGGTGTCCTCCAGGGCGTCCTTGCTGGTGTCCTTGAGTTCCATGCCGGCGACGTCGTACTTCACCGAGGTGTAGGCGACCGTCCCGTCCTTGCTCACGGCGTTCGTGGTGAACGGGTCGGAGACGGAGACGACTTCGGAGCCGTCGGCCAGCTCCTTCACCGTCTTCTCGACGGTCGCCTTGTTCGCCGCGTCGGTCATCTTCTCGCCGCTCGGCGCCTTGAAGACGACCCGCGCGGTGGCCCCGTCCGAACTGGAGCCGGGGAAGCGCTGGTCGAGGAGGTCGAAGGCCTTCTGGGCCTCGGTCCCGGGTATGGAGAAGGAGGTGGAGCCCGCTGCGGGCGCGTTGGCCGCGCCGACTCCCGCGAGGGTCAGCAGCGCGATCCAGATGAGGGCGACGAAGTGGCGTCGCCTGAAGGCGAGACGGCCGACTTTGTAGAGGAACGTGGCCACGAGGGCGTACTCCCGGTCAGGTCGTGGGGTTCTTCGGGGCAGGGGTGATCGACCGGTTGGGGACACGGTTGATCTGCCCGACGACGTGAGCGGTTACGTCAGGTGGGCGTGCTGTGGGTCTGTCAGGTGGTGGGTACCGGTGCGCCCAGTGCGGGGAGCACCACGGCGTCGATGTACGACAGCAGGAAGGCCTGGGTGGGCGGCTGCTCGTCGATCATGGTGCGGGCGGCGAACCCGCCGATCATCATGTGCACGATGTACTCGATCGCCGGGTTGTCGGCACGGACCTCACCCCGGTCGATCGCCCGCCGGAGCATCGTCTGGAACTCCGCCATCTCGGGTTCGACGAGGTGTTCCCGGAACGCCTTCAGGAGGTCCGGGTTGCCGTGCATCGCCATGGCCAGGCCCCGCATCAGCGCGGAGTTCTGCTCCATCTCGCAGTCGTCCGACCGCAACGTGAGGGCGTGGAAGTCCCCCCTGAGCGAACCGGTGTCGACGGCGGCGGCCGATGGGCCGGGCTTGTTGTGCCGCACCGCTTTGGCCACCAGCTCGGCCTTGCCGCCCCACTGGCGGTAGAGCGTCGCCTTGCTGGACTTGGTGCGGGCCGCCACGGCGTCCATGGTGAGGGCGTCGTAGCCGACCTCCCGGAGCAGGTCGAGCACGGCCGCGTACAACTCGGCCTCACGCTCGGGCGTGATGCGACTGCGACGCGCCGTTGCGACTTCAGTCATGCCACTCACCTCTCCGGATCCGAACGACACGGTTTCGTACCTGCTTCGTACGTCATGAATGTAGCGCACTCACCAAAGAAACGAAACCGTTTCGTACGTGTGCTGAGTCACCCGCCGGACCGCATCGGCCATTTTTCATAAGTTGCTCCGGTCCGTCCCGCGGAAAAGCATAGGGAGGTGAGCTATCTGCGCCTGCCGCACCTCAGTGGCGACCTCCTGAGCTTCGTGGCCGAGGACGACCTCTGGCTGGCCCCTCTCGACGGCAGGGGCCGCGCCTGGCGGCTCACCGTCGACCGGACGAAGGTCGGTCACCCCCGCTTCTCCCCCGACGGCCGCCACATCGCGTACACGAGCTGGCGCAGCCTGGTCCCGGAGATCCATCTCGCGCCGGTCGAGGGCGGCCCGGGCCGCAGACTCACCTACTGGGGCAGCCCCGACACCCAGGTCTGCGGCTGGACCCCGGACGGCGACATCCTCGCGGTGGCCTCGCACGGCGAGCCGTTCTCGTACTTCACCTGGGCCCACAAGGTCCCCACCGACGGCGACCCCGGCGGCCGCCTCCCCTGGGGCCCGGTCTCCGACATCCAACTCGCCGACATCGACGGCGAACACCAGACCCTGCTCCTGACCGGCACCCCACCCCACGAACCGGCCGCCTGGAAGCGCTACCGCGGCGGCGCGATGGGCCGCCTCTGGCTGCACGGCCGCCGCCTGCTCGCCGACCTCGAAGGCCACCTGCACTCCCCCATGTTCGTCGACGGCCGCATCGCCTTCCTCTCCGACCACGAGGGCATCGGCAACCTCTACTCCTGTTCCTACGACGGTTCCGACCTCCGCCGCCACACCGACCACGACGCCTTCTACGCCCGGCACGCGGCGAGCGACGGCACCCGCGTCGTGTACCAGTGCGCCGGCGACCTGTGGCTCGTCGACGACCTCTCCCCCACGTCGGCCCCGCGCAAGCTGGACGTTCGGCTGAGCGGGCCGCGCGCGGGCCGCCGTACGTACCAGGTCCCCGCCGCCCAGCACGTCGACGGCATCTCGGTCGACGAGACGGGCCGCGCGAGCGCCGTCGTCGTACGCGGCAGCCTGTACTGGCTCACCCACCGCGACGGCCCGGCCCGCACCATCACCGACACCCCGGGCGTACGGGTCCGCCTCCCCGAGATGCTCGGCTCCGGCAGCCAGGTCGCCTACGTCACGGACGCGGACGGCGAGGACGCGATCGAGATCGCCTACCTGCCCCGCGCCTCCGGCGAACGCGAGCCCCGCCGACTCGCCTCCGGCGAGGTGGGCCGCGTACTGGAGCTGGTGTCGGACTCGGCGGGCGAGCGCCTCGCGATCGCCGCGCACGACGGCCGGCTCCTGCTCCTGGACGCCACGGAGGAGTCCAACGGCGAAGTGACGGAGCTGATCCGCTCGATCAACGGCCCCGTCCGCGACCTCGCCTTCTCCCCCGACGGCACCTGGCTGACCTGGTCCCACCCCGGCATCGGCCGCTCGCTCCGCCAGATCAAGATGGCGCGCATAAAGGACCGTTTGATCGTCGACGTCACCAACGGCCGCTTCGAGGACGAGAATCCGGTCTTCACCAGGGACGGCCGCTACCTCGCCTTCCTCTCCTGGCGCGGCTTCGACCCGGTCTACGACGTCCACACCGGCGACCTGTCCTTCCCGCTCGGCTGCCGCCCCTACCTCGTCCCGCTCTCCTCGGCCACGCCCTCCCCCTTCGCGCTGACCCCGGAGGGCCGCCCGGCCGCCGGTGGCCTGGACGCGGCGGAGGACGACGAGGGCGCGGACGGCGCGGTGACGGTGGAGGTCGAGGGCCTGGAGAGCAGGGTCACCCCGTTCCCCGTCTCGGCCTCCAAGTACTCGGCGCTGTACCCGGTTTCGGGCGGCGGACTGGTCTGGCTGCGCTGGCCGATCTCGGGCGCGCTGGGCGAGACCTTCGCCAACCCGGACGACACGAGCGGCCGCCCGACCCTCGAGTACTTCAACATCAGCAAGGCGAAAAAGTCCGAACTCGTGGACCACTTGGACTGGTTCGCGGTGAGCGGAGACGGCTCACGCCTGGTCGTGGTCGACGAGGACGAACTACGAGCGGTCCCCTCCACCGAGTCCGGCGACAGCGACTCGACGGTCTGGATCGACCTCCGCCGCATCCTCCACGAGGTGGACCCGCCCGCCGAATGGCGCCAGTCGTACGAGGAGGCGGGCCGCCTGATCCGCGCGTACTACTGGGACCCGCAGATGTGCGGCATCGACTGGACCGGGGTCCTGGACCAGTACCGCCCGCTGGTCGAGCGGGTGGCGTCTCCGGACGACTTCGCGGACCTGCTCCGCGAGGTCCTGGGCGAGTTGGGCACGTCCCACGCCTACGTCACCGCGTCCCGCCGCAACGAGGGCCCGCCCCACTACCAGCGCCGACAAGGCCTGCTGGGCGCCAACTTCGTCCGCAGGGAGGGCGGTTGGACGGTGGCCCGCATCCTTCCCGGCGAGTCCTCGGACTCCAAGGCCCGCTCCCCGCTTGCCGGCACCGGCATCCGGGAGGGCGCGATCCTGACCCACGTGGACGGCCGTCCGGTGGACGAACTCGCGGGCCCGTACCCCCTGTTGGCGGGAGCGGGCGGCACGACGGTCGAGCTGACCTTCACCCCGGCGGAGGGAGAGGGCAGGGCCCGCCGAGTCGCCGTAGTCCCCCTCATCGACGAACGCCCCCTCCGCTACCAGGACTGGGTGGCCAAACGCCGGGCCGTGGTACGGGAGTTGAGCGGCGGCCACTGCGGCTACCTCCACATCCCCGACATGGGCGGCTCCGGCTGGGCCCAGTTCAACCGCGACCTGCGCCTGGAGGTGTCCCGCCCGGCCCTGATCGTCGACGTACGCGGCAACGCGGGCGGCCACATCAGCGAACTGGTCGTCGAGAAACTCACCCGCACGATCCTCGGCTGGGACCTGACCCGCAACGCCCAACCGGTGTCGTACGCCTCAAGTGCCCCCAGGGGCCCGGTGGTTGCCCTGGCCGACGAAGCGACTTCGTCCGACGGCGACATGATCACGGCGGCGTTCAAATTGCTGAAACTAGGCCCGGTGGTAGGCCAACGCACCTGGGGCGGAGTGGTCGGCATGACCGGCCGCCACCAACTCGGCGACGGCACGGTGATCACGGTCCCCATGAACGCCGCCTGGTTCGACGCATACGGCTGGACCGTGGAAAACCGAGGCGTGACCCCGGACTTGGAGATCCTCCGCACCCCATTGGACTGGGCAGAGGGGAGACACGCGCAGCTGGACGACACCATCAAACTGGCCCTGGACCTCCTGGCCATCCACCCGGCGGCAACCCCGCCCGACTACAGCGCGGTACCGGACCGTTCGAGGCCCAAACTCCCCCCACGGGCCAACCCCCCTGTCTTTTAGGGGCGCGGGGCTGTATCTATTTGCGGCTCCGCCGCGTGGGCGCGCCCAGCCCCAACCCCCTGCTTTTAGGGGCGCGGGGAACTGCGCGACAAGCCCCCACCGCCCCGCACCCAACAACGAAACGTGGGACGCCCCGAAAAACCCAGGGCGCCCCACGCAACCAGACCTCAACTACACGTCGTAGTCCTGGTCCATCTCCCGGTCCATCCGCTCCGGCGCCCCCTGCCCCGAACGCTCAACATCCTCGTCCCGCCGCTGCCCACGATCCCGCGCCTGGTCCTTGCCCTGGTCCATACGCTCCTTGGCCTTGTCCGCGAGGTCCTTGGCCTTGTCCTGGAACTGGTCCTTCATACCCATGTGGGTTCACTCCCGTACTGAGGGGGGTACTTGTGGGCCCCTCGTTGGGGCCTCGACCAGATTCACACGCCAGGACAAACCCCGCATTTCGATCAGTCACCCTCCGTGACACGCACAGCAGCCCGCGCCGCGGCCCGCGCCGCTTCGTCCGCCGCCCCACCCGCCCCCACAAGCCCCGACCGCATCCCCTCCAGCCGAGACCCGAACCGCCGCATCTCCCGCTGCCCCACGGACCCGATGACCCCCGGCAGATAGCCCCGCACGCCCTGCATCCCCCGCAACCACCACTGCCCGTACACATGACTCGACCGCCGCTCGATCCCCGCGACGATCCGGTCGACCGCCGGCCCGAGCGGATACGTCTTGTTCGACGGCCAGGGCAACCGCTCCCTCAACTCCCGCATGACCGCGTCCTGATCAGCCCCCCGCACCATGTCCGTGTCGGTCCACGACAGATACCCGACCCCGACCCGCACCCCCTTGTGACCGACCTCGGCCCGCAAGCTGTGCGCATACGCCTCGACCCCGACTTGGACGCGCAGTACGCGGTCATCATCGGCGCCGGAGTGATCGCGGCCAGCGAGGCGATCTGGAGCAGATACCCCCGGCTCTCCATCAGCACGGGCAGAAACGCCCGCGCGGTCACGGCGGACCCGATCAGATTCACCTCGATCACCCGCCGCCAGGCGACCGGATCGGAGTCGACGAACGGCCCCCCGCTCGCGACCCCCGCGTTGGCGACGACGATGTCGACCTTCCCGAACCGCTCCTTCACCTCGCCTGCCACCCGGGCCATCGCCTCATGGTCGGTGACATCGGCGTACCAGTGATCGCTGTCGGTGTGCAGCCGCTCGGAGACCTGCTTCAGCGCGTCCGGTTCCAGCCCGACCAGCGCCAACTCGGCCCCGCGCGCGGAGAGTTTGCGGGCGAGCAACTCGCCGACACCCCGCGCGGCCCCGGTCACGACCGCGACCTGCCCTTCAAGATTGCCCCTGTTGCTCATGCGCCCTCCTCGACCTGATCGAACTCCACGTACACGGCGACCAGTTCACGGATCTTCGCGCCGACCAGCTCCGGCGCCTCGACGGGCGTCATATGACCGAGCCCGGGCAACTCCGTGATCCCGACACAGTTCGGCAGCGCGGCGACCAACGCCCGCGCGTGCACCGGCGGCGTCAACCGGTCCGCCGACCCGACGACGACGGCCGTCGGCACCGCCAACTCCCGTACCCCGTGGTCGAGATCGAGTGAATCGAGCACCCGGGACCACGCGTACCGCACGGCCCGCGGACACGCGTGCACGATCCGCGCGACCGCCTCGACCATGTGCGGGGCCGAACCGGGGCCCATCGTCCCGTACTTGAGGATCCGCCGCGCGGTCGGCGTGACCGGCCCGAGCGGCGCCCGCGTCCCCAGTATCTTCCGGGTCAGCCGGGTCCGCATCCGCCCGGCCCGCAACGGCACCACGAGCGACTCGTCGACCAGCCGCGAACTCCCCGTACTGCACAGCAGAACGGCCACCGCGTGCTCGCGGAACCCGGCCCGCCCGGCGGCGGCCAGCACGGCCATCCCGCCCATGGAGTGCCCGGCGACCACGGCCTTCTCCCCGGGCGCGAGCGTCTCCTCCAGTACGGCTTCCAGGTCGTCGGCGAGCGCGTCGGTACTGTGCGCGACGGCCACCGGACTGCGCCCGTGCCCCCGCTGGTCGTAGGCGATCACGCGGTGATCGGCGGACAGGTCCCGTATCTGCGCGGCCCAGAAGGCCGTGGAACAGGTCCAGCCGTGCGCGAGGACGACGGCGGGCGCGTCCTCGCGGCCGTGCACCTCGACGTGCAGCCGGGAGCCGTCGGCCGAGGTGACGGTGAGCTCGCGGGCGGGGACGGGCGGGGCGTACGGCCCGGACGAGACGTGCATCAGTCGGCTCACGCGTCCACCACCTCCGCCTCCGTCGCCGCCTCCGTCTTCCTTCCAGCCTTCGCCCGGACCACCTCGTACTCGGTGAGGTCGACTCGCCTTGTGGCCTTGCGGAATTCGGCCGTCGTGCCGGGCCAGATGGTGGTGTTGCGGCCGGAGGCGTCCATGTACCAGCTCGTGCAGCCGCCCGTGTTCCACACCGTGCGTTTCATACGGTCCTGCACGCGCCGGTTCCACGCGCTCACCGCGCCCGGCCGGGCGTCGAGGGCGACGCGGCCGCCCAGGACGTCCAACTGCCGTATGTAGTCGGCGAGATAGTTCAGCTGCGACTCGATGATGAAGATCATGGAGGAGGTGCCGAGGCCGGTGTTGGGCCCGATGACGGTCATCCAGTTCGGGAACCCGGCCGCGGAGGAGCCGCGCAGCGCCTGCATTCCGCCCTGCCACGCCTCGGCGAGCGTGCGCCCGTCCGCGCCGACGACCCGCTCGGCGATCGGCATGTCCGTGACGTGGAAGCCCGTACCGAAGACGATCGCGTCGACCTCGGCCTCGGTACCGTCCGCCGCGACGACCGTCGAACCGCGGACCTCGCTCAACCCGCTTGCCACGACGTCGACATTGGGCTGGGCGAGGGCCGGATAGTAGGTGCGGGAGAGCAGGATCCGCTTGCAGCCGATGCGGTAGTCGGGGGTGAGTCTGGCGCGCAGAGCCGGGTCCTTGATGGCACGGGCCATGTTCTTCTTGGCCAACTGCTCCACCAGGACGAGCTCGTTGGGCCGCTTGGTGAACGCCGTGGTCTGCAACTCCCTTATGCCCCACAGGAGTCCGCGCCGGGCCTGGGTGGTGAAGGGCAGCGCGCGGTGCAGGGCGCGTTCGGCGGCGCTGATGGGGCGGTCGACGCGGGGCATCACCCAGGGCGGGGTGCGCTGGAAGAGGGTGAGGCGCTCCACGTCGGGCTGGATCTCCGGCACGATCTGGATCGCGGAGGCACCGGTGCCGACCATGGCGACGCGCTTGCCGCGCAGGTCGTAGTCGTGGTCCCAGCGGGCCGAGTGGAAGACCTTGCCGGGGAAGGAGTCGAGCCCGGGTATGTCCGGGATCTTGGGGTCGGACAGCGGCCCGGTGGCGGAGACGACGAGGTCGGCGGAGTAGGAACCGCCGGTGGTCTCGATGTCCCACCGCAGCCGCTCCGCGTCCCAAGTCGCCTTCTTGACCTCGGAGTTGAAGCGGATGTGCGGCCGGATCCGGAAGACGTCCGCGACGTTCTCCAGGTACGCGCGGATGTGCTCCTGCCCGGAGAAGGTGCGCGGCCAGTCGGCGTTCGGCGCGAAGGAGAACGAGTACAGATGGGACGGTACGTCGCAGGCGCAGCCGGGATAGCTGTTGTCCCGCCAGGTCCCGCCCACGCTGTCGGCCCGCTCCAGGACGACGAAGTCGGTGACGCCCTCGCGCCGCAGCCGCACCGCGGCCCCCAGCCCGCCGAACCCGGACCCGATCACCGCCACCCGCACATGCTCGCGTTCGGTCATCCCGTGCCCTTCCCTACGACCCACTCGACCGCGCCAGTGAACACTGGCGCAATCGGAGCGTAGGGCAGCTTCGTACTCATGGGTAGGGGTCGGGACGACGAAAGTTACCCCGGGTACGACGTAGGGTGCGGGCGTGGCGGAGAAGGCGGAGAAGGCGGAACCGGCGGAGAAGCGCGAGTACCGCATGGAGGAACTGGCCGAGGAGGCCGGCATCACGGTGCGCACCCTGCGCTTCTACCGCGAGCGCAAACTCATCCACCCGCCGCGCCGGGAGGGCCGTATCGCCTGGTACGACGAGACGCACCTGGCCCGCCTGCGCACCATCTCGGCGCTGCTGGAGCGCGGCCACACCCTCAACGGCATCGCGGAACTCGCCGAGGCCTTCGACCACGGCCGCAACGTGGGCGAGCTGCTGGGGCTGGGCGCACCCACCGAGGAGACGCCGGTGCGGCTGACCCCGGAGGCCCTCGCCGACTACTTCGGCGACCAGGCGACCCCGGAGAACTTCGCCGCCTCACTGGAACTCGGCTACCTCGGCACCGACGGCGGCGAGATCGTCCACATCAGCCGCCGTCTCCTCGACGTCACGGCCGCGCTGGTCCGCGAGGGCATCCCCCTCGCCGACGTCCTCAGCGCGGGCCGCCGCGTCCGCGCGCACACGGACGCCCTCGCCGAACTCTTCACCGACCTGGTCGTCTCCGAGGGCCGCACGGCGGAGGACCTGCAACGACTGCGCCCGCTGGCGAAGAGCGTCGTGGAGGCGGAGTTGTCGATGGCGATGGACCGGCGGCTGCAACAGGGCGGCGGCCAGGGGCCTCAGAGGTCGTAGACCACCGTCACCGGCGCGTGGTCCGACCAGCGCTCGTCGTGCGTGGCCGCGCGCTCGACGTATCCCTTGACCGCCTTGGCGGCGAGGCCGGGCGTCGAGACGTGGTAGTCGATGCGCCATCCGCTGTCGTTGTCGAACGCCCGCCCTCGGTAGGACCACCACGAGTACGGACCCTCGACGTCCGGATGCAGGCCGCGCACGACATCGACGTACGCCCCGTCCTCCGCGTCGAAGACCTGGCTGAGCCACGCCCTCTCCTCGGGCAGGAAGCCGGAACTCTTCTGGTTGGCGCGCCAGTTCTTGAGGTCGGCGGGCTGGTGGGCGATGTTCCAGTCACCGCAGACGACGACCTCGCGGCCGTCGGCGGCGGCCCGCGCACGCAGGTCCTTCAGATGGACGAGGAACTCGCCCATGAAGCGGACCTTCTCGTCCTGCCGCTCGGTGCCGACCTCGCCGGAGGGCAGATAGAGGCTGGCGACCGTGACACCAGGGAGGTCGGCCTCGACGTAGCGGCCGCTGCCGTCGAACTCGGCCGACCCGAAGCCGACCTGGACCCGGTCCGGCTCGCGGCGGGTGTAGAGGGAGACACCCGCACGGCCCTTGGCGGTGGCCGGGGCGTGCACGACGTGCCAGCCCTCGGGGGTGCGGACGTGCTCCGGCAGCTGCTGCGGCTCGGCGCGCACCTCCTGCAGGCAGAGCACATCGGCGGAGGTCTCCGCGAGCCACTCCACGAAGCCCTTCTTCGCGGCGGCTCGCAGTCCGTTCACATTGACAGAGGTCACAGTCAGCACCCGGGCACACTACCGGCACACTGGACGGGGTCCGGATTCCCCACCCGGACCTTCGCAGACCCTCCCAACGCATAGAAGTACGATACTCGGCATGAATATACGACCCGTCCCGTTCGACCACCCCGACGCCGTCAAGCTGAACGACCAGGTCCAGGCGGAGTACCACGACCGCTACGGCGACGGCGGCGACGCCACGGTCCTGGACCCGTCGGACTTCACCCCGCCGAACGGCGTGTACCTCATCGCGTACGACGAGCACGACGACCCCGTCGCCACCGGCGGCTGGCGCTCCCAGGACGCCAACGGCGAGGGCAACGAGGACGGCGACGCCGAACTCAAGCGCATGTACGTGATCGAACAGTCCCGCGGCCTGGGCCTCGCCCGCCGCATGCTGGCCGCCCTGGAGGACGACGCCCGCGCGGCCGGCCGCACCCGCATGGTCCTGGAGACCGGCACCAAGCAGCCGGAGGCCATCGCCCTCTACACCTCCAGCGGCTACGAGCCCTGCGTGAAGTTCGGCTACTACCGCTTCCACGACGAGAGCCGGTGCTTCGCGAAGGCGCTGTGATCTAGAGCGACGGCCCGGGTACCGCGACGCCCCGCGCCCGGACGGCGAAAGGCGCCGCCGCGCCGGCCACGGCGAACAGGGCGCCCAGGGCCAGCCAGCCCGCGTGGGGATGGTCGCCGAGACACAGCACCGCGATCAGCGACGGGGCCACGGCGGTGGCGGCACCGCGGCCCAGGGAGAAGAAACCCTGGTACTGACCGTGCATGCCGTCCGGCGCGAGCGAGAAGCTCAGCCCGAACGAACCCGCCGACAGCCACAGTTCGCCGAGGGTGAGCGCGGCCGCGAACAGCAGCAGGAGCCCCGTCGCGGCCCAGCCGCCCATCCCGCCGGTGAACGACACCAGCGCGCAGGCGACGAACAGCGCGATCCCCGAGCGGCGGCACATCCGGGCCGCCCGCCCGTCGTCCTCGGCGCCGCGGCTGAACCGGATCTGGAGGCAGATCACCATCACCGTGTTGACGGCCACGATGCCCGACACCAGAACCGGCGGCGCATGGGTGTGCTGGAGCACCCACAGCGGCACGGCGAAGGACAGGATCTGCGCCTGGAGGGAGAGGACACCGCAGATGAGGGTGACGGCGGCGTACCGCGCGTCCCGCAGGACCTGCCAGCCGGAACCGGCGCGCTCCGCCTTCCGCGGGCCGCCTGCCCCGGAGGTCCCCCCATCGGGGAGGGGGCTCCGGGAGCGCAGCCACCGCAGCGGCACCGCCGCCGCCGGGTAGGTCAGCGCGGTGCACCACAGGAGCGCCATGTATCCGGCCGCGGTGTCGGCCTGGATGACCAGTGCCGATGCCGCCGCACCGATGGTGATGCCGACGTTGGTCACCACGCGCAGATAGGCCCGCAGCCGTACCCGCTCGGTGCCCTCCCCGACCGTGGCCACCAGCGCTCCGCGCGCCGCGGTGCTGCCCTGCTCGGCGAGGAGGAAGACCAGGACGAGCGCCAGGAACGCCGGGAAGGTGCGGGCGAAGGCGAGCGCGGCCATCGTGGCGAACTGGATGCCCAGGAGGACCGTGTAGGTGCGCGAGGCACCGAACCGGTCCGCCAGCTTGCCCAGGGGTATGGCGCCGGCCAGCGCCACGACGCCCGCCAGGGTGAGACCGGAAGCGACCTGGCGCACGGGCAGCCCGACCACCCGGGTGAAGAACAGGGTGCTGGTGGTCAGGTACAGGCCGCTGCCGACGGTCTTGACCAGCCAGGAGACGGCCAGCAGACGGGAGTCCCCGGGCGGCGGCACACAGGCGTCGAACACGGCGCGCGCCCGCCCGGGGGCAGTTCGCCCCGCGCGCGAGCCGGTGCTCCCGGCGGAGTCCGGTGCGGACGCCGCCGTGGGCGAGCCGCTGTTCCGGGGTACGGGCGGTTTCACTGCGCGGCCACCGCCATCGTGTGCAGCCGGGCGATGAACGCCTCGGCGGAACCCTCGTCGGCGGCGGTGAGGTACGCCTCCAGGTGACCGGGGCTGAAGCACTCCTCGGGGGTACGCACCTCCAGTACGCCGGGGAGGGCCGCCACCCGCTCGCGCAGGCCGGGCAGCGCGGGCAGCCGGGTGCGGCCGACGATCCCGGTGCGCGGCCGGCCGGGCGGGCGGCCGGGCCGCTCACCGATCGAGACCCGGACGAACTCCTCCCACAGGTCCACGCCGAAGGCATGCCACCACATACGGGAGATGCCCATGCCGCCCGGCCGTATCGCCACTTCGCCGATGACCGGACCCGCGTCGGTGCGGAACACCTCCAGGTGCGTGACCCCGGCCCGCAGGCCGAGGGCGGCGACCACCCGGTGGTGCAGCGCCAGGACCTCCTGCGCGAAGGGGTCCGCAGGGTCGGCCACGTACCCGCTGTTCAGGCTCGGCGTCGTGACCGGCGGCGGGAGGAAGTAGCGCGACACGGCGGCGTGCGACACCTCGCCGTCGTGGACGACGCCGTCGCAGTGGTACTCGTGCGTGAACCGCACCAGGCGCTCGACCTGGACCGGCAGCCGCAGGTCCGCGAGGTCCGCGTAGGCGTCGGCGCGGTGCCGTTCGGCGAACTCCGCCGCCGAGGCGACGCGGTGGGTGCACTGCGACGCGGCGCCGAACACCGGCTTGATCACGACGGGCCAGCCGGTCCGGCGCGCCGCCGAGGGCACGTCGTCGACCGCGGCCGCCTGGGCGTAGTCCGTCACCGGCAGACCGGCGGCGCGCAGCCGGTCCTTCATCGCCCGTTTGTGGGTGGCCCACAGGGACTGGTCCACGCCGGGTCCGTCCACCCCGAGCAGGGTGCGGACGAGGCCGGCCGCCACCACGCTCTTCTCGGTGGCGGCGACCACGTGGTCCACGGGACCGCTCGCGGCGAGGCCGTACGCCGCACGCTCCACCTGCGCCAGCTCGGCGAAGCTGTCGACGTACGCCACCTCGTGGTCCCGGTACAGGTCTGCGTACCGCTTGCGGGTGATGACGCGGACGGTCACGTCGGTCCGGCGCGTCAGCGCCTGGAGGGCCTCCGGCTTGTCGGAGTTGAGCAGAAGCACCTGCCGGGTCACATGGTCTCCTCTTCGGCGTGGTGGTGGGTGACGGTGGCGGCGTCCTCGTCGACGACGGCCCAGGCGGGCGAGGGGCCGCGGTCGGGGGTGCAGCGGGTGACGGAGCCGACGTTGACGACGAAGCGGCCGTCCGCGGCGAGCGGCACCGGCTCGCCGAACCGGAACGGCACGCGCACCGCCCGGGCCGGACCACCGCCGACGGACCGCAGCCGGTACAGGGCGCTGCGGTGATGGTGCCCGTGGACCAGGGCGCGGCCGGGGAAGTCCGCGTCCGCCGGACACCATGTACCGGGCTCCAGTTCGCGCCACGGCAGCGGATGACCGTGGCAGTACAGGGCGAAGCCGGTGCGGTGTTCCAGCGGGGCGTCGAGCAACGGGCGGGTCCAGCCGGGCAGTTCGGGACCGGGCACGAGGGAGCGGATCCGCTCCTCCTGGTTGCCGCGCACGAGCAGCGCGCCGTCCAGGAGCCGGGCGAGTCCGGGGTCGGGGTCGAAGACGTCCGCGAGCCGGCCGCCGAACGCGTATCCGGCGGCCTCCTTCTTGCCGACGCGGCACTCGAAGACGTCGCCGAGGCAGACCACCCGGTCCACTCCCTGCTCCCGGATCCGTTCCAGCACGGCCCGCAGCCGGGCGGTGTCACCGTGGATGTCGGTCACGACGGCATGGCGCACGGCACTCACTCACCCGTCTCGATCAGCACCCGGCCCGCCACCTGCTCGCAGCGGCGGGCGGCCTCGGCGGCGTCCGTGCCGTCGGCGATGACGTAGCCGGACCGGTCCCCGGAACGGCGCACCGGGCCGACGCCGTCACCGACCGCCACGTCCAGCCGGACCTCGGCGGTCGAGTCGCCTAGGTCGGGCACGGTGATCCTGCGGACCGTCCCGGGCGACGGGGTGAGGAACCTGATCGCCGCTCCCCGGCGGGCGACGGGCGCCTCGGCGGGCGGGGGCACCAGGCCGAGCGGGCAGCCCGCCGTGAGGCTTACGACGTCCAGGCCGTAGGCCCGGCGCAGCAGTTCACGGATCTTGTCGCCGCCGACGCGGTTGTGGGACTCCAGGACGCGCGGACCGTTCCCGGTGACCTTGACCTCGGTGTGCGCGGGGCCCTCGATCAGGCCGACCGCGTCGAGGAAGGTGACCACCAGGGCGGCGACCTCGTCCAGCACCGGGGCCGGCAGGGCGCTGGGCAGGGTGTGGCCGGTCTCCACGAAGGACGGTCCGACCAGTTTGTCGGTCACGGCGAGGACGGTGTGCTTCCCGTCGCAGGAGAAGGTCTCCACGCTGATCTCGGGTCCGTCGAGGTACTCCTCGGCGACCGGCCGGGTGCCGCCCGCCGCCTCGAACGCCTGCCAGATCTCCTCCGCGTCCCCCGGCCCGGCCACCCGGAACACGGCCTGGCTGGCCGTTCCGGTGGCCGGTTTGAGGATCACGGGCCCGCCCGTCGTACGGCAGAACTCGGCGAGGTCCGCGGCGGTGCGCGGTGCGGCGGTGCGTACGGGGGCGATCCCGCGGGCGTTGAGGAGTTCCCGCATACGCCGCTTGTCCTGGAGCAGGCCCACGGTGTGCAGGGAGTTGCCGGGCGTGCCGAGCCGTTCGGCGAGGGCGGCCGCGGGCAGCAGACCGCGCTCGGTGAGGGACAGCACACGGCCGAAGGGGCGGTCCGCGTGGAGCGGCGCCAGCGCCGCGTGCAGGGCGTCGGTGTCCGCCAGGTCCGTGGCGAGGACCGTGTCGGCCTCCGCCGCCTGCGCGGGCGCGGCTTCGGCGGCGTCGTGCACGAAGACGGTGTCGACCCCCAACTCCTTTGCCGCGCCCACCAGTTGGGGGGTGCCCGCGATCACCGCGAGACGCGGTGTCGCAGGCACCCGCTGCCCGGATGTCATCCGACGGGCTCCGGCCGGGCCGTCCCGGCTGCCTCGGTCGCCGGTGGCGCCACCGCGTCCGGATCCCCGAAGCGCTCCTTGAGATACGCGATGATGTCCGCGTTCTCCCGGAGCCTGCCCGGTATCACGGTCGCCCCGTCGACCAGGGCCGGGATGAACTTGCTGCCCGTGGTGCGGATCAGCTCGTGCCGCTCCTCGCGGGGCTTGGGCACGTTGATGTTGATGTAGGACACCTGGAGCCTGGTGAGCAGTTCACGCACCGGCTTGCAGTCCGGGCAGGTCTCTCGCTGGAACAGGACGAGCATCAGCGGCCTTCCTCGTGGAACGTGCGGATGATCTCACCGACACCGGAACCCGGGGTGAACCGGTGGCCGAGGTCGAGCAGGGCCATCTCCAGGGCGCCGAAGACGGCACTCAGGTCCAGCGCGTCGGCCGCTCCCACGTGTCCGACCCGGATCAGCCGGCCCTTGAGGTGGGCCTGGCCGCCGGTCATGGTGAGGCCGTAGGACGCGGACAGCGTCTTCAGCAGCTGCCCGGTGTCGATGCCCTCGGGGGCGAGCGCCGAGGTGATGACGTGGCTGCGGCGGTGCGGTTCCTTGACGAAGGTGCTGAACCCCAGGGCGAGCAGGGCGCGTTCGGCCGCCCTGCCGAGGGTCGCGTGCCGGGCGCGGAAGGCTTCCGTGCCCTCCTCGTCCAGCATCTTCAGCGACTCGTGCAGGGCGAGCAGCAGCGACACCGCGGGGGACGAGGACGACATCGGGTAGAACTGCCGCAGCCGTTCGAACGACCAGTAGTAGTTCGGCCCGCCGGACCGCTCCACCGCCGTCCACGCCTTGTCGGACAGGGCGATGAAGGCGAGCCCGGGGGGCAGCATGAAGCCCTTGTGGGAAGCCGCGAGGACCACGTCCAGGCCCCACGCGTCCATCTCCAGCGGATGGACGAGCAGGCCGCTGATCGCGTCGACGACCACGGTCACGTCGGTGTCCCGGAAGATCCGCCCGATGGCCTCCACGTCGTTCAGCGCACCGGTGGAGGTCTCGCTGTAGACGACGAACGCGCCCCGGATGCCGGGGTGTTCACGGTGGGCCGCGGCCACCCGCGCGGGGTCGGCGCTGGTGCCCCAGTCGCTCTCCACGACGTGCACGACGAGGCCGTAGTTGCGGCAGATCGCCTGGAAGCGTTCGCCGAAGTAGCCGTTGGAGACGACCAGGACCTCGTCGCCCGCGGTGAAGCAGTTGGCGACCGCGGCCTCCATCGCGCCGGTCCCGGAGGAGGCGATGGTGTACACGGGGGCGGTGGTGCCGAACAGCGGGGGCAGACCGCCGCTGATCTCGTGGATCAGCTGCTCCATCTCGGTGGAGCGGTGGTGGATGATCTCGCGGGCCCCGGCCAGCAGCAGGCGCTGGGGCACTTCGGTGGGTCCGGGTGTGGCCAGCCGCAGCTTCACCGGCTGTCCTCCTTCACATCGCTCTGTACGTCGGTGTCGTGGCCGGCGGGGGCCGCGGGCCGGGGCGCGTCGACGAAGACGCGGCGGGTGGCGGGCTTGAGGTCGAAGTCGAAGAGCACCACGCGGTGGCTCGGCGACATGGCGAGGCGGCCGTCCCGGAAGGGGACGAGCAGGCTGGTGCCGAGCAGCGACGACTTCAGGTGGGAGAAGCCGTTGGGGTCGGCGGTGGTCAGCTCGTGCAGATACCGGCCGCCGTCGGCGGGAGACTCCGGCGCGACGCGCTCCAGGGTCCGCAACAGGTCCTGTACGGCGCCCGGTTCGTAGCGCATGACGGTGAGCCCGATGGTGCTTCCGTGCGCGAAGACCCCGGCCAGCCCGTCGCCCGTGCCGTGTTCCTGGAGGGCGGCGGCGATCCGGTCGGTGAGGTCGTAGTGGGAGTTGAGGCCGGTGCTCTCGACCGTCAGCTCGATCACCGGGCCACCTCCGCGGGGCCGGCGATCACCGGCGGCACGTTCGCGGCCGTCAGGTCGCCCGGCCCGGTCACGGTCCAGGCGGGCACCTCCGCCAGGACGGCGGTGATGCGGGCGATCTGCTCGGCGTGGGCGGCGCGGCCGTCGTCGAGGTAGTGGTGCCAGCCGGCGTTGGCGCCGTCGAAGGCCGACTCCACGTTCGCCCGCAGCGCGTCGGCGTGCTCCTGCCGGCCGCCGGCCAGCGGCTCCACGACCGTGTCGCCGCCGGGGCCGATCGCCGGGTGCAGGATCGCCGCGACGGGCACCCGCACCCCGACCGGGGCGCTCGGGAACCGGTCCCGGAACGGCAGCGGGTCGACCGCGAACTTCCCGACCGGCGAGAACGCGTGGCCCTCGGCGGGCACGTAGTCGTCCCCGATGCCGGCGATCTCCTTCAGCCCCGGGTACTTGGCGACGGTGCCGTAGCCGAGGTGCGGGTAGTCGGGCCAGCCGGCCGCGACGACGGAGCCGTCCGGCAGCTCGTGCAGCACGGTCTTGTCGCCGCTGAGCACCTGGTAGCCGAAGTGCTCCACCAGTTCCAGCAGCAGCGTGCTCTTGCCGGCCCCCTTCGCCCCGGTGACCAGTACGACCTCGCCGTCCCGGTAGGCGGCGGTGGCGTGCAGCACGGCGGCCCCGGTGTTCTCCTGGTGCTTCAGCACGAGGTCGCGCACCAGCTCCACCAGGTCCATGTGCCCGCCGGCGCCGAGCGCCACGTCGACGACGCGCGCGGCACGGTCGAAGACGAAGCGGGTGCCCGTCTTGGTGCACTCCAGGTACTCCCTGCCGTCCACGACGGCCCGCCGGGCCGGGACGGTGAAGAACTCGCTGGCGCTCTTGCGGAGGAAGATGTCCTCCTGCGGGGTCCCGGCCCCAGGAGCGATGCCGTCGGGGGCCGCGGCATGGATCCGCAGGGTCGCGACCGGCACGCGGCCGCTGTCGTCGGACCTCGTCCCGCGGGCGGTCAGATGCGTGGCGAGGAAGGCCAGCGCGTCCTCGATGTCGGCGCCGTCCTCGATCTCCAGGTCGAGCGGGGTGCCGTGGAAGTCCAGCCGTGCCGCGGTGGCGGTGGGGAAGGTGGTCACTGTGCTGCCTCCGCGAGCTCGCGTCCCAGGGACTCGTAGCGCTCCTGCTGTTCCAGCATCCGAGGAGCGCGCTGAAGGTCGAAGATCTCCTTGACCGGGACGAGTTCGCCCTCCACATGGTGGGTGGTGCCGTCCCGCATGATCTTGGTGAGGGTGTCCCGCATGGCCCGGATCGAGCTGCGCAGCGCCTGGTTGGCGTAGATCGCCATGGCGAAGCCGCCCCGCTCCAGCTCCTCGACGGTGACCTGGTTGTAGGTGGTCGGTACGACGATCACCGGGAGGTCGCCGCGGTAGGCCTCACGGAAGGCGAAGACCTCCTCCGGGTCCTTGCGCTTGGAGTGGATGAGCAGGGCGTCCGCGCCTGCGCGCTCGTAGACGTCGGCCCGGCGCAGCGCCTCGTCCATGCCCTGCCCGGAGATCAGCGCCTCCAGCCGGGCCACGACGACCATGTCGGTACGGGTCTCCGTGGCGGCCCGGATCTTGCCCGCGAAGTCGTCCAGCGGGGCGAGGTCCTGGTTGCCCTCGATGAAGCTGTTGAGCTTGGGGAACTGCTTGTCCTCGATGCATACGCCGGCCACGCCGCGTGCCTCGTAGGAGCGCACCATGTGGATGACGTTGTTGACGTTCCCGAAGCCCGAGTCGCAGTCCGCGAGGACGGGGATGTCCACCGCCGCCGACAGATCGGCCGCCGCGTCGAGGCAGTCGCCCATGGCGAGGATGTTGGCGTCCGGGACGCCGGCCGAGGCGGAGATCTCCAGCCCGCTGGCCCAGACGAGGTCGAAGCCGGCCTCCTCGGCGAGCCGTGCGCTGAGCGGGTTGTGCGCGCCCATGGCACGGGCCAGCCGCGGGGCGTGCAGCGCGGCGCG
The DNA here is from genome assembly GCF_033335955.1 of Streptomyces sp. N50. Taxonomy (GTDB): domain Bacteria; phylum Actinomycetota; class Actinomycetes; order Streptomycetales; family Streptomycetaceae; genus Streptomyces. The sequence continues at coordinate 3,741,657 of NZ_CP137549.1, forward strand.
CAGCCGCTGGGCGGCGCTGAGGGGGGTCGCGCCGGTCCCGGCGTCGTGCTGAAGCGGTCGGTTGTCGGTCATGCTTCCCTTCCTTCGGTCAGTTGTCGTCCGTCGGCCAGTTCCCGGCACAGCCGCTCGACCGTCTCGTCCAGGACCTTGCGCGGCTGCGCCGCGCCGATCCGCCGCCCGACCTCCCACGGGTCGAGGCCGTGGCGGGCGCTGATCTTCTCGATGCGGTCCTGGAAGTAGAAGTGGTGGTCGTTGATCCCGGCGGCGATCTCGGCCCGGCGGACCGTCATGGGACGGGGCAGCACCTGTTCGGCCACGTACTCGGCGGCCTCGCAGACGAGGGCGAGATCGGCGTGGGTCTCGTAGCGGGGCCACGCGGTGAGGAAGGCCGCGGCCTGCTCGGTGGCGAGGTTCCCGGCGCCCCTGGCCATCGCGCACAGCGAGGCGTCCAGCCAGCCGACCCCGGAGTCGAGACCGGCCAGCGCGTTGGCGGCGGCCAGGCCGAGGTTGTTGTGCGCGTGGATGCCGAGCGGGATCGGCAGCCGTTCGGCGAGGAGTCCGACGCGCTGCCGTACGTCGTCCGGGGTGAGCGCGCCGAAGGAGTCGGCGATGTAGAAGACGTCCGGGAGTTCGGAGGCCACCGTGTCCGCGATGCCCGCCAGCTGCTCGGGCGTGGTGTAGCTGACGGCCATCAGGTTGACGCCGACCTTCAGTCCCAGCGCGCGTACGGCACGGACGTACTCCGGGACCCCGTCGATGTTCCACGGGTAGGCGGCGATGCGCACCATCGACACCGGGCTGTCGCCGAGGTCGGCCATGGCCTGCACGGGGCACACGGTGGGCACGACCATCACGGCCAGTTCGGCGTGGGAGACGTCCGGCAGGGCCGCCAGGTACTCCGGCGTGCAGTGCGCCGACGGACCGGCCGTCGCGCTCGCCCTGCTGCCGGAGCCACCGCGATAGCCGACCTCGATGACGTCGACCCGGGCGGCGTCCAGGGTGCTGACGATGGTGTGCACGTCGGTGGGGGTGAACTGCCAGTCGTTCTGGTTGCCGCCGTCGCGCAGGGTGCAGTCGAGCAGGATCGGCTTCACGCGGCTCCTCCCGCACGGGCCGGCGCCCCGGCGGTCGCCAGTTCGGCACGGAAGCGGGACACCAGCTGCTGCGGTGTCAGTTCCACGCGCCTGCCCGCCGGGTGGGTGCGGGGCGCGCAGCGGATACGGACCAGCGCGGGTGTGGCGGTGAGGTCCAGGGCGGCCAGTTCGTCGAGACCGTCCACGGTGTACGCGGCCGCGTAACCGGCCGCGAGGGCCATGGCCGCCCAGTCGCCGGGGGCGACGGTGCGCTGGCCGCCGGTGCTCTCGTGGGCGCCGTTGTCGAGGACGGCGTGCACCAGGTTCGGCCGGTGCTCGGCGATCATCGGCAGACAGCCCGGATTCATGGCGTACGAGCCGTCGCCGTCCAGGACCAGGACCCGCCGTCCGGGGTGGGCGAGGGCGATGCCGAGGCCGATCGGGGCGGCCATCCCCATCGATCCGACCAGGTAGAAGTGGTTCGGGCGATCGCTGATGTTGTACAGGTCGCGGGTGATGTAGCCGCAGGTGCTCACCGTCAGGGCGGACGGCTCGCGCTCCAGCAGCGCCCCGAGGGCGTCACGGATGTCCAGCACGGCTCACACCCCTTCCCGGACGATGAGTACGGCGGTGCTGCGGCCGGAGTCGTACTGCTTGAGGAACGCGTCGACCGAGTCCTCGGGCCGTTGGTTGTCCAGCACGGTCCAGGGCAGCCCGAACACGTCCAGCAGCCGGGTGAGTTCGCGGCCGATGACGTCGTGCTCGACCGCGTCGTTGCCGTCGTGTCCCCGCCAGCTGACGATGATCGGCAGGTGGACGTCGTAGATGAGGTTGAACGAGGTGAGGACGTTCAGCGAATAGCCGAGTCCCGAGTTCTGCATGAGAACCACGGGACGGGCCCCCGCCACGGCAAGGCCCGAGGCCACTCCCAGGGCACTGTCCTCGCGGGCCGCCGGTATGTAGGTGGCCGCGCAGCCGGGTTCCTCAAGCAGCCGGAAGAGCCCTTTCAAAAGGGAGCACGGCACTCCGGTGAAGTGGGAATGCCCGCGTGTTACGAGGGCATTGAGCAAGGTTTCCGCAGTGGTCGCCCCGGACGTCTCGATTAACGATGAAGCAGGCTGCATGAACGACCTTTCTGCTACGAAGCACGGAAGCGGCTGGTCCGCCGAGGAGCGCTGATACGCCCCCAGGCCGAAGTGGATCTTGCATGAACAGCAAGGGATGCGCAACCGCTTGCTGAAACCCTTGCATTCAATTTCCGGTTGAATAATTCATTGCATATCCTCATTTTCCGGACACCTCGGAAGCCTCGCCGAGCGATCAAATCTGCCCACGTTGATGTCTTGATCTAGATGTTTGAAATTGCCCCGCCCAGTGAATTCGGACAAAGCTCTACGGAAATTCCAGGGATTCCGGAGCGCCGCGGTCCGGCCGCCGCCATTGAACAGCCGTGCTTCATGGATCGGCCAGAAACGACTGCCGGTTCTCCGCGCCGGGTACACTGCGGGCCGCGCGGGCGCCGCCGATTCGCCGGGCAGCGGAAACCGCACCGACCACGGATCGGCGATTCCAGGAAAGCCCCGTCGCCCGGGTCCGGATCAGGCCGAGCCGTCACTCCCCCGCTCGACGCCGTCCGGCTCGCGAGCCGGTTCCGACAGCCATCGCGGACGGTCTCGTGTCCTCGCCATGTGAGAACGGGCGGCGGAACCGGGTGGGCGGTCCGCTGGTCCAGGTCCGTTCCCGTTCCTCCGGTTCGCCCCGCTCGCGCAGAAGCGGAAGCCGCGCTCAGGTCCGGCACCCGTCGTGCTTGCCGGCGGCTCTGCCCGCACGCCTCCGCCAGCTGGAGGAACGTCGTCCTTGAGCCGGCGGGTTCGAGGAGTTCGATGCGGACCAGGTCCGCGCGGCGCCCCGCGGTGAGGGAGCGCCTGGGCATGACCGTTCACGCCGCAGGAGCAGGTCAGGTGCCGGTCGCCCAGCGCGGGCAGTTCCTCGGAGCAAGCTTCCGTTCCCCAGGGAAAGCCGCACCGAGCAACCCACGCCTCGGGAAAGCAGAGGACAGCCATTGCGGTGGGGTGTTCACGAGCGGGTCCGACCCGCGCCGCCACGGGCATGTGACGACCCGGATCCTCGGCTCGGGTTCAGGATCGGCGGCGTGGAGAAGAGCGGCAGCGATATGAGTCCGGCATCGCCAACAGCACTCGCCCGCCCGCTCACACATCCCCCGCATCCTCGTTCGCCATTGCTTCGGACATGCCCGATACCAGTTCCGGACCTGTCCGGAAGATCGAAACACGATCTTCCGGACAGGATCCTGGCTTGCCGTTCGTTCAGTGCGTGCTGAACCAACAGATGTTGATGTAGTCGGCCGGGTCGTCGTACATCCGCATCTCCCGCTCGATGCGGCGGAGAATCTCTTCACGAGAGAGATCCCAGGGGATTACTTCCTCACCCTCCCGAGGACTGACATCGCCGACTCGGATACCGCGATCAAGCATGCCGCCAACGAGTCTGATGGCTGCTTTCTGCACGTCGGAAACCGAGCTTCCGTCACCGGCCACCGTCTCGGCGGCGTCCCAGAGAATAGTGAAGTAGACAGAGGACGTCTCTCCGTATTGCACCAGGTAGTCGAGCTCGGATTCATAGATCCCACTCATCGAACTGCCTTCCGTCTGGACTTACTTCGCGTGATATCGCTTGAAACCGAACTCTTTTATCAGATCCTTGGTCAGGTCGATGGTGGTGTCGCCGCCTCCACCGGAACTACTGAAATTGCGGTAGTTGACGTTGCCGCCGTCCAACTTCCACACCTCGACGGTTCCCTTGCCTGGGACCTGGGTCACCTGATCGGGGGCGCCGAGCTTCGCACGGATGCCATCGGCCACTTTCCCTATCTCGTCCCGCGTGATCATCTGCACGCCCGGACTGTCGGCCACGCCGAGCGGCTTCCCGTCCTTGAGGACCACCTCCCCGAGTTCGCCGATCTTCCCGAGTCGGGTGGCCTCGACGACTTTCTTGACGTCCTTGAAGTGCTTGAGGTCTGCGAGACCCTTGACGGCCCTGGCCTCGCCGAAGGCGGGGAACATCATGGCGAGGTACTCGCCGCACTTCAGGTTCGTGACTGACAGGTTCTCCTGGCATTCGATCAGGAGGTCAGTATTGGTGAGCACCCAGGCGATGGCGGTGAGGGTGGGATCGTCTGGGACGGAGGCCACGACTCCGCCATCGTCGACACACCGCAGAAGTTCGTAGTCGACTCCGCCCTCCCGGTAGCGGGGGACGCAGCGGGGCTTTCTGTTGGCTGCCGCGTCCTTCTTCCGGTCCTCTTCGGCCGCCTTGCGGGCCGCGGACTCTTCCTGCTTGCGCAGGTCGACCGTCCGCTTCCAGGCGGCCGTGGCGTCAGCCTTGGCGTCAGCGGCGCTCTTGCCCGCGTCGAGGGCGGACTGCTGCGCCTGAGCAGCGGAACTGTCGGCCGAGGCAGCCGAGTTGTAGGCGTAGGTGGCGGACCACTGGGCCTGGGCTGCGGATTCGGTGGCGGCCGCCGCGTCCCGGTCCGCGGCGGCTGCGGCGTTGCGTGCGGTGGTGGCGGACTGAGCGGCCTTGTTCGCACTGATCTGCGCCTGGTCGGCGGAGGCGTCCGCGTCCTGCGCGTAGCCGGATGCCTCACGTGCGGAGTCGGCGGCCCGGTTGGCCGCGTCCTGTGCCTTGTCGGCGGCGCCGTTGGCGGCGAACGCGGCCTGGGATGCCAGCCAGGCGTTCGACCGTGCCGTGGCGGAGATCGCGTCGGCCTGGGCGATCAGCCCCGTGACCTGTGCGACATGGGTGGCGGCGAGCTGGTCCTTGCGGTCGGCCATGTACTGCCCGACGGCGATGAAGTCGTGCAGATCGGCGGCGGGACCGGCCAGGGCCACCTTCGCCGCTGACCGGACTTCCGGTCCGCCGGCGTTGACCAGCTTGGACGCCTCGACTTCTTCGTCGGTGTTGCGGGCGATGTACTGGCCGGTCGTGAGGAAGGCCGCGAGTGCCTTGCCGCTGCCGTCGGCGAGGGCGGCCTTGCCGTCCTCCTGGACCCCAGGGCCGCCGGCGTTGACGAGCTTGGAGACCTCGACTTCCATGTCGACCGCACCGGCGGTGTACTGGCCGGTGGTGTAGAAGGCGCTGACGGTTTCGTCGTCGCCCGTGAGAGCAGTGGTGGCGGCCGTGCGGACGCCGGCGTAGGGGCTGTTGGTGCTCAGCTCGGTGACCGCATCACGGGTCTCGCGCTGCTTGGCCGTGTCCCAGCCGGTGCGCAGGAACGTCACGACGTCCGCGTCCGTGCCGGAGAGGGCGTCGGCGGCGGCCTGACGCACCCAGGGGCCACGCGTCTTCATCGCGTCCAGGGCGAGCTGACGCCCCTTCGTGGCGAGCGCGGCGATGTCGGCGTCGGGCTCGGCCGCCTCGGCGGCGAGGGCGGTCCGGGTGGTGTCGAGGTTCCTGCCCAGTACGGCGATGCCGGCCTTCTCGGACCCGAGCTGAATCGTGTTGAGCTTGTCGGTCCTGGCGACTTCGATCGCGGCGTTGGTGCGGGTGGTCAGGTCCTCCGCCTCGGTCTCCCGTGCGATGCCGAACACCTTGTGCGCGGTCGCGGCTGCCTTCGTGGCCGTTCCGGCGGCGTCCTGGGCCGCGGCCGCGTGCGTGGTGGCCAGCTTCGCGGCATCGGCAGCCGTTCCGGCGAATGTGGCCGCCGCGTCGGCGGCATCTGCCGCCTTGTCGGCGTGCTCGGCGGCCGAGTCGGCGTAGTCGCGGGCCTCGTCCGCGGCGTCGGCCGACTTGTTGGCCAGCGCCTCGGCGGCGTCCGCGGCACGATTGGCCTCGGCGGCATGACGACGCGTCTCCGCTGCGGCGGCCTTGGCCTCACCGGAGTGGATCCCCGCGGCCTCGGCGGCGGTGTTGGCCTGATCGGCCGCGTCAGCGGCCGCGTCGGCGCTCGTACCAGCGCCGCGTGCCGCATGCGCCGCGGTGGCGGCGGCCCTGGAGGCGTCACCGGCCTTCTGCGCGGCCTGCCCGGACTTCTTGGCCAGGTCGGCGGCGGCGCGGGCCTTCTTGGCCTGATCGGCGGCGGCCGCTGCCTTGCTCTTGTCCTTGCCCGCGGCGATGGCCGCGTTGTAGGCGTCGTCCGCCGCGTCCGCGGCCACCGCCGCGGCCGAAGCGGTCTGCGCGGCGGCGAGCGCCGCGATACGCGCGGAGTGGTTGGCCTCGTTGGCCGCACCGATCGCGGTCTGCGCCGCGGCGGCCGCCTGCCGTGCCGCGGCCGCTGCCTGCTGGGCCTTGTACGCGGCCATCTTCGAGTCGTTCTTGGCCGCCGCGGTCTCCTTGGCGGCCTTCTCCGCGGCCTTCTCCGCCTGGGCGGCCGCCGCGATGGCCTTGGCCGAGTCGGCCTCGGCCTTGTCGGTCGCCTCCTGCGCCTGCTTGCCGGCCGCCTCCGCCTGGGCGGTCAGCTCTTCAATGGTGGCGTGCTCCTGGTCGCGGTCGCGGGCCGTGAACTGGCCGATCTCCAGGAACTCATTGATGTCGTCCGGCGTGCCCCGCAGCGCGAGCTTGCCGGCCGCCTTCACATTGGGGCCGCCTGAGTTGATGAGCTTGGAGACCGCGACCTCGTTGTCGATCTCCCGTTCGTCGTACTGACCGGTGTCGAGGAACTTCTCGATCTCGGCGGCGCCACCCCGCAGAGCGGCCTTGCCGGCCTCCTGCACACCGGGGCCGCCGTAGTTGATGACCTTGGAGGCTTCGACCTCCTGGTCTTGTTCGAGCGGCGCCTTCCAACCGTCCTTCAGGAAAGCGCGCAGATCTTCGGGGGTACCCGCGAGTGCCGCCTTGGCGGCCTCCCGCACGGCCGGACCGCCCTCGTTGATGACGCGGCTGGCGTCCACGTAGTCGTCGTCGTACTGGATCGCCGGTACGTCGTCGAGGAACTTCCTGATGTCCTCGTCCGAACCGAGCAGAGCCTGTTTGGCGGCTTCCTTGACGCCGGCGCCGCCTGTCGTCCAGTAGTCGACGGCCTCGGAGCGTGCCGACGGGATGAGGACGCCGTCCTCGTCGGTGTCGGCGAAGGCCGGTGCGGACGATCCCAGCAAGCCGGTGAACAGGGCCGCGGGCAGGAGGAGCGCGACGCTCCTGCGCAGAGCCGGCAGTCGCCGCCCGCCGGGGACCTTCGGTGTGAAACGCCTCGGCTGTCCCGTCGACGTGAGTGGTCGTCTTGCCACCCTGTCACCTCTCTCTCGGCGCACACGGAGACCGTGCGCGCCGCGCATAAGACACAACTGGAAATGAGCCCGCGCCCGCATCCCGCGAAACGGAATGTCCGGATTAATGCATATGACCCACAACGGGGATTACTTGCCGAAGTGAAAGTCGATGCGTTCGCGGAGCGCTCTGGTGATCACACAACTTCCCCTGACCTGCGAGATGTTGCGGAGAGGTGCAGCTTACATGTGCTTTACTTGTGAAAATCATGTGGGTCCTACGGGAGTCCCTCAAAACCAACCGGAAGGAAGAAGTGGCGATAGCCCGTGCCCGAAAGGCACTCTTTATCGGCATTGCTGGTGCGATTGCGGCATCAGTAGGTGCCGGCTCACTCGCGATGGCACAGGCGTCCCCGCAGACCGCTGCGACGACCGCTGCCGCAACGGGAATGCCCTCCGCGGTCGAGGACTTCGCGTACCCCGACGCGGCGAAGATCCTTCAGAACCAGCAGATCACCCTGAAGCGCGGCGACGGCCACATCACGCTGCTGACCGGCTGCGACGCCGGTTACGACATCAAGGTCAAGTCCCGGACGGGCCAGCTGAGTTACTGCTTCGACGTCAGCGGCACCAAGGGCTTCCTCACGCTCGAACTGCCCGACGCCTTCGGGATCTGGACCGAGGACCATCCCGTGCGGGCCACGATCACCGCCGAGGGGCAGGAAACCGTCGTCGACGCCCCGAAGAACGACTACACCCCCTACGGCGAAGCCGGCGATTCCGGCCTGCGCTCAGTTCTGGTCGAACTCCGCGTCACCAGCTGAACCCTCCCGGCCGAGACCGCTGATCCGGCACCCCGGCAGAGCGGCGCCCCACCCGTGCGGCGAGCTCTCTCCCGCCACACCCATGCTTCGTAAGGAACCAACATGTCTGGCAAGCGTTCACGCACCGCGTGGGCCGCAACGCTGCTCACCGCAGTGGTCTCGGCCGCCGGAGCCCTCACCGGCACGACGGCACAAGCCCTCGACGGTGACGCCGCGGCGACTGGGGCGTCCAGCTTCACCGCGAAGATCGATATCGGTGACGGAACGCGCGCCTGCACGGGCACCCTCATCAACAACCAGTGGATGATCACCGCGGCGAGCTGCTTCGCCGACGACCCCGCCCAGGCCACCTCGCTGCCGGCCGGTGCGCCGAAGCTGAAGTCCACGGCCACCATCGGCCGCACCGATCTCACCACCACGACCGGTGAGGTCCGCGACATCACCCAGCTGATACCCCGCACCGACCGCGACCTGGTCCTCGCGAAGCTCTCCGCCCCGGTCTACGGCCTCTCCTTCCTGCACCCCGCCACCGCGGCACCCGTCACGGGCGAAGCCCTGAAGGGCGCCGGCTACGGGCGGACCAAGGACACCTGGGTGCCCGACACCCTGCACACCGCCGCCTTCACCACCGGTGCGGTCGAGACCACCGCACTCGCCATCGACGGCACCCCCGTCTGCAAGGGCGACACCGGTGCCCCCGTCTTCCGCGAGAGGAACGGCCGCCCCGAACTCGCCGCGATCGCCACCAACTCCTGGCAGGGCGGCTGCCTGGGTACGGACGAGACCCGCACCGGCGCCGTCGCCTCCCGCGTGGACGACATCCGCGCCTGGATCACCGAGAACACCGCCTCCACGCTCAACACGTGGAACCTCCAGATGGTCACCGAGACCAGCACCGGTCTCTATCACGGCATGCGGAACAGCAACGGCGACTGGACCGGCTTCGCCGACGTGGAGAAGGTCGCAGGGTCGGTCACCGACGTCGCCTACGCCGCGGACGCCGCGATCAAGGGCAAGAACTACATCTTCGCCGTCGGCGGCGACAGCCACCTCTACATGGCCGCCCGCCGGGCCACCGGTGGCTGGGACGCCTTCAAGGACATGAACGCCACCCTCGGTGCCAAGACCGGCCTGACCCGTGTCGCGGTCACCTCCACCGGCCCGGGCCTGGCCCTGGTCGGCCTCGCCGGCGGCAAGGTCTACCACGCCACCATGGACGCGGACGAGACCTGGTCGAAGTGGGCGGACGCCTCCGCCAAGCTCGGCGCCCTCGCCAACGCCACCCAGCTCACCGTCTCGCAGACCACCGGCGGCAACACCAACGTCGGGATCGTCGCCGGCGGCAAGGCCTACCACGGCCAGCGCCACGAGGACGGCACCTGGAGCGCCTGGGGCAACGTCACCCAGTTCGCCCCCGGCATCGGCACCGTGAACGGCATGGCCTTCGCCGGTATCGGTGAAGAGCTGCAGGTCGTTCTCACCAGCACCACCGGCCTCAACGAGCACGGCATCCGTGACGCCGAGGGCCACTGGAGCGACTTCGCGAGCCTCGGCACCAAGCTCGGCAGTGACACCGCTGTCTCCGTCGACGCCGCCGCCGTCTCCGGCGAGTTCCAAGCCGCCATCGTCACCACCGACGGCAAGATCAAGCACACCCTGCGCCACGCCAACGGCAAGTGGGATGCCCCCGAACAAGTCGGAGGCATCCCCGGCACCCCCGCCACCGTCGCCCTCACGGGCAGCGCCGGCTGAAGGCACCGGACTGGTGGTCACCGGGCGAGCCACGGTGACCACCAGTCCGATCCCGGCCGCCGCCCACACCGCGGCCAAACCGCTCGTCCCCCTCCCCACAGCCGACCGACTGCGGACCGACCCGGCATGAGCTCCCGAAGATCTGCCGGAGCCCAACGCTCACCCTCCGCCCCGGAGGCCTCGACAAGTACCGCCAGGACCGGCACTGCCTTCATCCGTCCTGGAACGGCGCCCTACCCGCCGCCGCCCGAGCCGACATCGTGGGCCTCAACGGCAGGGCAGAGAGCCACCACACCGATATGGCGGACTCCAGGAAACGACTGGACCACCGTCGCGCCGCCCAGACGATCCTGCTCGCCTTGATGATCCGCGCCATCAACCTGAGCATCCTCGCCACCTGGCAGGCGCCCACCCGGACGACCGCCGAGAGCACTCGCGACACGGTCACCGAGCTCACCGGGCCGGCACCACACGCGGTGCTCCCGTATGCCCCGACGACGGCTCCGGCTCGCCTCCCGCACCGAGCCACCCCCAAAACCCCAGGCTCCTGTCCACCGAGCACCCTGCCCAGACCCCGCCCGCGCTCGCACGCCGCCTATGACGCTGCTTGTGTGAGCGGCCCGGAGAAGGAAATGCTGTCGGCGTACTACACCGGCCGGGCCACCATCACCCACGCCTGGCGCATCCTGCGCTACAGCCTCGATCCCAAAGCCCGCACCTGACTGAGCATCCCCGACCGGCCTCCGGCCGGACCCTCCGCGCGTATCGCTTCCAGCAGACGGCTCTACGGGGCCTGGACACCGTCGCCACCGTCCTGGACCCGGGTCCGCCACGACCGGCGCTCCCGACTGCCCCAACGCCATGCCGACTCCTACGCCGCGATCTGGGCCAACTCCGAAGGGCGCACCTCCGCCGCCCGCCTCCAGCCCCTGGCCAACCGCCTGGTTCCGCCACCGTCCGCATGCCCCATCGGCGCGGACACCTGCGCGGCTGGAACGGTGACGCCGGCGTGGACGCCACCTCGGTTCCCGTCGCGGCTCGCCCCGACAGCCATCGGCCGCGGCCCACCGCCGTGACCATGACGACAAGACGAGCAAGGCATACCCGCAGTTGCCTGGGCTTCGAACTCGGCCTGCCCGCCAGGATCCTGGCCGCCGACCGCGCCTGTACCGGACCGGCTGCAGCCCACCCGCCTTCCAGACCCCCGTCCGGCGCCTCGGCTACCGCCTCGCCCTGGACTACAAGGTCAAGGAACGTGGATTGCAGGGCAGTTGGCAAGGAACCCCACTCATCCACACCACCACCGTCCGGCTCCGTAGCGACGAACTCCGCGAGAAGATCGAAGCCCGCACCTCGTACCACTTCGGGCTCAAGGAAAGGCCTGACGCCCACGGAGCGAACGCCCGCGGTACCCGGCTTCCGGCCCCTCCCAGCAGTGGCCCGCCCCACCGTGCACATCCCCGAGACCGAACACTTCGCTCCCCCGCGGACACCGAGGCGGGCGACTGGCGTCTGGCCAAGTACCGCCAGGACGCCCCCTATCTCCACGCACCCTGGCTGAACGCCTACCGGCCCGTCCGCAGCCACAACAATCCGTGACTCGGCGCGCTTCCCCATGTGCGCACCCAGGCCTCCCAACGACCCCAGAAACGACGAAATCCCGCCCGATCAGTGATCGGACGGGATTTCGTCAACTACCCCTGGGCGGACCCAAGAACAGCCATTGCGGTGGACCTGTGGGGATTTGAACCCCAGACCCCCTCGATGCGAACGAGGTGCGCTACCAGACTGCGCCACAGGCCCTTGCAACGAGTGAAACTCTAGCATCCCCGTCAGGGTGCTTGGAAATCCGTTCCTTGCCTGGTCACTCGTTGGCCGCGCGGGGCCGTTCGCCGTCCTCGTACTGGTCGAACAGGGGCGTGCGGCCCCGCTCGCGGGCGCGCCGGGCGGAGGCGGCGCGGCGGGCGTCGGTACGGCCGTCCGCCGTCGACCTGTCCTCCGACGGGTCCTCCGCGTCCTCGTCCCGACCGTCCCGAGCGTCCTGGGCATCGCGGGCGTCGCGCCCGTCCCGCCCCCCGGACCGCGCCTCCTGCTCCGGTGCCACGGAGCTGGAGCGGGCCGAGCTCCACGCGTCCGGCGCCCCGAGGTCCACGTCGGACGTGGCGCGGGGCGCGACCGGCGCGGTGACGTACGTCGGCAGCGGTACCGGCACCGGGTCCCAGCTGT